>JALNYP010000106.1 GCA_023229795.1 Syntrophobacterales bacterium
GCCTCATCACCTACCTCTTGTTGGCCATCTATTGCCATAAGCACTTCCAGGAAAAGGTTAGCATCAAAAGAGTCAGAGAATTACGCATTAGCATCCAAAATGAGGCTCGGTTTCGGGATAGTTATCCCCCTGACCTTCAGCAGAAAAGGGATTACGCCCATGCAAATACCTAACCGGACATTGCTGCCTAAATCCCCCTTTTTCAAAGGGGGACTTTTAAAGCAATTCCTTGTAGTTCCCCCCTTTGACAAAGGGGGGTAGGGGAGATTTTGGTTTTTTGAGTGTGTGCCATAACGGAAAAAATTTTTGGCATTCGCTATAACCCGCCTAGCCTTCAATTTGGGCTCGATTCATATGCTGCGATTTATCAGGGGACACCAATCTCACTCCCGTTCTTTACCGGTCCTGGCGCCCGGCGCAGGCGGTTAACCCAGAGCCGGAAGCGGTCCAGATAGAGATAAATCACCGGCGTGGTATAGAGAGTCATCATCTGACTGAAGACCAGCCCGCCCGCGATGGAAATGCCCAGGGGGCGGCGCAGCTCGGACCCCACTCCGGTGCCCAGCGCCAGCGGCAATGCTCCCAGCAGCGCCGCCATGGTCGTCATCATGATCGGGCGGAATCGCAGCAGACACGCCTCATAGATCGCCTCGCGGGAACTTTTGCCTTCGTGGCGCTCCACCTCCAGGGCAAAGTCCACCATCATGATGCCGTTCTTCTTGACGATGCCGATCAGGAGGATGATGCCGATGACCGCAATAATACTTAAATCCATCCCGCAGATTATCAGCGTGACCAGGGCCCCCACCCCCGCCGAGGGAAGAGTGGAGAGAATCGTGATCGGGTGGACGTAGCTCTCGTACAAGATCCCCAGCACGATGTACACCGCCAGGAGCGCCGCCAGGATCAGGTAAGGCTCGTTGGCCAGGGAGGCCTTGAAGGCCTCAGCCGTCCCCATAAAATTTCCCCGGATGCTGGCCGGCAGCCCCATCTCCCTGGTGGCAGCCTCGATCGCCTCCACCGCATCTCCGAGGGCATACCCCCTGGCCAGATTGAAGGAGGTGGTGACCGCCGGAAACTGCCCCAGATGGTTCACCGACAGCGGCGTGGCGGTGGGCTGGTACCGCGTGAAGGCGCTCAGCGGCACCTCGAACCCCCTGGGGGAATGTACGTAGATCTGGCGCAGGGTTTCGGGGCGCTGCCAATAGGGCGGGGCCACCTCCATCACCACGTGGTACTGGTTGAGCGGGGTGTAGGTGATGGACACCTGGCGCTGCCCGAAGGCGTCGTACAGGGTGTCGTCGATGCTCTGGGCCGTGAGGCCGAACCGGGAGGCCGTGTCGCGGTCGATGACCAGAGACGATTGCAGGCCTTTATCCTGTTGGTTACTGTTGACATCCACCAGTTCGGGCAAGGTGCGCATTTTCTGCAACACCCGCGGCCCCCAGGTATTCAGCTCCTCCAGGTTCTCGCCCCGGAGGGTAAATTGATAGAGGGCGGCGCTGGCGAACCCGCCGATCCGCAAATCCTGAACCGGCTGCAGGTAGGTGGGAGCCCCCGCGATTTGGGAGAGATTGCGCCGGAGCCTGGCAATCACCTGGCGCGCCGTGGACTTCCTTTCCTCGAAGGGCTTCAACGACACGAACATGCGGGCCGTATTGGTGGTGGAGCCGCCGCCGCCGGGGCCGCCGGAGAAGCCCAACACGTCGATTACGTCCGGGTCTTTCTTGATGACGTTCACCACCTCCAACAGCTTCCGCCGCATCGCCTGAAACGAGATGTCCTGGGAGGCCTGGATAGTTCCAGTGACGCGGCCGATATCCTGCTCCGGGAAGAAACCCTTGGGAATATACATAAACAGGCCGATATTGACCGCTAGCGTCAACAGCACCAGAGAGAGCATAAAGCGAGGATGCCGCAAAGCCCAGCGGAGGCTGATATCGTAGGTGTGGCGCAGCAGTTCGAACCCCTTCTCGCTGGCTTTGAAGAGGATCCCGTGAGCCTGGCCTTCTTTCTCCGGCCTGAGGAGCGCCGCACACATCATGGGAGTGGTCGTCAGGGAGACCACGAGTGAGACCAGGATGGCCGCGGACAGCGTCACGGAGAATTCGCGGAATAAACGGCCGACCATGCCGCCCATCAACAAGAGCGGTATGAAGACCGCCACCAGCGACGCGCTCATGGACAGGACCGTGAAGGTGATCTCCCGGGCGCCCCGGAACGCCGCCTGCAAGGGAGGCATTCCCTTTTCAATGTAGCGGGTAATGTTTTCGATCACCACAATGGCGTCGTCCACCACAAAGCCCGTGGCGATGGTGAGCGCCATCAGGGAAAGGTTGTCCAGACTGTAGCCGCACAGGTACATCACCCCGAAGGTGCTGATGAGCGACACCGGCACCGCCACCGCCGGGATGAGGGTGGCCCGGACATTCCGCAGGAAGGCGAACACCACGAGAATGACCAGGGTGCCCGAGAGCACCAGGGTGCGTTCCACATCCTGCAATGATTTGCGAATCGGCGGGCTGCGGTCCACCGTGACCGACAGGTTGATGTTCTGGGGAATGGAGGCTTTCAATTGGGGCAACAGGCCGCGAATCCGGTCCACCGTGTCGATAATGTTGGCCCCCGGCGCTCTGAAGATAACCACCATCACCGCGGTTTTGCCGTTCAGCAACCCCTCGGTGCGCACATCCTCCACGGAATCCTGGACCTCCCCCAGGTCCGCCAATCGGATCGGCGCCCCGTTGCGGAAAGCCACGATCAGATCCCGGTACTGCTCGGCCTTGAAGAGCTGATCGTTGGTCCTGATCTCCCGGCTGTGGGCCGCGTCCGCCAGTTGTCCCTTGGGCCGGTTGACGTTGGTGCTGGCCAGCAGGCCGCGCATGTCCTCGAGACCGATACCGTACTTGTGCACCGTATTGGGGTTCAGCTCCACCCGGACCGCGGGCAGCGATCCGCCCCCTACGAATACCGTGCCGACTCCATCCACCTGGGAGATTTTTTGCTGGAGAATGGTGGAGGCCGCATCATACATGACCGCCCTGGTGGAGATGTCGGAGGTGAGGGCCAGAATGAGAATCGGGGCGTCGGCCGGGTTGACCTTGCGATAAGTGGGGAGGCTGGGCAGACTCGGCGGCAGATAGCTTTCCGCCGCATTGATGGCGGCCTGGACGTCCCGGGCGGCCCCGTTGATGTTGCGGCTCAACTCGAACTGCAACACGATGCTGGTGACCCCCCGGTAACTGGACGAGGTCATCTCGGTCACCCCGGCAATGCGCCCGAATTGCCGTTCCAGGGGCGCCGCCACCGAGGTCGCCATGGTTTCGGGCTGGGCCCCCGGAAGACTGGCCGATACCTGGATGGTCGGGAAGTCCACCTGCGGCAGGGGGGATACGGGCAGGAAATGAAAGGCCAGGATCCCCGCCAGCGCCAGGCCGACCGTGAGCAGCGTCGTCGCTACCGGTCTTTTGATGAAGGCGGCCGAGATGTTCATGCCGGTTCCGTGGAGTCTCCCTGCGGCCCCTCTCCGGAACGGCCCCGGTGCAGGCGTTTAGCCAGCCGGTCGAACCAGAGGTAGATGACCGGAGTCGTATAGAGGGTGAGCACCTGGCTGAAAATCAGCCCCCCGACAATGGAGATGCCCAGCGGGTGGCGCAGCTCGGAGCCCAATCCGGTGCCTATGGCCAGGGGCAGCGCCCCCAAGAGCGCGGCCATGGTCGTCATCATGATGGGCCGGAACCGCAACAGGCAGGCCTGATAAATCGCCTCCTCCGGGGGCTTGCCTTCCCGGCGTTCGGCGTCGAGGGCGAAGTCCACCATCATGATGCCGTTCTTTTTGACGATGCCGATCAACAGGATAATGCCGATCAGGGCAATGACACTGAATTCGGTGCGGCAGAGGAGCAGCGCCAGAATCGCGCCGACCCCGGCTGACGGCAGGGTGGAGATGATGGTAATGGGGTGGATATAGCTCTCGTACAACACCCCCAACACGATATAGACCGTTATCAGGGCTGCCAGGATCAATAGCGGTTCGTTGGCCAGCGAGGCCTGGAAGGCCTGGGCCGTGCCCTGAAAACTGCCCCGGATGCTGGCCGGCAGTCCCAGTTTTTTGGTGGCCTCCTCCATGATCTGCACCGCTTCACCCAGGGAGGCCTCCGGGGCCAGATTGAACGACAGGGTGGTGGCCGGAAATTGCCCCTGGTGGCTGATGGCCAGCGGGCCGGTCTTCTCTTCGAACTGGGTGATGGCGCTCAGCGGCACTTTGCCGCCGCCGGCGCTGCGGATATAAAGCGCGTCCAGCTTGCTGGGGTTCTGCTGAAAGTCGGGCTTGACCTCCAACACGACGCGATACTGGTTCAACTGGGTGAAGATCGTGGACACCTGGCGCTGCCCGAAGGCGTCGTAGAGGGTATCATCGATGAGCTGCGGCGTGATCCCCAGGCGCGAAGCCGTGCTGCGGTCGATGGTCAGAAAGAACTCCAACCCCTGGTCTTGCTGATCACTGCTCACATCCTGAAGTTCCGGCCGCTTCCGCAGGGCCTCGACCAGCCTGGGGGCCCAAAGGTTCAATTCGTCGATATCAGGGTCTTCGAGACTGTACTGGTATTGGGTCCGGCTGATGCGATCCGCCACCGTGAGGTCCTGCACCGGCTGCATGTAGAGCGTGATGCCTTCGAGCTTGGCGAGCCGCGGGGTCAGGCGGCGGATAATATCGCTGGCGCTTCCTTGCCGTTGTCCCAGGGGCTTCAGATTGATCAGCACCCGCCCGCTGTTTAGGGTAATATTGGTGCCGTCCACCCCGATGAAAGTGGACAGGCTCTCGACGGCCGGGTCCTGAAGAATCACCCGGGCCAGGGCCTGCTGCCGCTCGGCCATGGCCGCGAACGAGATGCGTTGCGGGGCCTCCGAGATCCCCAGGATGATGCCGGTATCCTGAACCGGAAAGAAACCCTTGGGAACCACCAGGTATAGGAGCACCGTCATGACCAGGGTCGCCACCGCGACCAGCAGCGTCCCGGTCTGGTGCTTCAGCACCCAGCGCAGGGTCGTGCCGTAGAACTCGATGATGCCGTCATAGATCCGCTGGGAGGCCTGAAACAGCCGGCTTTGCTCCTCTTCCGGGGTATGCTTGAGCAGCCGGGCGCACATCATCGGGGTCAGCGTCAGCGACACCACCGCCGAGATCAGGATGGTCACCCCGAGGGTAACGGCAAACTCGCGGAACAGCCGGCCCACCACCTCGCCCATGAACAGCACCGGAATCAGCACCGCGATCAGCGACACGGTCAGGGACAGGATGGTGAAGGCGATCTGCTCCGAGCCCTTCAGGGCCGCAGTGAGCGGCGGATCTCCCATTTCGAGATAGCGGGTGACATTCTCGATCATAACGATGGCGTCATCCACCACAAAGCCCGTGGCGATGGTCAGGGCCATCAGCGAGAGATTGTTCAGGCTGAATCCCATCAGGTACATCACCCCGAAGCTGCCCACCAGGGAGAGCGGCACGGCCACGCTCGGAATGACCGTGGCCCGGAGATTGCGCAGAAACAAAAAGATCACCAGCACCACCAGGACCACGGCCAGCATCAGCTCGAATTGCACGTCCTCGACGGACCCGCGGATGGTGGTGGTGCGGTCGGTCAGCACGGTCAGGTGCACCGCCGGCGGCAGGGCGCTCTGCAACTGCGGCAGCAGCTTTTTCACCCGGTTGACGACCTCGATGACATTGGAGCCCGGCTGCCGCTGAATGTTGACGATCACCGCCGGGGTGTCATTCATCCAGGCTGCCTGCTTGACGTTTTCGGCGTGGTCGATGGCGTCGGCCACGTCGGACAGCCGCACCGGCGCGCCGTTGACAAAGGCGACAATCAGCGGCCGGTAATCCTTGCCGGTGAAGAGCTGATCGTTGGCCCCGATGACCGACGACTGGCGCGGGCCGTCAAAGCCGCCCTTCGCCTGGTTGGTGTTGGCCGCGGCAATGGCGGTGCGCAGGTCTTCCAGGGTCAGGCCGTAGGCAGCGAGGGCCGTGGGGTTGGCCTGAATCCGCACCGCCGGCCGCTGCCCGCCGCTGATACTGACGAGGCCCACCCCCGGCAACTGGGAAATCTTCTGGGCGAGCCGGGTGTCCGCCAGGTCTTCGACTTTGGGCAGCGGCAGGGTGTCCGAGGTGAGGGCCAGGGTGAGGATCGGGGCATCCGCGGGATTGACCTTGCTATAGACCGGCGGATTGGGCAGGTCTTTCGGCAGGAAGGTGGCCGCCTGATTGATGGCGGCCTGCACCTCCTGTTCGGCCACGTCCAGGCTGAGCTGCAGACTGAATTGCAGAATAATGACCGAACTGCCGCCGGAACTGTTGGAGGTCATCTGCTTCAGCCCCGGCATTTGCCCGAACTGGCGCTCCAACGGCGCGGTGACGGAGGACGCCATGACGTCGGGGCTGCCGCCCGGGAAAAAGGTGAGCACCTGAATGGTCGGGTAATCGACTTGGGGCAGGGCGGAAACCGGCAACTGGTAGTAAGCCACGGCGCCGGCCAGCAGAATGGCCACCATCAGCAGGGTGGTCGCCACCGGCCGCAGGATGAAGAGGCGGGAAGGATTCATGACTTGCCGGGGTTGTCCTGGCCTTGACCTTTCACCATGACCTTGCTGCCTTCCCGTAATCTCTCCGCGCCCTCCACCACCACGAGGTCCCCGGGTGAGATCCCCTCGTCAATGGCGGCGTGATCTCCGGCAATGGGGCCGACCTTCACCTGGCGCACCGTCACGGTCTGATCGGCTTTCACCAGGTAAACGAAGGTCGCCTGGGGGCTGCGCTGGATGGCGGCCGTCGGAACTACCGTGGCCCCCCGCTTGGTGTCCAGAAGCAGGTGGGCATTGACGAATTGGTTGGGGAAGAGCTCATGGCCTTGGTTGGCGAACTCCGCCTTGAGCCGGACCGTGCCGCTGTTGGGATCGATCTGGTTGTCGAGCGTCAGCAAATGCCCTGTGGTCAACTTTTTGGTTTGCTCGCGGTTATAGGCATCCACCGCCAGGCGCACTCCCGCCTTGAGCTTATCGAGCAACGCCGGCAGGTTGTCCTCGGGGATGGTAAAAATGACCGTGATGGGTTCGAGCTGGGTGATGATGGCCAGCCCGGTGGTATCGGTGGCGTGAATGATATTGCCCGGGTCCACGACCCGCAGGCCGATGCGCCCGCTGACAGGGGCGGTGATCCGGGAGTAAATGATCTGCAGTTTGGCGTTGTCGATCTGCCCCTGATCGAACTTGACGGTGCCCTCGAGCTGACGTACCAGGGACTTCTGGGTAGCATACTGCTGCTCGGCGATGGAGTCCTCTTGGGATAAGGCCTGGTAGCGCTTCAGGTCCAGTCTGGCGTTCTTCAGCAGGGCTTGGTCGCGCACCATCTGCCCCTCGGCCTGGGTCAACTGGGCCTGAAACGGCCGCGGGTCGATTTCCGCCAGGAGGTTGCCCTTTTTGACCATCTGTCCCTCCCGGTAATACACCTTCATTAACTCTCCATCCACCCGGCTTTTCACGGTGACGGTACGCAGCGGCGTGACCGTGCCCAGCCCGGTAAGATAGATGGGGATATCACCCCGGGCGGCTGTGGCCGCGGTGACCGGAACACTTTGCAGCGGCGCCCCCGATTTGGCCGAGCCCCCGGTGGTCTTGCCCGGCCTGCTTAGCTGGGTGTAGGCGACGATCCCTAAAAGACCCGCGGCCAGCAGCCATATCCACCAGCGCCTGTGCCAACTACCGGACAGACGGCGCTCCGACAAGTCATGTTTCTCAAAATTTGGTTTGAAGGTCATAAGTACACCCGAAAGGAGCACGGACTTGGCCTGAACTATCAGGCCATTGACCACAGGTTTTGATCCACCCTGAACGAACTTTCATGATCTCAAGGTCACCGCCAATGAAAATCTCTGAAAATTCTTTCCGCCCCGTAGGCTTCAACCTGCCCTGGCTTAAGCTTGCGGGTAGAGGAAACGCGGCTTTTATAGTAATGAGGAATGCTGAATTTTGCTAAAAGATAGCATAATTGGGGCGGTGGTTCATATGTTATTAGTCGGCAGCTGCATCTGCCTGACTGCGGGTTTTGCCCTGATCTAGAGTAACCCCGAAGGGCAAAAAAACCGGTGCCCAACCCAGGAGATTTTTTAGAGCGCTGCCAAAAACTTCCGGGAAAATAGTTTTGGCGGCACAGGGTGGAAAGGCGGCTTATGCTGTTTGGTCGATCTCGGCCTCATGCGCCAGCCGGTGCAACCACGCCACCATCCCGGGTGGAACCGAGGTAAAGTGGATGAGATAGCGCCGGCTTGACTCGTCGAGGAGTTTGATCACCTTGGCGTACCACTGCGGCGGCTCTTCTCCGCCGGTCTCAACGTTCAACCGGAGCATGAGGTTGGCATGTTGGGCTAACTGGCCGGTGACCTCGACCACCGCCCGCCTCTGGGAGATCTCGACCAGGGCCGCGGGCTGCATCTGGCCGTCGAGGTGCTTGCCGGTGAGCACAAGGTATTGAAACGGAATTGGCTCAGCAAGGGTGGTGAAGGTCGTATTTTCTTCCTCCAGCAAAAGCTCCGGGTGGTCGGCGTGGCCCAGCAACTCCCGACATCTGAGGGCCTTTTGCATACCCTTGCCGTGGACCTTGGTCTCCTCGCCCACGATAAGACCATCCTGGACGGCGCTTATCAGGGTGGGGGAGACGAGCACCTGCCCGCCGACGGTAAAGCTCTCGATGCGAGCCGTCAGGTTGACCGGCTGCCCCACGACCCCATATTTCGATCGTTTCGTCGAGCCGATGTTGCCTACCACCACATCCCCTGTATGCAGAGCGATCCCCATTTCGATTTCGGGCCACCCCATGTGGGAGTTATGTTCATTCACCCCGCGCATCGCCTTCTGCATCGACAGGGCGCAGCGGACGGCCCGCTGGGGCGCATCCGGCATCGCCACGGGGGCGCCGAATATTACCAGGATGGCGTCTCCGATGATGTCGTCGATGGTGCCGCCGTGCCGATGAATAAGCTCGACCATGACCGAGAGGTAATGATTGAGCAAGGCCACTACCTCGGCGGCTTCAAGCCGCTCGGCCAGGGCGGTGAAGCCGCGCAGATCGGACATCAGCAGCGTCACCTGGCGCTTTTCTCCTCCGAGCTTGAGCCCTTCGGGCATATCGAGGAGCACATCCACGATGTCGTCGCTCGTATAGCGGCCGAAGGTCTCCCGGATGAACTGATTACGGCGCTCGAGTTGCTCATGAGAGTCCTTCAACTGCTGAGTCATGGTGTTGAAGGCGGTGGAGAAATCCCCCATGAAGTCAACCTTCTGCTCCAGGTCCCCCGCGGCAATCTGTTGGGTCTTCCAGGT
>JALNYP010000020.1 GCA_023229795.1 Syntrophobacterales bacterium
GCGGTGAGCACTTTCGGTCATGTTGAAGATCCGTGGAACGTCCATTTCGGGAAATCTCCTTATGGGTGTGAATAGATTCGGTCACGGCCTAATGATCAACGTCAATTATTTTTCCTCTTCGGGAGTTTTAATTGTCGCTGATCAGCCTAACCAGTGGATACACCACCTACTCCCTAAACACAACTTTTGATCATATCTCGAAAAGATCTTCAACGGCTAACTTATCCACGGGGGTTTGCAGAGAGGCTGGGAGGTTTATGACGCTCTTCTATTTTACTACGATCTTCTTTAACCTTGGGGACGGGTAGTGGAGGCTGGGGAGACCCACGAGAGGGCGAGTAGGTTGGGTTCAGTTAGGGGACACCGGGTGAACCTCCATTCTCTGAAGGGCCAGTAAATCAAGGGCTTCTGCGGGCCTCCAAATTTCACTAAAGTGTCTTTCACGGGACACGGCATAAGGTCCGATACGCACACCCTTTGCATCTGTAATCTTGTTTTCCCGGGATGTCATTTAAGGGCAATTTTTCGGCTTTTCTCATTTCCTCAAGCACCTGCAATACTTGTTGCCTCTCTCTTGGGCCATACGGAATATCGAAATAACTGTTGGCGTACACCAACCGACCGTGTGTGACAGAACGGCCTTCTTCTTCGGAGAGAAAACACTGAGTCAACAACTGATATTTATCGCTTTCTCGCGGTTCCCGCACTCTGGCCGATTTGACCTCAATCGGCACAAATTCATCATGGTGACCGGTGATATAATCTGGCTTACCTTTTGCTTGATACTTTTTAGAAATTAAGGTCTTTTCGACTCTGCAATTCAGCGGTACCTTAACCCCAACATCCGCAGCGCGAATACTCTCCACAGGAACGCCCAGCCGCTTTTCTGCAGCCCGGCCCCTGGCCAGCCAACAGTAACCGATCACCAGGATCGCCAGCCCTGCTAAGAGGAGGACAAGTACCACCATGTCAAAAATCCCCAAACAATCACCGATAGGCCGACCTTGACGAGTAAAGCTCCAGTCCTTAATTGCTGTCCGGCCCTACAAACCGCCTCTCCATGTTCACGATGATACTGGAGGCCGTGTTCAATACGTACTTCTCTCTGCGCCACCGCCTCCGGAGGCGGCTTAACTCCACGCTGGCGATAAGCCCAGGAGCGATGACAAAAAACATACTCCCGGACCTTAGACGCTTGGATGTATCGCGGTGACGCCATGGCTTTTTCCACGCGTTAACGTTTCTTACTAATCCCCAAACGGGCTCTTGCCACTTGACCAGTAGTCGTTATGACAATGGTCGGGGCTACCAAATAGATCGTTGTCACTCTTGCGTGGATTCCAATAATCCTCATCCAAAGGAACCAGGCGCTGCCCGTTATTTTTAAGGTCGATAGAGAGGTCTCCGAGCAGGTGCTCATCCTCTTGACAATGCCCCACTAGGCCCCTATGGTTGCATTGGAGAATCTTGTCGTCAGTCGGAACCTTGCCATAGTACGGCGACACACATGGAAAAAACGCCTTATACAGCAGCCAACCAAGCACCAACAAAAAAATCAAGCTCAACATGGGACGCCTCCTTTTGGCCTAACCTAACGCCTTAATCCTCTTATCAATATTACCCTTTAACACTCCCAAGTCTACCAAGACAATATTGATTATTATGAGACCGGTCTTTCTTATATCTTTCAATTGAGAAGCTAACTCAGGCATGACTTGGCTAATATGATCCCTATATTTTACTAATTTATAGTGCCCATTATCATAAAACAAAATTACTAAGCAACCAGATGATCGTTCATTATGAGCCGGTTCAACAAAATCAGCACTCCAAAGTACAAAAAAATCTCCATTCCAGAGGTCCTCTATAATACGCTTTATAACATTCCGTGACATTCCAAAATGATCTTTAAGGTAGATACCCAGCGCCGCCCTCAATAATGCCTGATAAGAGTAACGCCGCCGACTACCCGGCCCTGTGGCCGGGGTTATGTCCGCTTCAATCAGGCCACGTGCGGACCAGTCGATTACAAACCTGGATGTTTTGTCGATTATTTTGGACAACTCAGCATTTGAGAAGGCCTTTTCCATATCTACATAATACACAAAGTATGATAATTGTGAAGAAATAAATTAGCCTCCGGAAACTTTTAGAACTGTCCACATCTCACCGCCGCTCCCAGGAAGTTGACCAACCCCTGCGCTGCTATCCCGCCCGATCCGAAATAACGATCAGCGGCATGGATAACCAGACCCGGATAAATGCCATTTTAAAGACGTATAAAGAAGCGCATTCCACCTGAAAAATTCCCCTGGCTATCAAAATTTAGCCGCCTCCCGCTCCAACGCCTTCTGATGTTCCCGCTTCTCTCTCTGCTCTCGCGCCTTTTTACGCTCGACGGTCTGGCCCGCCGCTAACTGCTTCTGTTGGTATACCGCGGCCGTCATGTAATCCACTACAATGTCCTTATCCCACGGGAGAAACAGGTAAACGTAATCACAGTTCGCCTTAAACAACAAAGGAGCTTTGGGATTTTTCGAACGCACTGGCCGATATTTTGAGGTAAGGATCTTTTTGATGTCATCCAAACGCCGGCCTTCCAAAGATACGCTAACTTCTGCAAGGATTTGTTTTTTGTCAAAGCAAAAATGCACTCTCTTGAGTCCGTCAATGCCATAACCTGCATCAGTGGTAAAGAAGGATGGACCGCCGTAGAATGTATCGGATACGCCATCGTCTTGCTCAACCTTAACTCCCTCCGGCAACTTTTTCTTCACCTCGTTATAAGTGGATTTACCCAATTGAAAGCCCAAAACGGCAGTCTGTGCCCATAACTGCCCGACAAAAAGCAGAACAATCAGTATCACCAAAATAACGATTCTTTTGTTGTTGTTGAACATTCGATTCTCCTTCCGAGCCAGGTTAATCCTTCACCCCGGCTCTCTTCTGCAACTCCGCGTAATCAATCTTGCCCTGGCGGTCGTCAAGCCCCGTCGTCTCCTTCGCCAGGGTTCCAGTGTCCACCGCGGCAAACTGTTCTTTATTGGACAAAACCTGGGGGACATAATGCCTGGTTTCTTTGAAGCTCATGGCCTTGCCCTTATCCACATTGTCTGGCCCCGCATTATAGGCCGCCAGAGCCAAGTCTTCCCTTCCATGATACTGCTTCAACAGACCCGCCAGGTATTTGGTGCCACCCATGATATTTTGCTCTGGGTTATAAGGATCTTTCACCCCCAGGCTTTGTGCCGTTTCCGGCATCAACTGCATCAAACCCATGGCCTGCCCACTTTTGGCCACGCGTCCTGTAGCCCCTGTCTTCCCCTCGCTCTCCTGCGCTATCACCCCCCGAATCAGGTTCGCATCCACCCCATATTTTTGCGAGGCCCGCTGAATAATGTCATCATGCCCGGCGACTTGCTTGCGAACCTGATCGTTCAGAGGCTTTACCCCCCGAGATCCCGGCCCCGGGCCACCCATAACTATCTCGTGCCTCGACTCCTGGGCCGACTTTTCCAGATTGTCCATCTTCTGGCGTATCTGCCCCACCGGGGCGGCGTAATTGATGCCCCCGTACTCGCCCGATTCTTTAATCAAACGCATATCCCGCTGGGCGCGCTCCCCTGCTTCCTGCGCCGACACCCCGTGATCCCGGTAAAACTTGGTCTGGTCCGCCAGCGCCTCTTTTTCGATTTGCTGCGGGTTTCGACTGCTCATCCCCAGATCATGGCCGTAACTATTTTTCACGGCGTTGTTGAAGGCCTTCCCTCTGTAGGCGGCGTAGAGTTCTGCCCCCTTATCGGAGAGACCGTAGGCTTTGCCTTCTTCCACCAGACTTTGGCGATATATTTCCCGATTATCCTGCAAGGCCTGTATCGGCTCGGCATCGCCTTTATAATTTTGGTCAGACACCTTGTCCAACGCGGTCGTAAGCCCTGCCCTGCCTTCTACGCCGCCAAATTTCGCTTTACCGTATTGTTGCACGGTTTGAAGGGCGCTTGCCGCCATCTGCGTCGCGCTCTGGGCCGTGTTCTTCAGAGGCCCCATCAAGTTCTCCTGGTTGGTCATGGCCTGATCATGACCCGCCAATACGTCCTGCTTCATCTTACCTTCGCTCTCATGATTAACATACGCGGCGTTCTTTTGAAAATTTCCACTCACGTGATCCCGGGAAAAGCCGCCTCCGCTCGCCTGGCCCTTCACACCATCAATATGCCCCTCAACCCCCTTTTCGGACAGAGGCGTCATCTCACGTCCCTTCTGCTCAATTCTCTCTCCCTGAGCCGATACATCGGAGGGGATCTTGTTTTTGTACTGTTGAGGGTCTCCCAAGCCTGCGGCCGAGTCACCGAAGGCCTGCATCCGCATTTCGTTCTGGGCTTTGAGGGCAGCCGTATCGCCATCACGCCCCAGTTGCCCTAAACTCTTATCAAGAGCGACCCATTGAGCGGCATCTTTATTAACGCCAGGCTGGACTCGGGCCCATTTCAAATTTTCCTGATATTGGCCTTTTCCCATGACGTCAATCCCTTTGCCAAATTGCAATCTTTGCGCTTCCGCTTCGCCCGAGCCCTTTGTGTTCATCATGATTTTGGCAAACTGCAGTTTCCCCATCTTCGCATCGCCCGTCAGGGAATGCGCCATTTGAGAGGCCTTGGAGTAGTCTGTCCTGGCGGTATAAGCCTTTTCCCCGGCTTGCTGGAGATCCTGGACTTTTTTGCTGTCCCACCCCTGCGTGAACGCCGACGTTTGGCCATGCGACGAATCGTATACCAGCCTGTCCTGCATCATCGCCTGCATGTCGTGGGATCCGGAGGCCTTAAGGTCGCTTTCGATCTGGTCGGCATATTGGTTGCCCTGATCTGTCCCGAATTCTTGCTGCAACTGGCCCCTGATGCCCGCGCCAAGTTTTCCTCCAGGTAAGATAGAGCCAGTCGAACCTTGAAGTCCGGCCTGCATATCTCCAGTCAGAATTCCCTGCACTCTTTGCGAATGAGATACATCATGGCCTACTCTAGAGGCCAGTCTCTCGCTGTACCCTCTAAGGAAGCCTTCGCTCTGGCTCATCATCGAGGATGTGCCATTGGTGCTGCTAACACCGCTGGTCATCGCGCTGCTGCCGGATTGCATGGCGCCATAACCCTGCGCCAGTTTTTCGCCAAAAGTCTGAGTGGCGCTCTCAACTTCTTGCCGTGTCGATGCCTCCAGTGACCGCACACTGTCGGATTGGCTTATGGTCCCCAACATACCCTCAGCGCCGGTCTTGTGTCCCGAAGCTTCCGTCAGGTTCGGGGCCGTCATATAGGACGGTATCGCCAACATTGGCGTCGATTGCATAGCGGGCGGCCGAATAGCGTCCTCTTGGATGTGATCTCTGGCCTGCAACCGCCCCGCCAGGTGCGTCATGGTAATCGCGCCGCCGAACAGCAAAGCCAGGGAGATGGCCGGAGTGGAAGCCACCAGGACCCCCGCCGTGGCCAGCCAGTCGTTGATGGCTGAGGACCCCATCAAGTGGCCCTGGATGGACGTCAGAGGAATGTCGCTGTTGATCACCACGCTTAACTTCTGCTGGGCCACCACCTGGGTGTAGTGGTTTAGAATGGCCATGATCGGCATCCACAGCTGTATCCAGACGAACATCATGAAGTACTTGGCCAGTAGACCGAACTGGCCGAGGCCTAAGAGCAAAGCCATGAACGGCGCCAGCGCGTATAAAAAGCCTTCAAAAAACGCCATCATGGGCCTGGCGATGTTCATGAACAGGCTACCCTCCGCCTCCCATTGCGCGTTCCGCTGCTCCCGGGCCTGGCCGACGATGACGGCCATCTCGGGCTTGCCCATAAAGCTATTGAACTCCACCTGGCCCTGCTCAAATACCGGCAGCAGGACCGCAGCCAGCATGTAGTTGCGGGCATCCTGCTCCATGGTTGTCAGACTGTCCAGGGCGCCTTGCATGGTCATCACCGGATCGCAGGTTCCCACCCCGTCGTTGCAGATTTGGGCTTGCAGAAATTTGTTCATATCAGTCCACAACGGACCCCTTAAATAATTGTCTATCTGCCCCCAAGCCTCCGTACAGGACCGCAGCGTCCCCTGCGCCGGATCGCTGGGCAGCCAGGTTATGGCGTAATAGATGTCCGAGGTCCACTTCATGGCGCTCCAGGTGTCCGGGGCCAGCTTAATGGCGTTGATGTCCAACTCCCCCTTGTTGATTCCCGTGGAGGTGCATTTGTTGCAATATTCAACTAAAGTTTTGCTTATTTTGCCGCCGGAGAGCGCGTCCAGACCGTTAATGAATTTGGAGCCCTTGGTCAGGGTCTGGAGTGTCCCGGCAAAGCCGTTTTCGGTCATGTGGGGCAGGGAAAAGGCCTGTTCCAGGGTGACGGTGATTTCGTGGGCTATCTTGGACAGGAAACTGCCGGCGACCGCCACCCCATAGGGCACATTGTCCACGTCCTGCGATTTCAGCGTGTAGGTGTCGTTAACGTGGACCGTGGTGGTGCTACCGAAAGCAAAACCGTATAAGATAAAGATCAGAACGAACCTGCCCCAGGGCAGGCCCCCGCCCCCGCCGGCAGAGTAGCGATAGAGAACCTCCACAAAAAAGAGAAGTATGCCCAGACCTGCGCCGACCTTGACCAGGTCGATTAACAGGCCGGAACTATTCAGCATGGCCAGAGCGTTTAAAACGCTGACGAAATAATTTATGTCTCCGATACACCAGATATCCACCCTATACCCCCATCACCATGGCTAGCAGACCAATAATTCCCCAGCCCGCCGAGAAAACCAGGCCGCCCCGGTTTTTTGCCAATGCCTGCCGCCAGGGGAGGCCGGCCGCCAGGTCGCAGCCTAAAAAAGCCGGGCCTGCAATGAGAAACAGGCAAAAAACCAAGGGACGCATGACCCGCTCCGGAATTTGAGGGACCAGAAACTCATAAGCCGCGAACAGCAGCCCCAGCAAGAAGATTATCCTTGCCGCCCGCAGGGCCCGGCGCCGCCGGTCCGGTTTGACCGCCATGGCCACACAGGCGCTGAGCAGGACCCCAGTAAGCGCATAGATAAGCACCGATGGCACCATGTCCACTTCTCCTTGGTTACTGTCTTCTGCTGTTAGGGAGTATCTGCACCGGTTTCAGGTCGCAGTTTTTTAGCGACGACTGATAGATTTGTTCCAGGTCCGTGGTCAGCTTCTCTCCCAGGGCCGCCCGCTCTTGCCGCATGGCGGTCTGAACTTTCGCGAGCATGTCCCGGTACTTCGGGATCAGGCCGTTGGCTACGCTGGTGCCCCCGATATTCTCGGCGATGTTCTGGGAGATATGACCGATGGAGGCCAACGCGTCTTTCAAATAGTGCTCCAACACCTCCAGGGCTATCGCCCGCGATGCCCTTTCGGCATACTCCGGCAAACTGCCCAGGTTGCCCTGCCCGGCGCAGACCGCCATGTTGCGCAGCCTGGTCATGTGGTAGGGCGCCACCCGGATCAACTGTTTTTCCTTTTCGGTCAGCGTCCCGCTGTTGTAAGTCAGCTTGAAAATAAAGGAATCCGGCCCGTCATCCATACCGGCGCCCTGCAAGGTCTCGTTGACCATCCGTTGCAGACCCTTAAAATCGTACTCCACATCGGTCATTGCCGTGCAATCGGCATTGATGCAGTGATACTTTTTGGGCTTGGTCCCCGTCCCCGGGGTGGCTCCCTGCAGGATGTCCTTGACCTCTAATAAAGGCTCATGAAACTTGATTTCCGGTATGGGGCTGTCGCCGTTCTTCACCCCCGTCACCGTGCCGGTGACGCTCATGAGGGCCTCGGCCAAGTCGTTGTCGCCTGATACAAACGCCGATCCCATATAGCCGTTGCGCTGCAGCACCTTCCAGGCGGCGTTGCCCAAGATCTTCTTGATTTGATTGTCATCCAGATTCTCGGTGCTCGATCCCTTGTTGACTTGATCCAGGAAGGTCGTAAAAGCGTCAGCTGCATTCCCAACGTTTTTGGCCGCACTGGCAAGCGGACCATCTTTCAAGCTTTCCCCGAGTTCCTTAGTGCCCATCTTATCCGCCATAAAATTCACTGCACTCTCGGCGATGCGGCAGGAATCCCCGGCCGTGGCATTCAAGGCCTGCATGGCGCGTTGCAACGATGTGATTGCCTGCCCGCACGTGGGACACATGGTCTCCAGGGCCAGCTTGAAGGCGTAGCCGGCGGCGTTCGTGGCGATGGCCTGCATCAAATTGACGAAATGATCAGCGTCGATAAAAGAGAAAGACCCCATGAACATGTCGATCCCGCCGCAGCCGGCGTTAATGCTCGGGGGCACGAAATTGAACAGGTCGGTGCGCACTCGATTGCCGCGCATGACCACGGACGGTCCCGCCACCGTCCCGCGTCCCATGCCCTTGTGGTAGCCGCCGTCGGTGATATTGGTCATGGTGTCGAACAAGCCTTTCATCTCGTTTTCAAGTGTGGCCCCGCACGTAGCAGGGAGCAGGATTACCAGGACCAGCATGACCGCAACTGCCTTGCCGTTTTTCCGGAACCCTTTGTTGCGATTTACCGGTTTTTTCATTAGTCGCCCCCTTTCCCTTCAAAGGTCCACCTGGTTTGCTCCGGCCCCGGGAAACTATTCCCCTCTGGTCTTTCATGGCCGAATGGCGACGGCACCTGCGGGCCGTAACGCAAATAGGGCGCATGCCGCCGGACCAACCGTTCCAATTGCCGCTCATTCGAAACCCCGCAATAGTGGAAGAACTTGAATATCGCGGTACCGACCAGGCTCGGCCAATATGTCATGCCCGGTCCCCCTAAATTTGCGGGAACCATGAAAAATAGAAACACTCCCAGTTCCAGACAGTGAGAGCCCAGGGCATCCACCCAGGTGGCCCCGTTACTGGCCCTCCTGACCATCAGGTAGATAGGCCGGATGCCTAGGCCGTACAGAATGAGGCCGACCGTCGGTAATGTGATCAGCCCCCATAGAACTCGGCCCCACAGGGGATGGGAGGCCAACGGCGATTTTCCTAGAACCAAAGCTGCCTCCGAGGAAAGAAGAACTGCTGTGCCACAAATCAGAATCCAGGCCATGATTCCGCTCCCTTTCCCCAAGCTATCAGCTTGGGATTTTCTTTGTGTTCTCGAAATAGGCCGTTTTTGTGGCGTTTTTTGGCATCTCGGAATCGTTTGCGGAGCCAGGAAGCCCAATCAAATTCTTGAACTGCCGCTAGGACTCGCAGGGTTGTGATGCAGCTTGCGCCAACTTTAAAATCACCACCAGGGTAAGGACCGCGCAAACCATGTATTGGGTCATCGACTTCTTTGCCGGCTTGGTAAAATCCGGGAGGTAAAGGTCAGAAAAGGCCAGCAAAACGAGAATTAACACTGCCCAGAACATCATGTCGGCCTCCTTTTTCGAGCCTGTCCAGTAACAGGACACCGCGAACTGCTTTAGCTGCTGTACGTAGTTTAGATCCGGATAGGGTTCGATGGTGTTGTTGAGCACCGAGTCGATTTCCTGCACCTTCCGGATAAAAGCCTCCGTGTTCTCAACGATGTCTCGGATCAGAGACACGGCCCTGTCCTTCTTGTGCAGGGTGCCATAGAGACTCCGAAGCCGGCTCCGGCACAACTCCGTGGTCCCACGGTCTGTCCTCACTTTAACCCGCATTCTGCGCAGTTTTCTTTAGTTTCAGGGAGGCTCGCCACCCCGACTCCCCCCCCGGTCAGGCGCTGGGAATACAGTTTCTGGATGTACGGAATCAGGTCCTGCTCCTTCAAATTGGCAGGCAGCGAATCAGGCTTCAAATCCAAGGCCATCTCCGTCTTAAACCCGCGAGTGCGCTCGTATTCTTCCGGGTTTATCCACCCTGCGTCCCGAGCCGCCGTCAATATCCGTTCCTCCAATTGGTCCATCGACATCGTGCTCTGTCCCAAGGGAATAATGTCGCGGGTATTGGGCTTGCCTAAAAACATCGCCGGCGTCTGGATGACCTGCAGCCGCTGGGCCTGGCCGCGGTTCATGACATATTTGGGGAACAAACCGTTTTTCAGTGGCTGCCCGTCGATGGAAATGGGGAAGACCACAAAGCCGTAACGCTCCTGCATACTGTGGAGCACCGGGGCCTGAATCTCGCAGTGCCCGCAACTCCCCTGAAAGAAAAAGAAGATGCCGGCCTGCTGAGCTATTTGCGCCATGAGAAGCTGCCGGGTTGTCCTGGCCTCCTTGCTGAACTGGGCCCCGCCGTAGGAAGCTATCGGGCGGCGAGTGCCCTGGTCCAGGAAGGGGTCCAACTGAACCACGTGCTTGACCTGTTCTGAAAACCTTTGAGATTTGTCCAACATAACTCTCTGAATATACAGATAAGCGGCGACGTTCTCCGGCGAGGGATTGTCAATCGCCAGACGCTGGTATTTTTCCAGGTTCTCCCTGATCCACTCCGCCGACAAGGGCGGAGGACCTTGGGGTTTCGCAGGTGCAGGAACCGTCACCGGAGTCGGAGACGGGGGCGGCTCCACCTGGGGCTCTTCCGGTATTTCTTCGGGGATGGGCTCGTACCAAAACCAGCCCCGTTCGTGATCGGTCCATTGGCTGGGGTTAGCCGCCAGCGTCGGCAAGTTTGGCCTGAGCAACAGCACTAAGGCCAGGAAGATAATCACCTGCCACATAACGGACACCGGCTCATCAGGTCGCTCCGCGGATCGAACAGGTACTCCCGGTCGCAGGTGGGACAGCGCCGGATCTCCAACTGCCTCTCCCGAAGGTCCCGGGTGATATACCAGGCGGTCGTGCCGTCTATGCCGTCGGGAGATGTGGCCTTGTACTTCCAGTAGGCCTCTACGAACAAATTGTTATCTATAACCCGGAACGTCCGGTCGCCGCTCAGACCGTAATAGAGCTGGCAATACATCATGGCTTCTACTACCTGACTTTTAGTTTTGAGCCGGTTGTAGGCGAACTCCGAGACCCGCCCCTGAACCGCTGGTTTGCCATGGACGACGCGGTAAAAATTACGCAGACGATTACGACACAATCCAGTGGCGACATGCACGATCGGCGGCCGCAAACCTACTCTGATCATCTCCTTGGCGGTATTCCAAACCGAGATTTCTTGTGCAATCACGATTCCCCCTCCTTGGCACAATCAGCCATGAGGCCGGCCCTCAACAAACTGGCGGCTCGCTCCGAATTGCCTTTGTTGTATAAATCTTTGATACCCTTTAAATCGGGTAGCTTAAGCCGAAACAGCGGCACCGATTCAGCGGCTAACTTTTCCATTTCTTCTGGCGTTAAACTTATTAAGAGCTTAAGAGCGTTGTCGTCCAGACGGAGCATGGTCACGGCATGATCTTGAAGTCCTGCAATGCCCCCGATTCGCTTGACCGTTTGCAAGTATTGGAGACTCAAATTCTTTATGCTTTGGCGCCAGTTCCATTTCTCGTTTTCCTCCATAGTCCCCTCCATTGAACGATAATCCCCGGCCTTAGCCGTGAGTCGGTTGCCGCTCTGACGCAGCCTCTTGTTTTTCGACAAAAACCTTTAATGCCCGAAAAATAGTCAAAACCTTTCGGCCGTAAGCCCGTGCCCGCCATTCTGTCCAGGAGTGATATCGGCCCACCCCCAACTCCGGGTCCGGGGTGGAACTTAGAGCTTCGGCTAATATCTTGCTGGCGACCATCAGGTTGATCTTGGGGTCCAACAGATCCTCCGGGCGTTGCACTTTGTCCTTGTGGCTTTTGTAATTCACTTGGCCCAGGCCGATATCCACGTTGTCGGTGGTGACGTTGGCCAAAACGAACCGCGCTTCCTTGGCGGAGAGGGCGTAAATAGATATGTTGGCCTGATTGAAGTGCAGGGCGAAGGGCCAGGGCCCCACTTTGTTCTTGCCGCCCTGCCTGCCGCTTTCAAACAGGGCAACGCTGTAAAGCAGCACCGGATCAACGCCGTGGGTCTTGGCCGCTTGCTTCCAGATGGAGCCTGGGAAGCTCTGCCGGGCCTGCAAGACTGGTTGGGCGATCCGGGTCGCGGTTTGTACCAGCTCTTGAGGCTGCGCTTGTTGCACCCAGGGGGTCGGCTTGTCCACCCAACCGGGATGAATATTCAGCAGCATTAAGAAGAACAGAGTTTTAAGCATCGTTTCTCCAGAAAGCACTTATGTTCCCGGATAAAATAAGTTTTCAGCTTGGACCACATCTTCTTATAATTCTCCTGCCCTATCCCCCGTGTTTATCCACCCCTACTTGCAGCTTTCCGGAACATCAACTACATACTCATCGGAAATTAAATACTTCCTGGGAATTTCGATCTCCTTCTTCGCCCTGGTCAATGCCACGTAGAGAAGGTTGATTTCCTCGCGTTGAAGGTCGTCGTCCAGCCTGGCGAATAGCTTTCGTAAATCAGCCTTGCGAATCAGCACCTTATCTAGATTGCCGTTCTCCCGCCGACCATATAATTCAGGATGATCTTCCATGAGTTGCTCCAAAATGTCCCTGGGAGTCTTGAAATCGTCTGTCAGCCTCACTTTGTCAAATTCCAACCCCTTGGTGCTATGTGCCGTGCCCAGGTAAATGCTGCAACCGTTTTCGTAATTCTTCAGGGCTTTGTTGTAGAGATACTTAAACATTCCCAAATCGCAGCCGTTTCTTTTGATAAGATTGATGGAGCTCAAGAGGTCTATGTCAGCCACAGTCTCCGCCATGTCCTCCAAGCACCGCAGATAACTCCCAAAGGTCATCTGGCCGTCCTCGACCTCCGGGACCCGGATCTTCCGGCGGAAGACATTGAAAAACCTATCGAAGTATTGACCAGGATGTCTCACCGTCTTGAGAGACGGGGTTTCCAGAAGAGTTTCGATAAGCTTGGAATTGGATCGGGTGATCACGCACGCCGTGGATTTACCACCATGTCTGTCGGTTGCCACCGGCCGCATGAGGTTGTCCTCACATTTCAGGTGGAAGAGGAGCTCGTTGACCGCCTGAACCTGCTCACGGCCGTTAAATCGAAACGTCCTTGTGAGATATAAGGTCTCATCGGTCGCAAAGTCCTCGATGGCGTTAATCGCACCCCGGAAGCCGTAAATCTTCTGGTGCTTGTCCCCAACCATGACCTTACGCGCGCGAAACTGCTCGAAGATGGACAGGATGACCGGATTGACATCCTGGCCCTCGTCCAGGAGCACCACGTCATAGGTCCCGGATAGACCAAAAGAGTTGAAATTAAGCTGAAAGTCCTTTAGGTAAAAGCTATGATCAACCTGGAGGTTGCCGTGCTTCAATGTGTGGAACAGTTGGATGATAAAACTGGCAACCCGGCCCGGATCAGCACAACCATTGCCGCCGACCAGGTGCGCAATCTCTGAGCGGTTCAGTGAACATCCCGAATTCATGAAGGCTTGGAAATATTGAATTTGTTCAAAAACGGCTTTGACTGGCACTCCCAGCGCCCCAGCGATTTCGTAGTAATCCAGACGCGAGAGACGATCCCGATAAACCTTGCCGAGATGAGCATAAGCCAGGGAATGCACGGTGCGCACCTCGACGTTAGTCGGAAACTTGCCTTTGGCCTCATCGGCAATGGCCTTGTTGAAGGCCAGGTAGAGCATTTTCCGATCAGGGTGGAGTTCGGCAATCGCTTTAAGGGTACTGGTTTTGCCGGTACCGGCCAGGGCGTACACTTTGATCCGCTCTCTGCGATCCAGGGCGGCCACCACTTCCCGCTGTTCATTGGTCAGGTTCTGCAAAGTTGTGCTCCTAACTACCCTTGAACTACTTCATTAGTCGCATATCCTGCCCTATGCCAGCAGCAGTGAGGGGTTGAATCACCCCGGATGTTTTTTGGGCAAGAGTGAATATTTACCGATAATCCGTTCCCAGCGGTTAGCTCGTTTCACAGCTTCACACCCTCCTCCTTAGCGTAAGTTTTGATGAGAAAGGTAAAATGCGCCGCCTTGGATTTTCTAGTCTCGTGCATATCGTCTGAAACCTTGGCCTCCTGAAGTGCCCGGAAGATGGTTCCTCGGGGAACAAGTCTGGCCACCTTTTTATAAAAGTTGAGGGATTTCTGGTCGCCGCAAAATTCCATGATTGACTCCAAGAGGTACTCAGCCTCCCCGGGCGAATTAGTTGCCGGCGGCAAAAGCTTCGGATGTTTTGGGGTTTGTATGTGGACCTTCGTTTTAGGCTGCTCCCCTTTCCTCTTGAATACGACATATTTTGTCTTTTTGTCGGCCCCCTTTATAAAGTCAAAACTGGCTAACAGAGAAAAGCCTTTTTCTATGAGGCCATTGCAGCTTTCCTTTATCTGTCTCTTGATATATTTCAGTTCCTTTACCTCAAGGGGGATCTGCCTAGCGAATTCGATTAGCTCCCGCTTGTTGACCGCCTGTGACCGGAATACTTTACTGAGGTACATCGCCAAGCGCTGTTCCACCGCTGTCAGATTATGAAAAAATGCACTGTCAAAAGGCAAAGACATCAGGCTATTTTTCAGGATACTGTTGTTAAACAGATAATCGCTCGCCTTGATGAAGGAAAAAGACAGCATCGCCGGCCCGGAGGGGCCTTCTTTATAATGATTGACGCTTTCGAAAATGTGAAAGGTGGTGTCCACGTAAGCCTTAAGCTCGTTGTCCCAAAAGGCGTTCTTGGCCTTGATGGTTATACCGACCAAAATCTCCAGGTCCTTGTTGATCTGTTTGTATTGTGAAATTCCGGTCTTCTTGCCCATGCGCTTAAGCACGTTGAAAACCGAGCCGAACTTGATGCACTGACTGCTGAAGCCGTCTTCCTTCCAAATCTGCAACAACTCAAATAAGGTCGAATGGGTGCTGGGGGTCCCGAAACCTAACTCGCCATGGGGTATTAACGTCCATATTCTCTTGATTGGTTCCCCATCCTTGCCGGTGATTGTATCTTCGAATACCCTCGGCTTCGGTGCCGCCACCTTAGCTGTGGAAACAGTAAAAGTCGGAAACTCAGCCAAAGTAAGCTCGTATTTGCTCCTGGTCTTATCTGTTTTTTTGGGTTGATCGTCTGAGTTCATTTTTTAGGGGTAGATTTTTAAACCGTTCAGTGGGGGGGCTCTGCCCCGTCCCTTTTAACGTTAAAATTTAAATACTCTTTAACGTTTCTTTCCGGCGCCGGTGAGTCGCATGAATAAAGGCTAAAATGCGTTTGCTGGTGAACGAAATGCGGATAGCCGGTGAACCATATGCGGATAGCCGGTGAACGTTCTGCTGATACCTGGTGAACGAAATGCAGATACTGCGTCCGCCCAAAACTAGACGTAAAATATAAAGTTTGGTGAACGATATGCTGATAGTTGGAGTTATCCACACCGCCTCCACTTTAATGTTAATATCGCCTAAACAAGCGGATTCATGGCTTCTCGATCCCTCAAAACACGATAGTTGTTAAGCGATTTGCCGATATCCTGAGCCCCGGGGTAGCCATCTATTTTTTTACCTCTCGGGGCTCTAAACATTGCCATAATCGGACGAATCGGCTAACATTTTATGCTCTTGTCTGAAATGGCCGAGAGTTTGTCCAAGGGTGCTAAATACCGGAAGACCGGAAACAGGCCAGAGGCTATTCATACCGGAGACACTCATGCACCATCGCTATAACGTCGGGGCGCAAGTCCACCAGACGCCATCCGATAAGGCACTCCGGCGTCAAGCCCAGTTCCGTGGCAATAGCCCTCGCTGCCATATCAATGGCCCCTGCCAACATGACGGGGCACTTATATTCGCCCCGTTTAATCCGGTAGAGAAATGCAGGGTCTTTGCCAAGTCTCTCGGCAATGCGCTTAGCGTTGATTCTCTTCATGAGCTTAAAATGGACTATTTAACAATAACAGTCAAGAGAATTATTGATTAACGAACAATTTCAGAAAAAAGGACTATTTGGGCAAAACGGCTCAAAGAGAGGTGGTATCGTGGGTGCGTTAGAAACACTAGAGCAAAATATTATGCGAGCCCTGAAAAAAGTCGGACTGAAGCGGAAAAATGCGGCAGACCTACTCAAAATTGACCCACCTTATTTCAACCGAATGCTCAAATCCGGCAGGTGGCAACTACGCTATCTGGAAGCCCTGGCAAACCTCCTGAAAACTCCATTATGGAAACTATTTTATGATGGGGGTGAGTTGACAGATGCTGTAGAAGGGGGGCCAGGCCTGTATGTCCTTCCAACAGGGGAGCGACCGGCTCCCTTAGCCTTGAATGAATTCGTTGAAGTGCCGGTAGTTAAGCTCCAGGTGGAGATGGATTTCGCCGAAGCCAGCACCTCCCAAGAAAGCCTCTGGACTATGTTCGTGAAAGAAGACTTGGTGCATGCACTATCGCCTGGGAAAAAACTATGCGCGATTGAGTTGAAAATAAAGGTAAAGTGACTGCCTGGAATACTCTCTGCTGGATAATAATTAAAATAATTTATTATTTAATAATTTTAAAAAGTAAGGTTTTGCGGAACCCCAAATTAGGGATTCCCTAAGTGCTTTTTAGGCGAATCCCTATATTCTCACAATGGCACCGCAGTTGAGCCTTGTATCGGCTTTATGGCTGAAGAGGACTTAAGGTAAATCTATAGATGCCGAGAGTTCATTGACCGGAATGTCTTGATCTCCATGAGGATGTTTAGCTATGCAGATCACCACGTTGCCAGACAGTAATTTGCACCCCCCAAAAAATCCTGAAAATTCGCGACCTCTCACGAACACCTTATAGGTTCACGTTTTACCTAAAGCGTCTTCGTGGGGTAAGCCCGGCATTTGATATTCGAAGTCAAAATATAAACCGGATCAGAGGACATTGATTCATAGAGGTTGAGAAAATGGAAGAAATACTGGACTTTATTGAATCTATCAGGGTTCTTGGTCAATCAATCTCGATATTGGCAGTGGCTCCCGAATATGGTGCCGGAGAGTTATCTCCACAATCCTACCAGCGTGTGGCCGAGATGATCGTTATGCAATGCGATTTGGTCAAAGAAAAAATCAATCAATTAGAGGCTTTTTTATAATTCCGAATTATGTAAGCCGCAGGCTTCATGCGCGGCCTAACTGTTATGGACCATGACGGATAGTGACCCATCGAACAGGTCTCCATCCCGGTTTTCTAAAATTGCTTATTTATCAAAATAGAGCTTGACAATAAGGACTATTTGACTATTATAAGGTCATGCGTCCCGATGTTCAAGCCCCTGAGCCCCTGCTCATACCTCAGGAGGTCGCCGACCTCCTGAAAATTTCTCCCAAGACCTTCCGTGAGTACATTCACCCGGGGCGCATAAATGCTATTGACCTTGACTCGGACGGCAAATACCTAACTCAAGCGGTATCCTTGCCAGGTCTTAAAGGCCCCTGTCTTGCTCTTACTTCTGTCCATTCTCGGGCCTTAAGAGACAGGGCAGTTCGAGTTGATCTCGCCTTCAAAGTCTTTTTCCATTTATATATAACCCATCAACCTTACCCCAACTCTGCCGTCCGGCCCGCCAGTACAGGGGGAAGGCGGACGGCCCTAACCCGGACCCCTCTAATACTACTGTGTCATAAATTAGTCTCATTGGCTGTTAGTGCGATGACAGCAGGGGCACCGAGACAGATTGTTTGACAGAATGATCATGAGTTTCCTTTTTATGGTGGCGATGGAATGTGGACTATGTCGCTCCGGCCTGATCGGCGGATCCCCTCGGCTTCCAACCTTCGGGTATTTGAGGTAGCGTAAAGGCTGACCGGATGTCAGGACCGGAGGGGGGAAAAGAACTGCGCTCGGCAACCAGGAACCCGTAAGCGGCAATACAGAGGGTGGCATGATGGTGGAATCCCCGCCAGCCCCTGCCCTCAAAATGACCCAGGCCGATTTCCTGTTTGAGTTCCTGGTAGTCGCGTTCAATGCGCCACCGAAGCTTTGCCGTAGCTACCAAGTCTTCACGTGAAATGGCTGCGTCAAGGTTGGAGAGCCAATATTTTGTGGGTTCCGGTTCCCCCTCGGGCCACTCGATCAGCAACCATTCTTCCGGGGGGCGGTCGCTACGCCAATAATAACGATGCCCTTCGTGAACCCGCATGGCGGCAAATCGAGAGGAGAGTATCTTGTTGGTGCCTTCCCTCCAGGCGATGGTCCGATATGCGTTATGGGGTAAATCCTGAGCTGCTTTTAAAACACTCACCGGAGTGTGCTGCAGACTGCGACGCGGCAACTTCGGCGGCCGCCCACAGCCCGAATACTCAGGTGGAGGCAATGGTTCCGTGCCCGGGGGCCACACCTTGGTGCTCTTTTGAATGCCGAGCACGTAGGAGAGGTTCAAGTGGCGTACACCCCGGCGAAACTCACTGTCGTTGCCGTAGCCCGCATCGGCGAGTACCACTCCTTTGGGCGTATCCGTCTTGGTCAAGGTCCTCAGTTGCTCCAAGGCGATCTCGGGTTTGGTTTGGAAGGCAACCTCCTCCGGAATTCCCGCCCGGGTCCGGCGTACGCGATCTGCGACCCATTCTTGGGGTACATAGAGTCGATACGCCACCGGCAGGCTGGCATGGGGGGTGGCTACGGAGACGGTCACGGCGCACTGGCAGTTGTCCTGTTTCCCCAATTGTCCGCAATACTGTCGGGCCACTCCTACGGAATGCTTACCCTTCTTGGGAAATCCGGTATCGTCGACAATCCATGCCAAAATCGGCCCCTGACCCTGCATCTTCGGCAAGACATAATCCCGAACCGCCCGCATCACCGCGTCATCACGCCAAGATGCCTTGGCCACAAAATGATGCAGGGATTGGTGTTTGGCACTCACCTGGCCTGGAGCAAGTTGGGCCGCCATGGGCTCCACACTTTTGCGCTCAACAGGCAACAACAGGCCCGTGCAATACGCCTGAAAAGGTTCCACCCTGTCTGCATGACCCAATGCGGTGGACAGCTTCTCCGCATACGCATGAAACCTGGCCTCGATATTGGGTAAGGGTGCATTTTCCATACACCCAGCTTTGGCACAGTTTGTAAGTTTTTGCAACTAATTTATGACACAGTAGTACTAAGCACCTGTAGCAAAAGGAGACCAGGGGAAGGGGAGGGGGGGTAGTAATCGGGTAATTCTAAGGAGAAGGCCCGGCACGGGAGGTCGGGCAGAGTTGATGGCGGTGAAAGGCATGGCAGGTCCAAAACACCAGGAAAGAGGCGGGAGAGCCAGATATGAATGCCCGGGATTCATACCAGGCCTGAGCTCCAACGTCGTCAGACGGTAAACCGTTTTTGGGCACACCTCTTAACTCCCAGGGGGTTCTCGGCGCCCGGTGCAAGCCGAAGCCGGATCCAAAAAGAAATATGCGGGAAGTCATGGGACCGTCCGGTCTCATAATCCGGATTGTGGGGGTTCCATTCCCAGGGAGGGCGCAAATGCCGCTCTATGAATATCGATGCGTGGATTGTGGTGCCAGGGACCGGCCTGGAACAGGTGCTTGGCCGATGATCCGCCTAGTCCACCTTATCTGCCGGGTCTACACCATACGCTTCTGGTCCTGGGAATATTTGTGCAGGAATTAAAGCCGCCTACCTCCCTTCATATCCATGCCGAGCCGGCGCCAGCCGCCCCAGTGGGCTCGGAACTTTTTGAGGATTGATTGATGTCCGCCCAAACCATCACCATAACCTTTGCGAGATTTCACCATACCCGGCAGCCCTGGAGGATATTGAAACTTGCTGTAATCGCTAACAAAATATCCGAACCGATAACTCAAGCTGTTTTGGAAGAAGTATGAAGATGTTAACGCCAATACAAGCCCATCGGAAACGTTGTCTGGATTGTGCTGGCGGTAGTTGCAAGGCGGTGCGGGAGTGCCAGCAAACCGACTGCGAGAGTTGGGCATTCCGCATGGGGAAAAATCCTAACCGGACAGGGATAGGGGGTAACCCCTCGCTCAAGGGAAGGGAAAGGCAGTTTGAGCAAAAAAACGCAACTTGAGTTAGGATTTTTCTTGAAAAAGGGTTGCAGATGAGAGCCCGCTCGTGCGACAATCTTTGCATGTCAGGGAAGGTCCGCAAAAATCGCGAGAACTTCTACATCGACCTCCATTGGAAGGGAGAACGGGTCCGCCTGTTCTCGGACCGAGAAGGGAATCCCCTTTATTCCGAGCGCCAGGCAAACCGGTTTTTAGAGCGCATCCGCTCGGAGATTGACGGCGACGAGTTTGACCCCAAGAATTATATCAAACGGGAATTAAAGGCCCTCCGCCTGGACAATTATGTTCAGGCTTGGTTGCTACGGCAACAGAGGCGTCTGGAGGTTGGGGAGATTTCCCACGGCTATTTTCGCGAACAAAGCTCCGTGCTCCGCAACTATCTTATTCCCCACCTGGGGACCCGGGACATCCGTACCCTGACCAAGGGGAACCTGGACGACTTTCTGTTAGAACTTGAGGTATCGCCGAAGACCAAGAAAAATGCTCTTGGGGTGTTGCGCGCCATCTTCACTGATGCCCTGGACCGGGAGGATATTAAGAAGATTCCCAAGTTCCCCAAGATCAGGACCGATGACCCCAAAGTCCGCTGGTTGGACCCGGAGGCCCAGGACGCCATCTTGGCACAATTTACGGACCCCATGCGGCGGGCCTTTTTTGCTCTTCTAGTACACATGGGGATTCGGCCCGGGGAAGGGCGGGGCCTGCGGTGGGCAGATGTGGACCTGGAGCATGGCATTTTGACGGTGCATGCCGCCATGGACCTGAACTATTACCGGGACACGACCAAAGAAGGAGATGTGCGGCACTTGCCCATGCCCCCGGAGATGATCGAAATTTTCAGTGGGATGGAGCGCACGGCCGGGTATGTCTTCACCCTCAATGGGCGGCCCTATGCCCAACAGCGCATCGGCAAGTGGTGGCGCAAGGCGGCGGCCGCGGCCGGGTATGACATTCCCCTGTATATGGCCACCAAACATTCTTTGGGGTGCCGGGCCCGGCTGGCAGGGGTGCCCCTGGACGTGATCCAGGATTATTTCGGGCACAAGTCGGCGGTGTCCACCAGACGGTATGCCAAGATCCAGATCGAAACCTTTAAAGCGATGCACCGTCAGCCGACCGTCAGCGACATAAATGAGGCAAGGAAAAAAGTTAGTAATAGTAAGAAGTTAGCAAGGTAGCGAACAGGTTCGAGCCCTGTTCCGCCTACCAGATTTTTAGTTCAAGGTTCAGAGTTCAAGGTTTGACCCTAAACGATGAACTTGCAATTCGGGGGCGTAGTTCAGTTGGTTAGAACGCCTGCCTGTCACGCAGGAGGCCGCCGGTTCGAGTCCGGTCGTCCCCGCCATTGAAATTAAGGGGTTAGCTCCAATGAGCTAGCCCTTCTTTTTTAATTTCCAACTCATTTCCTGCCTCCACCTAAAAAATGAGGAAAAAGAGGTCGTGAGATTAAACTATGCTCTATAACCGGTGCGCCGCAGTAAATGAGGAATTTTGGCGGGACCTGCGTCAGGCCGACCCAGACGACATTACCCGGCGCACCGGCGTGCGGCGCTACCAGAACGTCTTCCACTTTCCTTTCTTTAATCGGGAAGCCGTGGTGGATTTGGATCAACAACGGGTGTTCCGGGCGGCCGCGCCAGAAGAGGAACCGGGCTTCCGCCTCTGCCTGATGAGCTTACTTTACTTGCTCTTGGTCGATACCGCGGAGCTGGGGGCGCCACTTAGTCCCCTGGAACTATCCGGGGCCACCATGTTTTTCCAAAGCCGGGGGCCCCATGCAATTCCCAGCGCCCCCCTGGAAGAGCGGTTCGGCAGGGATCTGAGCGGGTTCCTCCAGGTCGGCCGCCTCTTGGGCGCGGAAAGGCGCGCCAGCGTTGACGGCGCCCTGGCCTTTCAGGTCTTTCCCGGGCTAACCGTGGAAGTTATCCTCTGGGAAGCTGATGAGGAATTTCCAGCCCAGGTGTCCTTCACCGTGCCGTCGCATCTGGACCGCTTCTGGCAACTGGACGCGGTGCTGGGCCTCATGGGACTGGTGGTGAAGGAGGTCCTCCGAACAGGCGGGCCAGCTGCCGGCTAGTTTTGAATCTTACCCGAGCTCACCTCTGGCAGAATTCCCAAAATTAATAGTCATGCGAGGAAATATTAAGGAGAGGTCAAGCCTTGGCGGATGGCGTACTTGGAGGTTTGCGAGGGCCAAATTTTTTGGGGCCCATGCGAATTGCCCCCGTTTACTTGCACCGGTCAAGGCAGCATGATTTTATAAGGTCATATTTAGCCGAGATCATATTTATAGGGGCAAAGGAGATTTATTTCACCCTGCATCCTTTTTGACCATAAACCAAAGGCAAAGCAGGCCCACCACCACGTGTGCCCCCACTAACATCCCCGCATAGAGAGAAACCAAGGCCATCGCGCTATCTTGCCCTCTTTCTCTCTTTAATCGGCCGCAGGGAAGGAGACTTTAATTTTTCTCCGGCCCGGCCAGGTTGCCCCGCCCCTTGACAGAGGAGCGCCAACCGCATAAAAATTCGGGTAGCCGGCTTTTTCGGCAAATCACTCAGGAGATGATCAGTGTACTGGAACGCCAAGCTTGAAAGGTTAGATCCGGAGGCCCTGCAAGAACTGCAGCTCACCCGCCTGCGGGAGATTATGGCCCGCGCCGCGGCCAGCCCCTTTTATGGCCGGCGATTGCAGGAAGCGGGCCTGACCGCCGCCGACCTCCGGTCTTTAGATGACTTCCGCCGCCTTCCTCTGACCACCAAGGACGAACTGAGGGCTCACGGCAAGGAGATGCTGACCCGGCCGCTCACCGATATGGTGCGCCTGCATGCCTCTTCCGGGACCACGGGCCAGGCCACGGTGATCTATTATACCCGCGCCGATATCGAGGCCTGGGCCGACCTGGTGGCCCGCTCCCTGTACATGGCCGGCATGCGGGCCGATGACGTTTTTCAGAACATGATGGGCTACGGTCTGTTCACCGGCGGCCTGGGCTTCCACTACGGCGCCGAACGCCTGGGGGCCTTGACCATTCCCATCGGCGCCGGCAACAGCCAGCGCCAGTTGCAGCTCATGCAGCAGTTCGGCACTACCGCGGTCCATATCATTCCCAGTTATGCCCTCTATCTGCTGAACACCTTTGCCCAACACGGCCTGGCCCCCCGGAGCCTGTCCCTGCGCCTGGCCTTCCTGGGAGCCGAACCCCACTCCGAAGATATGCGGCGCCGCATCGAAGCCGCCTATGGGGTCAGGGCTTACAATTCATACGGCCTGTCCGAAATGAACGGCCCCGGGGTGGCCTTCGAGTGCCCCGAGCAAAACGGCATGCATGTCTGGGAGGACTCCTTCCTGATGGAGGTCCTGGACCCGGTCACCCTGGAGCCGGTGGCGCCGGGCGAAACCGGCGAACTGGTCTTCACCAACCTTACTCGCCAGGGTATGCCGCTGCTGCGTTACCGCACCCGGGACCTGGCCTCCTATGACCTGGCCCCCTGTGCCTGCGGCCGGAGGTTCAAGCGCCTTTCCCGGATTAAGGGCAGAAGCGATGACATGGTGATCATCAAGGGGGTCAACATCTTCCCCATGCAGATCGACAAGGTGCTCATGGCCATGCCGGAGGTCGGCACCCATTATCTGGTGGAACTGAGCCGGGTAGATTTCAACGACCAGATGCTGGTCAAAGTTGAAGTCCAGCAGAGCTTCTTCCAGGAGGACCTCAAGTACCTAAAGCAGTTGCAAAAACGGATCACCGAGGCCTTGAAGAGCGAACTCCTGGTCACGCCCCGGGTGGAATTGGTGGAACCCAACGCCCTGCCCCGGAGCGAGGGCAAGGCCCAGCGGGTGATCGATAAGCGGAGCTAAGAGAGGACATCCTGTCGGGGCGGGTGACCCGCCCCCGCATCTCGTGCCCAGCTGCCGATCAGGTTGACAAGGCCCGCATCCGATGGTAAAAAAGAAGGCTATGGAGGGATGGCCGAGTGGTTTAAGGCAGCGGTCTTGAAAACCGCAGACCGGAAGGTCCGTGGGTTCGAATCCTACTCCCTCCGCCATCTTTGTAGTTGGGAAATCAATAACATAGGCTTTTGAAATAAGTTGAATTTAGGGCAGTAAATGGGCAGTAAAAGGATAAGCCCCCCGCCAAACATCAGTCCGTTATTTGCCGCCGATCCCTTGAGTTGGGCTCAAACTACCCGGTGGTAGAAAGGGCCTTGGTTGAAGGTGACAAGCCGAAAGAGATCGAGTCGATCCCTCCGATAATTCCGGAAGAAGTTTTCCTGGGGCTCTTCGTCTTTTCTTTGTTTATTTCCAAGATCATCAATAAACTGGAGTTCTGGCAGGGCATTAGGACTGGATAGCTTCAGCAGGGAGGAACCGCACAGGATTTTTCTCCGGCGATTACTGCAAAGACCCCTTCGCCATGGCCTTCTTTCACCAGCTGCGGCACCTTGACGGTCGCCAAGTCTTGAAAGATGGTTTGGCAGGTCTTGAGGTCAGCATAACCAAGGCCTTCCAACCATTCTAATACTTGGCCCACCGGGTGAAATTTTGCCTGGCGGTAAAACTTACTCTCTTTCTTGTTTGCCTCTTAAGCCCGGCCTAACGGGCTGTCAGGGTCAATCATGCCGACAATCAGGCGGCCTCGCGGTTTCAATACCCGGGAAGCTTCGCGCAATGCTCGAAACGGGTCTGCTAAGCTAAGTGGGAGAAAAGCCTTTGCTGCTGCCAGTTCAGACCGATAGGCCGACTCGTTTCGGACAAACCAATCGTCATATTCCCGGGCTGAGTTTGCAAAAACGGTGTTCATAATCCTTGAGGTGCGTTTGGCCTATACCCTTACTGCTTTTTCCCCGCAAAAATTACATAGAGGCAAGGCATCATGAATAGCGCCACCAGGATTCCCAGGATGAGCCCGCCGATGGCTCCGGCGGCCATGGGTTGGAGCATCTCGCCGCCTTCCTCGAGGTTCAGGGCCAGGGGAATGAACCCGAAGATGATGGCAAAAGAGATCATAGCCCGGGGCCGCAGCCGAATCTTGGCGGCACTGATGACGGCTTCGAGGGGAGAAAGCTGGTTTCGTTGGCGTAGTTCTTCGGCAAAAGTCAGGAGCAACACCCCCTCATTAACCGTGGCCGCCACCACGATGAGCACCCCGATGATCACCGTGGCTCCCAGGGGAAGGTTCGTCAGGAAGAGAGCGTAAACCATGCCGGCCAGACAGAAAGGCACACATCCCAAAATCAGGGAGGGGAGTTTCAAGCTGTTAAACTGAACGGCCAGAACCACGAAAGAAAAGAAAATCGCAAAGGCCAGGACCATCGTCAAGGATCGCTGCATTTCAGCCATCATCTGGGCCTGGCCGCCATAGGATAAGATATAGCCCACCGGCAGAGCCACTTTTCCCATAGCCGCCTGGAGTTCGCTCAGGGCCTGCCCGACGCTCACCCCGGCCGCATCCCCCCGGACAATCACTTCCTTCACCTGATCTTCCCGGGCAATCTCTACCGGCCCCACGGCCTGGGTAACTGTGGCCACGTCCCGCAACCGCAAGTACCCCCCTTGAGTGCTGTTCAATACCAGATTTTCAATATCCTGGCGCGAAGCAAAGTGTTTTTCGGGTATCATGACCCGTATGTTATAGAAATAATCCCCTTCCCGGTATCGGGTGGCCACCGCCCCGCTGACCAGGGAGCGCACAGTATTGGCCACGTCCACCACCGATAAACCGAGCTCAGCCGCGCGGGTGCGGTCCACGACCACCTGGTACTCCGGTTTGGACAGGTCCATAGAAACGTAGACATTAGTAAAGTGTTGCAGTTTATTCATGGAATCGGCGGCTTGCCGGGCCAGATTGAAAAGCTTGTCAAGCTCGTCCCCTCTAATCTTGACCTCGATGTCGGCATCGCCCACTTTGAGAATACCCTTAATTCTCATCTGCATGACCATGGGCCTGCCGCCGGGGACAGAGGTCTTGGCCAGGGTCTTTTTCAGGCGCTCAATGTATTCCTTGGTGCTCATTTTCCGGGCATGCCGCGGCACCAACTGAATGTCCACTTCGCCCTCTTCGGCAACTTCATAAGTCGCCAGTCCCCAGATCCTGGCGCCCGCCATGGTGACGTAGCTTTCGATCAGCGGATCGCCCACCAGCTTGGCTTCTACCTGGCTCAGGAGTTTATTGGTTTCACCCACTGCGGTTCCGGTCGGCAGCTTGACCTTAACCACGACCCGGCCATCATCTATTTGGGGCAGGAACTCGCTGCCCAGGAATGGAACCAGTAAAACTGCCCCCAGCAGCACGATCACAAAAACAGCCAAGGCCGCCTGGCGATGGCGCAAAGTGTGGGTCAAGAGAACCCCGTACCACTCGGTCACCCAGGCAAAGAAGCGATCGAAGCGGCTGCCCGCCCCATGGCTGCGCCCCGGCTTGCCGGTGAGGACGGCGGTGAGCATGGGGGTCAGCGAGATGGCTAAGAACAGGCTGACGACGACAATACCGGAGATCACCAGGATCAATTCATGGAAGAGGAGGCTGACCATCCCCGGTACCAGGAGAAAGGGCAGGAATAGGGCCAGGAAGGAGAGGGTCGCGGCGAGAATGGCGGGCCCCACTTCGGCAGTCCCTTGTATCGCAACTTCTTCCGTGGACTCTTCAGGATTGAGATGTTGCAGGCGCGTGATATTCTCCAGCACCACGATGGAATTGTCCAACACCACGCCGATGGCCACTACCAGGCCGCCCAGGGAGAAGATGTTGAGAGAAAAGCCCCCTAGCTTCATGAGTCCGAAGTTAAGGATCAGGGTGGTCGGCAGGGCCAGAGCCATCACCAGGACATGGCGCCAGGTTCCCAGGAACAGATAGATGATTAGGATCACCAAAATCGCGGCTTCGATGGCGGCGTTGCGCACCCCGTTCAGGGCGGCGACCACGTAATCCGCCTGGTTCTCCACCATCCCCAATTTAATGCCTCTGGGCAGGGATGGCTGGAGTTCCTGGATACGGCGCTGAACCCCCCGGGCCACCTCCACCGTGTTGGCGTCCGCCTGCTTGAAGACGCTCAACTTGACACACGCATTGCCGCCCAGGCGGGTAATGATGCGCACCTCTTCGTGGGCATCCTCCACCTGGGCCACATCCCGCAGGTAGACCTTCCCGGAGCTTACGTTAGCCAGAACCACGCCGCGGATTTCGTCCAGATTGCGGTACTCACCTATGGTCCGGGCAATGAACTCTTTGGGGCCGGCGGTCACCCGCCCCCCAAATTGCTCGATGTTTTCCTCCTGGAGACGCTTGATCACCGCCGGCAGGGTGAGCCCGTATTTCTCCACCGCACTGGGGTCCAGGTGCACCCGGATCTCGCGCTTCAGGCCGCCCACAATGTCGGTGCCGGCCACCCCGGGGACGGACAAAAGTTGGTTTTGCAGCCAGTTTTCCGTCCAGGTGCGCAACTTCGTTAAGTCCCACTCGTCCGAGGCGATAGTGAGCATCACCATGGGAAGTTGCGACGGGTCGGCCTTAAAAATCAGGGGTGGGTCGATGTCCTTGGGGAGTTGCCGGGCGGCCCGGGCCATGGCCGACAGGGCATCTTGATAGGCCACATCAACGTTGGCGCCATATTTGAAGAAGGCCATCAAGGTGTACATGCCTTCGATGGAGGAGGATTGCAGATAATCGAGGCCGTCCACCGTCGCCATCTGCCGTTCGATGGGATCGGCCAGATTGGTATTGATCTCTTCGGGAGTGGCGCCGCGCCACCAGATGTGGACCCGGATCAGCGGATAAGTGATTTCCGGGAGATAATTGACCGGCAGACTGATAAAGCCATAGATCCCCAAGACGACCAGGGCGATGGCGATGACGCTGGTGGCAATGCGCCGTTTGACGGCATAGGCGGTGACCTTCACTTGCCGCCCCCTCCCTGGGCCTTGACCTCCATGCCATCTCTGAGCTTTTCATTACCGGCGACGACGACCTTATCACCCGGTTGCAGGCCGGTGAGGATCTGCACCCGGCCATCGCCTTCAATCCCGATTTCGAGTTTGGGCCGCAGGGCTTTTCCATCTTTGATAATAAAGGCGATGCGTTCGCCGTTGGGGGTGACGATGACTGCTTCCCGGGGGACTACGATGGCGTCGGCTACGGTCTGTAAGGGCAACTTGAGGCGGGCGAACATGCCCGGGATTAAAGCAATGGGATAGTCCAACTCCGCCTCCACGGTGCGGGTGCGGGACTTGGTGTCCAGGTCCGGATAAACGCGGCTGATCTTGCCCTGGAAATCTTTGTTGGGATGGGCGTCCAGATGCACGTTTATCGGCATGCCCTTGAAAACCTCAGTAGCTTGGGCTTCCGGCACCGCGAAGCGAATCACCAGGCTGCGGGGGTCATACATTTCCACCAAGGGGGCCCGAGGGGCTACAAAATCTCCGTCCTTGACCAGCACCTTGGAGACCACGCCGTCCCAGGGCGCTTCCACCGAGTAGTCGCCGGCGCTCTCCCGGGCCTTGGCGACCACGGCCCGGGCACCCTCAAATTTGGCCCGGGCGCTGTCCAACTGGGAGCCCGGGATGGCGCCGCTCTGTACCAGGGTTTTTACCCGGTTCAGTTCGGCGGCCTGCTCTTTCAGGGCCTCCGCCGCCGCGGTTACCTGGGCCGCCGCCGCTCCGGAGCGGCCGATGGTGACCAACCGCTGCCCCCGTTTGACCTGATCGCCTTCCCGGACCCGGCAATTTTGCACCGGTCCTTCCCCCGGCGAGGCCAGACGCGCGGCTTGGGTCGCGGTGACGGACCCGGTCAGTTCCACCGTCCGGGAAATTGCCATAGTCTTTACCTCTTGAACGGCTACCATGGGCAGAGGTTTCTTCTGTTTGGCCGCACCCCCGGCTTTTTCCTGGCCAAGAAATTTCCATAGCCCTACAAGGGCCAAAATGCCGATTATTACCCCAGCAGTGATAAGCAGCCGCCGATTCATGACAACTCCCCCCCCACGGCCAGCTTGAGCCGGGCAATGGCAGTGCGAAAATCAGACAGAGCACGATAGTAGGTGGTTTCGGTCTGAAGCAGAGCGGCCTGGGCGTCCAGCACATCGGTAATGGAACCGGAGCCCAGGCTATATTTCAGGGTCTCAATGCGCAAGCTCTCCCGGGCCTGTTCGAGGGCCTTTTCCGTGGCCTTGACCCGCTCGCTGCTGGACCTGACATCGAGGACCGCAACTTCCACCTCTTGCCGGACCTGGAGGTTCAGCTTGCGCAGCCTTTCCTGGGCCGCCGCCAACGCGGCCCATTCCTCCTTTACCTTGGCGGTGATGCGGCCGCCTTCAAACAAGGGCAGGGTGAGCACCACGCCGACCTGGCCGTCATCGTCGTACCATGGCCCGCGGTTCTGCGGGCTCCTAATGCTGCGGTCATCCATTACCCCCACCGCACCAGTACCTCGATAACCATACGACCCCACCAGGTTCACGTTGGGAGCATGCCCGGCCCGGGCCACGTCCACCCGTTTAGCCTGCGCCTCCACTTTATCCCGGGCCGCCTGGTAATCGGGACGCCGATCCAGCGCCAGCGGAACCAGTTGCTCAGAACTAAACCCCTTCTTTTCAAAAGTAAGCTTCCCGTCAATCTTCAGGGCCGCCTTTTCGTCCAGGCCCAGGAGAGTGGCCAGGAGCCGTTTCTGGATGTCCTGGACATTGGTCTCTCTTTCCAGGCTCTGCTGCAAATCGGCCAGACGGACCTCAGTCCGGAGTAAATCCACCTTGGCCACTTTGGCGACCTCCAGCATGGCTGCGGTTTTCTTCCTCTGCTCTTCCATGGCCTCGAGGGAAAATCTCAGAGAGTCAATCACCTTTTCCTGACTGAGAATGGCGTAGAACGTGCTGGAAACGTTAAAGATGAGTTCATCCCGCGTTCGGGAGAGACGGTTTTCTTCGGCCAGGCGCACCAGTTCGGCGGCCTTGATGTCATTGATGATGCGTCCACCGGTGAATAAGGGGAGCTTCAAAAGAACATCGCCCCGGCTTTGCTGTTTGCTGAACAGCCTTCTTTCATTGTTGTACCGGGCTTCCCACAACGGCCGGGAGTTGAGGTATTTTATATAGTTGCCCTCATAGATCAACGTGGGCCAGCGGGCCGCTTTCGCCTGGTCCGCCCTGGCCCCTGCCACCGACACGTCCCATAAGGTGGCGGCTACTTCCGGATTATTGGCCAGGGCAATCTCGATACTGCGTTCCAGCGTAAGCTTGCCCTTGGGTGCGGTCTCCTTTTCCGGGAAGGGGCGTGAAGGCGTGGGGATCCTCACCCTGGAGGCTCTGGCCGCGGGGACCGGAGCATAGGCATCGGTGGGAGATATGACGGCACAACTCGGAAGAAGGAGAGCTATAGTTACGGCAACCATGTTAGTAATCTGATTAAATTTCATTTGCCTGCCTTTCTTTAATCAACTTTATTTATAGTCTCATTCCGCCATGTCAGCCAAACGTCTCGCAAGTAAGAATCGATTCTTTGTTAATCTCCAGATTTGCTATTAATAATTTATGTGACGGAGTGGAATGAACATCTTTAAGGTCCCGCTACTTAGGGAAACACCAAAGATGGCGAAATCCGGCGCGCCCTCGATAATTTTTTTCAAAGAATGCAGGCCTTTACTGATCAAAATGCCGTCTTCATACCTCTCCCAGAATAAATGATAGGATACTGGTAGAAAAAGTAGTATGATTTGAATCATACGAAAGCAGATATTTTGAAAAATTATCTTGAGAGTTGTGGTTATGCTGGCAGGAATACCGATCTTCGCCAATCTTTCTCAGGAGCATCTCAAGGCGCTGGAAGAGATCACCCAGGGGATTTCTCTGGCCAAAGGAGCGCAGCTTTTTGCCCCCGGTGATCCATCCAGAGGTTTTTATGTGGTACGCGATGGCGCGGTGCGGGTTTACGGGAGGTCTTCTCAGGGGAAAGAGATCACCCAGGAAATCGCCGATCCGGGGAGCGCCTTCGCCTTAGCCAGTCCATTTGCCGGGACGTATCACTGTTTTGCCGAGGCGTTGCAAGACAGCCGGCTTTTCCTCATTAAAAGGCAGGGATTCTTAGACCTGGCAACCGGAGATAAGCAATTCGCCATCGAATGGATGCGAATGCTGTCCCTGATGGTCATCAACTTGCGGAGGCGTCTGATCGACTTAACTCTCACGCCCCCCAAGTCAAGAATCGCCAGTTACCTGTTGCTCCTGGCCGAAATGCAAGACTCGCCATCCATTACCCTTCCCGTCCCGCGCCGGGATCTGGCGAACTTCCTGGGCATGACCCACGAGACCTTCTACCGCACCGCCAAGGAACTGGCCAACGATGGTCTGGTGCGGTTTACCGGGCAATCGGTTGATATCCTGGACCGGAACCGGCTGGCAGAAATGACAGAGTGAACTGCCACTCAGAGTGAGTAAGAGATCAAAGCGAGGGATAATCTTCTCAAGATAGGATACATCAGCTTCTCCGGTGGGAAGGAAAGCCTCGGCCATTATCTCGGACCGGCCCCAAGGGGGATGCCCTTGGCATCCCGCAACTTTAACACCTGATCGCCTTGTTTCACTTCGGGGACGATAAGCGTCGACACCACTTTTTTGTCTTTAAAAGAAAAACCCCACAATATATCTCAGGGCCAACCCAGAAATGATGATCCCCAGGCCGACGCGGATGATATTTGCCTTGACGAACTTCTGCAACCTGGCCCCGATATACATGCCGCAGAACCCGCCGGCGCCGAACAGTGCGCCCAGGGCCAGGTCGGGGGTTACCGACTGCCCCTGACAAAACGGGGCTATGCAGTAGTAAATCCCCACTCCCGCTACGGAAGTGATTAAGGTGCCCATGAGGGCGGCCCCGGCGATGGTATAAATGGGCAAACCGAAGATGGCCGCCACAAAGGGGGCGATGATGGCGCCCCCACCGATGCCGTAGGTGCCACCGATGAGGCCCACCGCCAGGGCCAGGGCGAACAGGGCGGGGGCGCTGAAAGAAAAGGTCTCACCCAGGAATTCATAAGATACTTGCCTCCAACTAAAGGCCACGGTCTTGACCCGGGCGGCGAGGGGCAGGCCGCGGCCGCTGGACTGGCCGCTTGCCGCCATGACTGCCTTCAGTCTTTCTTGGACCTGGGCTTCGAATTCCTGGATCTTGGCCTTTTTGCGCTTGGCCATGGGGGTCTGGTCATAAAGCAGCCGGAGGCCGATATAGAGCAGCACGCAACCTACAAAGAGCTTGAAGTTCTTGGGGTCCGGCAGCCAATTGACGCGGATCAGGGCCCCGAACAAGAGTCCCGGCAAGGTCCCCAGGATCACCACCCAGGTGAGGGGCCAGTTCATGCGGCCCTCCCGGAGATAGCGATAGACTCCGCTGGGAATGGCGACGATATTGTAAACCAGGTTAGTGGGGCTGACCGCCGGGCTGGTGAAGCCCAGCACGCTCACCTGAAAAGGCAGGAGTAAAAAAGCCCCGGAGACTCCGCCCATGGAAGTGAAAGAAGAAACCACCAGGGCGACCAGAAAAGGCACGGCAGGATTCGTTTCAACTCCGCTGACCGGGAAGAGCATGGTATGGTACCTCCCTTGCGCTTGGAGATTTCCGATAGGACTCCTGGGAGAATTTAAGCTGGCCTGATAGACACGAAAAATATAGAATTCATGTCAATTATCCCAAGAATTGTCAAGAGGATTTTTCTCGGCTTGCCAAAAATTTAAAATATATTAAAGATACAGGAGAAAAACGGTTCCAAAGAGACGGGGCGCAGCTCCTTGAGAGGCGATATGGATAGCAAGAAATACGATATGGAGCTGAAGAGATTGGATGATCCTATGCCGACGCAGGAACGCTCCAGTCACGGGCGCATCGTTACCGTCCCGCAGGGTAGCCGGTACCTGGACCCGGTTCAACTCAACCGGCTTGAACAAGTATTTCGCGAATGGGCCGAAGACACGCCGCGGTCGGATGTACGGTTGTCTCGGAAGCGCATCTTGCTCATCTTCCTGCTGATTCGCTATACCGGCGCCAAATTGAACGAGGTGTTGGCTCTCAACCCTCTTCAGGACATCAATTTTAGCAGACAATCGGTGGTTTTCGCGAAATCAGATACCATTCCGCGAGAAGTCCAGATACCAGAAACGCTCTCGCAAGAAATTCAGGCGGCGCTGGATGACGCCGCCTTCCAGAAATCATGGGATGGTTTGTTTAACGTGGACCCCGGCCACGTCCGCCGCAAGTTCTATGAACGCGCCGAAGCTTGCGGCTTTCCCAAAGAGTTGGGAGGTCCGGACGCGATTCGGAAATCCCGGGCGGTGGAACTGATGCAAAACAACATGCCATTGCCGGTCGTGCAAAGGATCCTGGGGCATTCCACTCCCAATTTAACCGCGGCATTTGTGTCGTTTTCTGATGACGATATTCGGAAAGCGGAGAAATTTTTTCTGGAAAAAGAATCTCGCCGCAAGACCAGTGCCCGTAACACGTTTTTCGGTAAAATCAGCGACATCCAAAAAGGTGATGTCCAGGCAAAAGTGGGACTGGTTACCATCGGCGGAGATCAGGTAACCGCCCTGATCACCATTGACAGCTTGACAAGACTTGGTCTCAGACCAGGAATGCTGATCTCAGCCGAAGTCAAAGCTCCCTGGGTGGTCTTGCAGAAAGGGACTGAGGAACCGAACTGCACTGCGGAAAACAAGTTCCAGGGGATGATCGCCCGCATCAATAAGGGTCAGGTCGCTACTGAGTATGTGGTGCGTATTGCAGATGGGACGGAATTATGCTCCCTGGTGACCAGCGAAAGCAGCCGCCGTCTTGATCTCAAAGAAAATGATCCGGTCTGGGCCATGTTCAACAGCTTTTCCGCGGTATTGCATCTTGATTAGCAGAAATATTCCTAGGGTCGGCATTATTCAACTTTTAGGTCTCGCCAAGATAATTGGTCAGAACTTCGGCAATTTTACCGTGAAAGTGCTTCCTTCTCCGGGAGTACTTTCGACTTCTAAGATCCCCTGATGGTCAATGACGATTTTGTTAATCACCGACAGACCCAGCCCCGTGCTTTTATCCTTGGTGGTGAAGAAGGGATCGAAAATTTTCGCCAGAGTTTCGGGGTCGATGCCCTTTGCGGTGTCCTGAACCGAAAACCAGATTTGTCCTTCGGTCATGTTGGTGGCCAGGGTAATGCTTCCCTCTTCTTCAATCGCCTCCATGGCGTTTTTGATGAGGTTGACCATGACCTGTTTCATCTGGTTGCGGTCAGCCTCCACGGGCGGCAGGTCTTGGTGCAAGGCATCAGTAATATTTATGCCTTGCCGAACTATGAGAAGTTATCCATAAAAATGGTTGAATTAGATTTTTATCCCCTATAATTGAGGTAATTTCGGAAAAGGAGGTGATTCCGGGTGTATCGGCCCACGATTCCCATTAAGGTAAAATCCTGAAGCTCAGGCGACCGCGGAGCCTTGGCAAGGCTCTCGATACCCATCAGGCTGGTAAGGGGCGGGGCGGATCACCTGGGTTCAGGACCTGATTCCGGTTAGCAGTGCCGGAACCACCTTCCCTCCTTTGCAGCAGCACTCCCCCCAGCACCACCTCCTGTAGCTTTCCCAGCCTGTTGAACCGATTCGATCATCGCCTGAAACTTTAGGATATTTCTGCGTTGGCGCGCCCCTGCCGCGTGGTGGTGGCCGCGAGGGGCGGATGTTGTCCCTTGCCTGCTACCCTACGCGTCCGGAACGCCTGCGGACGGGTTTATCTCGAGGCGTTTGATCTCTCTTTATAAATCTTCATTTGTAATCAAGGACTTACAGGTGAGCCTATGAAATCAGAGAAGCTCGGAACCGATCCGGTGGGCGCGGTCCTGGTGGTGGGCGCCGGCATTGCCGGCGTGCAAGCCGCCCTGGATATGGCCGAGGCCGGGTTTTACGTCTATGTGGTGGAAGCCCAACCCGCCATCGGCGGGGTCATGGCCCAGTTGGACAAGACCTTTCCTACTAATGACTGCTCCATGTGCATTCTTTCTCCCAAGTTGGTGGAATGCGGGCGGCATTTGAATATCGAAATTCTGGCCCCGGCCCGGGTGCAGGGCATCGCGGGGCAGCCCGGCAACTTTACCGTCACGGTGAACCAGGCGGCCCGCTATATCGACCCGACCAAGTGCATCGCCTGCGGCCTGTGCGCCCAGAAGTGCCCCAAGAAGGTGCCGGACGCCTTCAACCAGGGGCTGATGCCGCGTAAAGCCGCGTACGTCCTCTATCCTCAGGCGGTGCCGCTGAAATACGCCATTGACGCGGCCAACTGCCTCTTCTTCAAGAAGGGGGGCAAGTGCAAGGCCTGCGAAAAATTCTGCCCCACCGGCGCGGTGGATTTCACCCAAACGGACCGGCCCCGGGACCTCCAGGTGGGCGCGGTGATCCTGGCCCCGGGTTTCAAGCCCTACGATCCCCAGCAGTACGGCGCCTATCACTATGCCTCCCTACCCAACGTGATCACCAGCATGGAGTTTGAGCGCATTCTCTCCGCCTCCGGCCCCTTTCAGGGCCACCTGATGCGGCCCTCGGACCATAAAGAGCCCAGCAAAATCGCCTGGCTGCAGTGCGTCGGCTCCCGGGACCTGAACCACTGCGACAACAGCCACTGTTCCGCGGTCTGCTGCATGTATGCCATCAAAGAGGCGGTCATCGCCAAGGAACACAGCAAGAACGGCCTGGAGGCCGCCATTTTCTTCATGGACATGCGTACCATGGGGAAAGACTTCGAAAAGTATTACTGGCGGGCCCGGGATGAACAGGGGGTCCGGTTCATCCGCTCCCGGATCCACTCGGTGGATCCGGTGCCCGGCAGCGACGATCTCAATATCCGCTATCTCGATGAAGACGGCACGGTGCATAACGAAATCTTCGATATGCTGGTGCTCTCCGTGGGTCTGGAAATAGCCCCGGAGGTGCTGGAGATGGGCCGGATACTGGGGATCGACTTCAACGTCAATAACTTTGCCGAGACCTCCTCCTTTACGCCGGTGGCCACTACCCGTCCCGGCGTCTTTGTCTGCGGGGCCTTCCAGGGACCCAAGGACATCCCCCAATCGGTGATGGAGGCCTCGGCCTCGGCCGCCGCAGCCAGCGAACTGCTCTCCTCTTCCCGCTTCTCCCTGGCCAAGAAGAAGCCCGAATTCGCCGAACGGGATATCTCCCAGGAATCTCCGCGGGTCGGCGTGTTCGTCTGCCACTGCGGCATCAACATCGCCAGCGTCATCGACGTGGCGGCGGTGCGGGATTACGCCAAGACCCTGCCCTTTGTAGAGCACGTGGAGAACAACCTCTTCACCTGCTCCCAGGATACCCAGGAACTCATTAAGCAGCGCATCAAGGAGCACAACTTGAACCGCCTGGTGGTGGCCTCCTGCACCCCCAAAACCCACGAACCCCTGTTCCAGGAGACCATCAAAGAGGCCGGCCTCAATAAGTTCCTCTTTGAGTTGGCAAATATCCGGGACCAGGGCTCCTGGGTGCACATGCACGAGCCCGAGCGGGCCACCCGGCGGGCCAAGGACCAGGTGCGTATGGCCGTGGCCAAGGTGGCCTTGCAGCAACCCTTGAAAGAATTCACCCTGCCCATCACCAAGGCCGGCCTGGTCATCGGCGGCGGCGCCGCGGGGCTGGAGGCGGCCCTGGGATTGGCGGACCAGGGGTTTAAAGTGCACCTGGTGGAGAAAAAGGACGCTCTCGGCGGCCACGCCCTGAAACTCAATCATACCTGGAGAGGAGAGCCGGTTCAGCCCTACGTGGAGGGCCTGGTGCAGCGCGTGACCGGCCATCCGCAGATCGAAGTTTATCTCAACTCGGAGGTCACCGGCGTCCAGGGCTTTGTGGGCAACTTCACCTCCACGATCAGCTCGCCGGGACGCGACTCCGTTGTACCTCACGGCGCTGCGGTCATCGCCAGCGGCGGCCACTCTTATAAGCCCACCGAGTATCTGTATAAGGAAAATCCCCGGGTGCTGCTGGCCCTGGAGTTGGACCAGGCCCTCCGGGAGAATAACCCCCTGGTGACCGAGGCTAAATCTGCCGTGTTCATCCAGTGCGTGGGTTCCCGGGAACCGGAGCGCCCCTACTGCAGCCGCGTCTGCTGCACCCATTCGGTGGAGAGCGCCATCCGGCTCAAAGAGCTCAACCCGGCCATGGACGTGTACATCCTCTACCGGGACCTCCGTACCTACGGTCTGCGGGAAAATCTCTATAAAGAGGCCCGGGAAAAAGGGGTGATGTTCCTGCGCTTCGCCGCGGATGCCAAACCGCAGGTGGCGCAGACCCCGGACGGCGCGCTCCAGGTCACGGTCCAAGACCTCATCCTGGGTGTGCCGGTCACCATCCGGCCCGATGTCCTGACCCTGGCCAGCGCCATCGTCGTCAAAGACCAGGAGAAGCTGGCCAAGCTGTTCAAGGTGCCCTTGAACAATGAAGGCTTCTTCCTCGAGGCCCACATGAAGCTGCGGCCGGTGGACTTCGCTACCGAAGGCGTCTTTGTCGCGGGCCTGGCCCACTATCCCAAGCCGCTGGATGAAGCCATTGCCCAGGCCAAGGCCGCGGCGGCCCGGGCCGCGGTGGTTTTGAGCCAGGAGTCCATCAAGGCGGGGGGCGTGGTGGCCTCCATCGACCCGGCCCTATGCTCCGGCTGCCAGGCCTGCGTGGGGGTCTGCCCCTTCGGGGCCATCAGCTATAAAGAATCGGAAAAGATCTGCGAAGTGAACCAGGCCCTGTGTAAAGGCTGCGGCACCTGTGCGGGCACCTGCCCGTCGGAGTGCATCACCCTCTTGGGCTTCAGTAACCAGCAGATTTACACCCAAATCGACGAGGCCCTGGCGGACCTGAAGATGGACGCCGAGGCCGCGGGATAGGCTCACTCAGCCAAAGGATATAATCATGAGCGACACCGCTTTCGAACCGAAAATCATCGGCTTCTTTTGTAACTGGTGCACTTACGCCGGGGCTGACCTGGCCGGCGTCAGCCGTCTCCAATATCCCCCCAATATCCGGGTCATCCGGGTCATGTGTTCCGGTACGGTTTCCCCCCACCACATACTGGCCGCCTTCCAGAAAGGCGCGGACGGCGTGCTCATCGGCGGCTGCCACATCGGCGACTGCCACTACCTACGGGGCAATTTCATGACCATCAAGCGGATGCGCTTCCTCCAGGACCTGTTCCGGTTTACCGGGTTTGAACCCGGCCGGCTGCACCTGGAATGGATCTCAGCCGCGGAGGGCCCAAAATTCGCCCAGACGGTGCGGGATTTTACGGAAAAGATCAAGAAAATGGGCCCCTCGCATCTGAAGCGGGCCCCCCGGGCGGCGTAACGCCGTTAACCGGAAGATATAAGGATAATGCTTGTATGGAAAGACTACGTGAAAAAGTCCGGACCTTGCTCGCCGAGGGCAAGGTCGCAGGATATCTCGGCTATATCGTGAAAGAGGATCACCCTCTGCCCCACTTATTCACCCAGGACAACATAGCGGAGGTAGACCGGGCCATCGTCGCTCCTGACAAGGCCCGCTACCCCCTGGACAAGCTGCTGCAACAATTGGCCGAGCGTTACCCCGAAGGCACCTTCGCCATCCAGGCAAGAGGCTGTGACGAACGAGGGCTCAACGAACTGTACAAGTGGGGGCAACTGGACCCGGAGAAGGTGGTGCTGGTGGGCGTCGCCTGTACCCAGAAACAGGCCGACTACTGCGAATGTCCCGGCCCCTGGGCTTCGGTGGTCGATTACGGGGAGAAATGCGCCCCTGTACTGCAAAGCCGGCGGGTGGAACGCATCGACGCCCTGGCGGAAGGCAACGCCTTTCAGGAGTGGCTGGCCGCGTTCGACCGCTGCATCAAATGCTACGGCTGCCGGGACGTCTGCCCCATGTGTTTTTGCAAGGAATGCTCCCTGGAGCACGACGATCTCATGAGCACCGGCCATGTACCGCCGGATACCATCTTTCAACTGGTGCGGGCCATCCACATGGCTGGACGCTGTATCGACTGCGGCCTGTGCGAAGAAAACTGCCCCGCGGACATCCCCTTGCGGGTCCTGTACAAGAAGGCCAACGCCCTGGTGAAAGACCTGTTTGATTACCAGGTCGGCGCTCCTGGAACCGGTCCCTCTCCCTGGAAGGTGCTGGGAGACGAAATGACCCTGGAGACCAAGCCCTTGTAAGACTTTCTCGCCTCTTTTCCACAAGAGTGATGAATGAGGAGAATGATATGGATTTTCGCTCGGTTCTCACTACCTGCCCTTATTGCGGGGTGGGTTGCAACTTTATTTTTCAGGTAATGGACGGCCGGATCATCGCCACTTTGCCGGCTAAGACCGGTCCCGCCAATGAGGGGAGCCTCTGTATCAAGGGGTGGAATGTGCATGAATTTGTCCAGCATAAAGACCGCCTCACCAAGCCTCTCCTGCGTCAAGGCGGCTCCTTGCAGGAAACCACCTGGGATCAGGCCTTCGATTATGCCGCCTCCGAGCTGAACCGGCTTAAAGAGACCTATGGACCGGAGAGCGTCGCCTTTGCCGGCTCGGCCCGCTGCCCCAATGAAGACACCTATGTTTTCCAAAAATTCGCCCGGGTCATCTTCGGCCACAATCACGTGGACCATTGCGCCCGCCTGTGCCACGCCCCGACGGTGGCCGGGCTGGCCAGCGCCTTTGGCAGCGGCGCCATGACCAACTCCTTCGCGGAATTGGCCCATGCCAAATGTGTCTTCGTGATCGGCTCCAACACCACCGTGTCGCACCCCATCGCCGGCATGTACTTGATGCGCGTCCGGGGTAACGGTGGCAGGCTCATCGTGGCCGACCCCCGGAAGACCCAGATCGCCCAACTGGCCAATCTCCACGTGCAGCAGAATCTGGGGACCGACGTGGCCCTGATCAACGGCCTGATGCACGTCATTTACAAGAATGGCTGGCATAATCAAGCGTTTATCGAGTCGCGCACCGAAAACTTCCCGGCCCTGGTGGAGATGATCGAGCCCTTTACGCCGGAGCGGACTGAGGCGATCACCGGAGTGGCCGCAGCCGATATCCTGAAGATCGCCGAGTGGTACGCCAAATCCGAAACCAGCGCCATCGTCTATGTGCTAGGGATTACGCAGCACACCACCGGCACCGACAACGTCAAGAGCCTGGCTAATCTCGCCATGCTTTGCGGCCAGGTCGGGCGGCCGTCCACGGGAGTCAATCCCATCCGCGGCCAGAACAACGTGCAGGGGGCCTGCGACATGGGGGCCTTGCCTAACGTCCTGCCCGGCTATCAATACGTGACCGTGCCGGAAAACGTGGAAAAGTTCGAGAAGGCCTGGAACGCCAAGCTCTCCGGCACTCCGGGACTCACCATGGTGGAGCAGATCGAGGCCGTCCATCAAGGGAAGGTCAAGGGGCTGGTAGTCTTCGGGGCCAACCCGGCGGTGAGCTACCCGGATTCCAACCGGGTGCAGACCGCCTTGGAAAAACTGGAATTTCTCCTGGTCATGGACATCTTTCCCACTCCCACCACTGCCTTCGCCCACGTGGTGCTCCCGGCCGCGTCGTTTGCGGAAACCGAGGGCACCTTCAGCAATTCGGAGCGCCGGGTGCAGCGGGTCCGCCAGGCCATTGCGCCGATCCCGGGAAAAACCAACTGGGAGACCCTCCAGGAACTCTGCACCCGCATGGGTTATCCCATGGCTTATGGCTCCGCGGAGGAGATCTTCAACGAGATGGCCAGCTTGACCCCGGCGTATGGGGGTATGAGTTTTCCCCGCTTGAACGAGAAGGGACTCTGTTGGCCCTGTCCCACCCCGGACCATCCCGGCACCCGGTATTTGCACCAGGACAGATTCACCCGCGGCAAAGGGCTCTTTCAGGCCATTGATTACCGTCCGCCTGCCGAGACCCCGGATGCCGAGTATCCTTTCTGGCTGACCACCGGGCAGCTTTTCTCCCAGTATCTTACCGGCACCATGACTCGCCGGTGCCCCACCTTGCATCATGAAAACCCGGAGGTCTTCATCGAAATCCATCCGGAGGATGCAGACCGTCTTCACATCGACACCGGGGAGAAAATCACGACCAGCAGCCGCCGGGGCAGCATCACGGCCAAAGCCTGGGTGACCGAGCGGGTGCGGCCGGGGGTCGTGTTTATCCCCATGCATTTTATGGAAAATGCCGCCAACCGGCTGACCAACGCGGCCTTGGACCCTGTCACCAAAACGCCGGAATATAAGGTATGTGCAGTTAACTTGGGCAAAGCCGCCTAAGCCTTTGACTTCACCCCCATCCCAATTGAGGGGTGGGGGTGATTATCCCCAGGTGGAGGACCCATGAACCAGGAATATTCCCCCAAGGTTATCGGCTTTCTGTGTCGCTGGTGTTCCTATACCGGCGCCGACCTGGCGGGCGCCATGCGCCTGCAATACCCGCCGGAAATCAGGATTATCGCGGTGCCCTGCACCGGACGGGTGGACATCCTCCATGTACTGCAAGCCTTCGAGTCCGGGGCGGACGCCGTCTTTGTGTCGGGCTGCCACGAAGGCGATTGTCATTATGTGAGCGGCAACCTCTTTGCCCGCAAGCGGGTGGAGCGGCTCAAAGGCATCCTTAAGGAAGTGGGCCTGGAGCCGGAGCGGGTGGAAATGTTCCACGTGTCCGCCTCGGAAGGGCCGAAGTTCGCGGCGGTTGCCCAAGAAATGACCGATCGCGCCTATAGACTGGGGCCAAATCCGGTGCGGCGGGAAGTCCGGGCCGCTTGGCTGGCCCAACAGTCGGCTGTCGGAAATGTGGCCTAAATAGACTAACAGATGAACGGAAGGAGAAGAAATGAACCAAGAGGATTTTCCTAGAATACTGGGGATTTGTTGCCGCTGGTGCTCTTATGCCGGCGCCGACCTGGCGGGTACCATGCGCCTGCAATACCCGCCGGAAATCCGGATCATGTTGGTGCCCTGCACCGGGCGGGTGGACATCCTCCACGTGCTGAAGGCCTTTGATTTGGGGTTCGATGCGGTGTTTGTCTCCGGTTGCCATATCGGGGACTGTCATTACCTGGCAGGCAACGTCCGGGCTGTCAAACGGGTGGCCAAGCTGAAAAAAGACCTGGCCGCCATGGGAATTGAGCCGGAACGCCTGGAAATGTTTCATGTCAGCTCAGGTGAAGGCCCCAAGTTCGCCACGGTCTGCAAGGAAATGTACGAGCGGGCGATCAAGCTGGGACCCAATCCGGTGAAACGGGAAGCCCGGGCCGCCTGGCTGGCGAAGCAGCCGGAGGCCGGGGTCGCAGCCTAGTAAGGAGAGGTTTGATGAATTTTCACAACACGCATACCACGTGTCCCTATTGTGGCTGCGGCTGCGGGATTTTGCTGGAGGTGCTGGACGGTAGCCTGGTGGGCTCCCTGCCGGTGAAATCGCACCCGGTAAGCCAAGGGAGCCTGTGTCTGAAGGGCTGGAGCAGTCATGAGTTTGTGGAGACCGACCAGCGCCTGACGCAGCCGCTGCTGCGAAAAAATAGCCAGTTGACCCCGGTGAGCTGGGATGAAGCCCTAACCGCGGCGGCCCAGGGATTGAAAGGAGTGTTGGACCGGTACGGACCGGAGGCGGTGCAGGTGCTGGCTTCCGCCAAGGTCACCAATGAAGAGAATTTTCTCTTGAACAAGTTCGCCCGGGCGGTCATCGGCACCAACAACCTTGATCATTGCGCCCGTCTCTGTCATGCCTCCACCGTGGTTGGCCTGGCCGCGGCCTTCGGTTCCGGGGCCATGACCAACTCCATCGTGGACCTGGAGAATGCCAGGACCATCCTGGTCATCGGTTCCAACACCACCGAGGCCCACCCCATCGCCGCCAAGTGGATCTTCCGGGCGATGGCCCAGGGGGCCAAGCTGCTGGTGGCCGATCCCCGCCGGATTCAACTGGCGGAGCTGGCGGAGATTGCGGTGCAGCAGCGGTTGGGGAGCGATGTAGCCCTGATCAACGGACTGATGCACATCATCGTGAAAGAAGGCTGGCACGATAATGTGTATGTCGCCGAACGCACCGAGGGGTTTGAGGCCCTGGCCGCCAAACTGGAGGAATATCCTCCCGACAAGGTGGCGGCCATCACCGGGGTGGAGCCCACCAAACTGCGGCGCCTGGCGGAACTATACGCTACCCACAAGCCCTCCGCCATTGTCTATTCCATGGGCATCACCCAGCACACCACCGGGGTGGACAACGTCAAGTCCCTGGCCAATCTGGCCATGCTCACCGGGAATATAGGGGTATCCGGTGGTGGGGTCAATGCCCTGCGAGGGCAGAATAACGTCCAGGGAGCCTGCGACATGGGGGCCCTGCCTAACGTCTTTTCCGGCTACCAGCCGGTGGGGGATGCGGCGGCCAACGCCAAGTTCGCCAAGGCCTGGGGCCGGGATCTTCCCATCCAGCCGGGACTTACCCTCACGGACATGTTCGCCGCCATCGAGGCCGGCAAAATCAAGGCCCTCTATATCGTGGGGGAAAATCCCATGGTGACCGACCCCGACCTGCATCACGTGAAAGCGGCTTTGCAGAAGCTGGAGGTTTTTATCACCCAGGACATTTTCCTTTCCCAGACGGCGAACCTGGCTCAGGTGGTGCTGCCCGGCGTCTCTTTCGCCGAGAAAGACGGCACTTTTACTAACACCGAGCGGCGGGTGTTGCGGGTGCGCCAGGCCATCCAGCCGGTGGGTGAATCCCGCCAGGATTGGCAGATTACCCAGGACTTGGCCACCCGCCTGGGTTACCCCATGCATTATGCTGCGGCGGAAGAGATCTTTGAGGAAATCCGCCGGCTCACCCCCAGCTACGCCGGCATGACCTATGAGCGGCTGTCAGCTCAGGGATTGCAGTGGCCTTGCCCCACGGAGGAGCACCCCGGCACGCGGTATCTGCACAAAGACCGCTTTACCCGGGGTAAAGGGCTGTTTCAGGCCATCGACTATAAGCCGCCGGCCGAAATGGAAGATGGGGAATATCCGTTGCTTCTCAGCACCGGTCGCTCTTTCGCCCATTTCCATTCCGGCACCATGACCCGGGTCTCTCCCTCCCTGTGCCATGAGGTACAGACGGGTTACGTCGAGATCAACCCCGAAGACGCCGAGAGGATGGCAGTGGAAAACGAGGAGCCGGTTCGGGTCAGCTCTCGCCGGGGGGAGATTCTGATTCAGGCCAAGATCAGCAACCGGGTGGACCGGGGCGTGGTCTTCATCCCGTTTCACTTTGCGGAGTGTGCCGCCAACGTTCTCACCAACCCGGCCCTGGACCCTGTGGCAAAGATTCCTGAATTCAAGGTCTGTGCCGTTAAGGTGGAGAAATTGGCGGCGTAAGTTGATGCAGATAACGGAGATAGCAACTCACTAGCAACACCCACAATTTAACCCGAAAACCCAGTAAGGAGGAAATATTGCATGGAACCTCTGGATTTGAGCAATCTGGCCGAACAACGGCAGAAAAGCATTTTCAGTGCTGTTCTCCCGGAAACTCACATGAATGCCTGTTTTACCTGCGGCACCTGCTCCGGCGGCTGCCCCTTGACCGGCATGGAAAGCAGCAAGGATGAAGGCCTGGACGCCCGCAAGGTCATTCGCATGGCCGCCTTCGGGATGGATCAGGAGGTCATCGATTCCCGCTTCGTGTGGTTCTGCACCGGCTGCCAACGCTGCGAAATCGGCTGCCCCATGGGTGTCAAGCTGGTAAAAGTCTGGATGACGGCCAAGGCGGCCCGGCCCCGGGATAAGGTGCCCGGCGTCCTGCACAAAGGCGTGGATATGGTCCTCAGGACCGGTAACAACATGGGCATCCCGGAAGATGATTATGTCACCCTGTTGGAAGAGCTGGGGGAGGAATTGGCGGAAGAGTGCTGCCCCGGCTTCGTCACCCCGGTGGAAAAAGTGGGCGCGGAGTACCTCCACTTCCAGAACTCCAAAGAGGCCTACGCCGAACCCGACGACATGAAGTGGTGGTGGAAAATTTTCTATGCCGCCAAGGCCGACTGGACCACCTCTTCCAAAAATTGGGAGTCAGTGGATTGGGGCATCTTCACCGCCAATATGGAGGCCAGCAAAGAAATCGCCCGGCGCAAAGTGGAGAACATGAAGCGTCTGCAGGCTAAGACTTTCATCTTGCCGGACTGCGGCGGCGCCTCCTACGGCACCCGCCTGAACCTCGAGAAATATTTTAAGCACGAGTTCGGCCCTGAAACCGGCCACAACTATGTGTACTTCTTTGACGTGCTCCTGGATTGGCTGGGAAGCGGCCGCATCAAGGTGGATAAGAGCGTGCACGCCGGCCGCATCGTCACCTGGCACGACTCCTGTAAACATATGCGCTCGGTCTATTTGACTTTCGGAGACGACTCCAACCTGGAGAAGCCCCGAAAGATCCTGTCCTACTTGATCGACATGGACAATTACCGGGAAATGCCCCACAACCGCCTGGAGAGCTACTGCTGCGGCGCGGGTTCGGGCAACTGGCCGGGCCCCTTTGAAAAAGAGAAGACCGAACATGGCGGCTTCAAGGCCCGGGATATCCAGGCGACCGGCGCCGACCTGGTCGTCTCCGGCTGCTCCAACTGCCGGGACCAGATCATGAAGAACCTGAAACCCAAGTACAAACTGGACATCGAAGTCAAGTACATCTGGGAGATGATCGCCGACGCCTTGATCATGGAAGAGGAGTAGCCGGGGTCATCGGCCTAGGTCGCCAACCAACTCGTAAAAGCCTTTATCCGAACTAGCCCGGCTAATATTGCCAGCGGTATCGGATAAAGGCTTCTTACGAGACTACTATGAAGAAGATTTTCTCGTAATGATGCCCCAAGAAAGACTCGACGATCAGGTTCAGGCCCGCAAGCAAAGCGTCATCAGAAGGGCTAGAACATCGCGACTGGTAAGGCCCTGTCATCAGAGCCTGGCAGGGGTGGTGTGTAATCGCTTCTATGAGCTCATCCTCTCTACCGGCTGTCCTTTCAACTGTCACTATTGTTACCTCCAGCTTGCCCAAGGCGGCGCCCACGGTCCGGTGCAGTTTACCAACCCGTGGCCGGAAGTCGAAAGGCAGTTGGAGCAAATTCCCGGCGGGGTGTTCTCCTCCGGAGAGTGGGCGGATAGCCTGGCTACGCACCCGCCCCTGCTCAGGCCGGCCATTGCCTACTTTCGCCGGCAGCAGGATAAATTCCTGTTCCTGACTACCAAGAGCGCTGATCTCAGTCCTCTCCTCGACATGGAGCCCACCCCTCAAGTCTGGGTCTCCTTTTCCCTCAATGCCGTGCCGGCCTGGGAGAGGTTTGAACACCGCACCCCGCATCCTTATGAGCGCTTGGCGGCCGCCCAGACCTTGCAGGAGGCCGGCTGGCGCGTCCGGGTCCGGCTTGACCCGATTATCCAGGAGATCGGGGTGGAGCACTATCGGGATATAGCCGAACGCCTGCGCCGGCTGGGGCCGGAACGCGTCACCGTGGGGACCCTGAGGAAACTTCCAGGACTCTCGCACTGGCCCAAGGGAACCCCTTTGGAAGCACATTACACCTCGCCCAGCGGCGTCAAACTTTATCTCCCGCCCGTGCGAGCCGATATCTACCGCCGCCTCGCCGACTGGCTGGGATTCCGACCGGGCCTGTGCCGGGAAACCCATGAGGTATGGCAGCGCTTGGGATGGGAGCTGACTGACTGTAATTGTACTGCCGGGTGAGGGTCTTCAGGCGCCTGCCCAGATCTGGCTGGACTGCCTCGGCCGGCAGGCTAGACGTACGCGCTCTCGTTCGAAACCGTAAAGTAAGGAGTAACTATGACGAACAAACCGGATTGTCCAGGTAGAAGGGCTTTCCTCAAAACCGCGGCGTTGTCAGCCATCGGCGTCGGGTTGCCCTTGAATCTTGTGCAGGCCAAAACCCCCGCCGCGGACCACCTGCAAGTGTGGTCCTGCGGGGGCCTGGCCGAAGCCATGATGCCCGCCAATCAGCTCTATGAACAGAAGACCGGCATCAAGATCAACTATACCGGAGCCTTCGCTGCGGCCCTGGGAAAATCCCTCCTGGGCAGCGCCCAGACCGAGGTCTTTGCCGGCCGAGTCCTGGACCTGGCGAAAAAACTCCGTCAGGCCGGCAAGATGCTGTACTTCAAACCCTTATGTTTCACCAGCTATGTGCTGGTCACCCCCAAGGGCAATCCCGCGGGCATCCAAAAGGTCGAGGATTTGGCCAAACCGGGGGTCAGAGTAATCCTGGCGCCGGAGGCCTCCGCGCCGGGTGGCGCTGCGGTGGATATTCTTTTGAAGAAGGCGGGCGTTCTGGCCCAGGCCAAGAAAAACGCGGTTACCCTGGGCACCTGCGTACAACGGATCATGGACGACGTCATCGCCGGTAAAGGCGACGTCTCCGTGGTCGAACTCCGGCTCACCCGCATGTCGGCCTTTGCGGGCCGGGTTGAAGTCATCCCCATTCCCCCGGCTCTTTTCCCGCCGCCGCCCCTGACCTTTACCGTAGGCGTGATGAAATACGCCCAAGACCGGGCCGTAGCCGACGATTATGTCAAGTTCATCACCTCTCCCGAGGGCGGGGCGTTTTTCGAAAAGCAAGGTTTCATCCCCGCCTATACGGATCAGGGACGGGAAATCATTGAAAAATTTGGAGTTAAAGATGTCGCCTGAAGTAAGCATCGTTTCCCCCGCCGCCGGGGTTAGAAGCAAAGAGAAATCCGGAATCCTTCTCACCGTCTGGCGGCGGCTCAGCCAGGTGGCGTTTCTCGGCATTCTGGGGCAGTGGTCGTTTTATGGCATTTTTCGGTGTCCCTTCATCGTCCCCTACGTCAGTTGCGAAAACTGCCCGGTCATTACCTGTCACGGGCGCATCCTGAGCATGTTTTGGGGATTTTGGCTACTGCTGCCGCTTTCGGTGGTCCTCTTCGGCCGGGCCTTTTGCGGCTGGGCCTGTCCGGGCGGCTTGGTCAACCAACTCCTGGGCAAGATCGCGCCCCTTAAATTGCGGGTGCGCCATCTTTTTACCCGGGTGGCCTCCTGGGGCAAATATCCCGTTCTGGCGCTGGCCATCTACGTCTGGCTCCTGGCGGGTCAACCCCGGTCCGACGTCCCCATACGGGTCGGCGAATTCTTTCCCTCGGTTGGGCTTACCTTCGAACACGCCGGGCTATTCTGGCTGGTACGCACCGGCATCGTCCTGGGATTTCTGGTACTCGGGTTGATCGCTGCCAATGCCTGGTGCCGCTTTGCCTGTCCCACCGGCGGGGTGCTGGAACTCCTGAAGCCGCTATCATTTTTCAAGATTTATAAGAACGAGCGATGCAACGGCTGTGACCAATGCCTCCAGGTCTGCGAAATGGGCACCCGTCCCGCTGAGGCTAACTGCACCAACTGCGGCGACTGTCTGAACGTCTGCCCCACGGACGCCATCCAGATCGGCAGGAAGAAGTAAATGAAGATTTTACCTCCAACCAATATCAAACGGTCGCGGCATCCCTGTTTCGATGCCTCGGCTAAAGCACGGTGCGGCCGCTTGCATCTGCCGGTGGCGCCGGCCTGCAATATCAAGTGCGCTTACTGCAACGGCAAATTTGATTGCCCCAACGAGAACCGGCCCGGCCTGGCCAGCCGTATCATCGACCCCGAGGAGGTGCGGGCCTATCTCGAGCCGGTCCTGGCGATGCTGCCCTGCATCACGGTCGTGGGGATCGCCGGCCCCGGCGACCCTTTCCAGAATCCGGAACGGACCCTGACCGCCCTGGCGGACGTCCGCGCCTTCCGGCCGGACTTGCTTCTCTGCGTCGCCACCAACGGCCTGAATATCGCCGGGCACTTGGATTCCCTGGTCTCGCTGGGCGTGGGCTTCGTCACCATCACCATCAATGCCGTCGACCCCGAGATTGGCCAAAGGATTTATACCTCTATCCGTCAGGGGGATAGGATACTCCGGGGAACCGAAGCTGCCGGGACCCTGATTGACCGGCAGCTGGTCGCGGTGGCCGGGCTGAAAGCCAGGGGGGTCATGGTGAAGGTGAATACAGTCGTAGTACCGGGAGTGAATGCCGAGCATGTGCCAGTTATTGCCCAAAAGCTGGCCCCCCTGCGCGTAGATCTCATGAACCTGATTCCGCTGATCCCGCTGCCCGGGACGCCGCTGGGAAAATATCCGGCCCCGTCAGCGGCCATGCTGGACCGGCTACGGTTGCAGGCAGGGTTACACCTTCCTCAGATGCGGCATTGCACCCGCTGCCGGGCCGACGCGGCCGGCCTGTTGTGTGAGCCGTCTCCCGCCGCCACCACCTCATTAGCTGAGTCCCCCGAGGTAATGCCATGGAAGATCAGTTCGAACCGGTGATTGTTGCCTTCTGCTGCAACTGGTGCTCGTATGCCGGGGCCGATCTGGCCGGGGTCTCCCGGATTCAGTATCCCCCCAACGCCCGCATCATCCGGGTGATGTGCTCGGGCATGGTCCACCCCAACCTGGTGATCAACGCCCTCACCAAGGGCATCGACGGCGTCCTGGTGTGCGGCTGCCACCTGGGGGAATGCCATTATGTGGAAGGCAATAAGAAGGCGGTCAGCAGGGCCGAGGGCATCGACTTGATGCTGGAAGATTTCGGTCTGGAACCGGAGCGTTTCCGGCTCGAATGGATTTCCTCCAGCGAAGCCCAGAAGTTCGCAGAAGTGATGACCGAAATGACCGAGACCTTGCGGGCCCTGGGTCCAAGCCCCTATAGAGCCCGAGGTTAGCAGCCAGCCGGGTTAACGCCAATCTGAAAGGAGGTGAAATGGTTCCGGGTTGATACTCGCATGGCAGCCATGAAGGCGCCCAGGGAGGAGTGACAAGGATTGGGGTCAGGAGCAGCGAATCTGGGCTGAAAGCGGCCGCTGACTGCTGACCGCACAATGCTGATTAAGGAGGGCAAAGAATGCCTGTTACCGTAGCAGAGGAGTGGTTGAATGCCTGCGCCGGCTGCGAGATTTCCATTCTCAATACCGGCGAGGCGCTGTTGGACTTGCTACCTCAACTAGATTTTGTTCACATCCCGGTCTTGATGGACCACAAGTATTTCGGCCAGACCGGCGACGGGACGGCCATGGAAATCCCCGAAGCCGTGGTGGGTATCGTTTCTGGCGCGGTGCGCAGCGACGAGCACAAGCACGTGCTGGAAGAGATGCGGAAAAAGGTCAAATTTCTCATTGCCCTGGGCAGTTGCGCGGCGTACGGCGGCATCCCGGCCCAGGCCAATATGTTCAAGCCGGATGAGGTCTATGACAAGGTTTTTCGCCATTGCCCCTCCACCGATCCCTCCCCCAATCCCAATGACCCCGCGGTGCCCAAATGGCTGGAGAGCTGCAAGGCCCTGGATGAAGTGGTGCAAGTGGATATCACCATCCCCGGGTGCCCGCCCCATCCCGACTGGATCGCCGAGGCCCTGACCGCCCTGCTGGAAGGCAAGACCGCCTGGAAGTTGCCCGAGCGCAGCGTCTGCGACACCTGCCCGGTCATCCGGGAGAAGAAGTCCGGCGGCGGCCCCATCAAACGCAGCCTGACCAATCTGGATTTTGATCCCGACGCGGGTATCGACCAGATGCGCTGCATCAATGAACAGGGCTTCTTCTGCATGGGGCCGGTGACGCTGGCGGGCTGCGCCGGCAAATCCGGGTCGCCCCGGTGCATCCAGGCCCGGACCGCCTGCCGCGGCTGTTTTGGACCCATCCGCAAGGGCGCGCGCCCCATGGTGGATATGATGGGCGCCCTGACGTCGGTGGGCCTTGATCCCAAGACCGTGGTGGACCGGCGGGCCATCATGAATCGCTATATCGGCGGGCACGGGTATTTAGCGCCGCTGCCGGCCCGACCGATCAGATAAGGGGTGAAGAACATGGGAAAAACCATTAATATCCAGCCGGTAACCCGGATCGAGGGCCATGCCAAAGTCACCATCCAACTGGATGACGCGGGGAACGTGGTTGATACCAAGGTGCATATCCTGGCCCTGCGCGGCTTTGAAAAATTCTGCGAGGGCCGGCCCATAGAAGAGATGCCCCGGATCACCACCCAAATCTGCGGCATCTGCCCCTGGGCCCATCATCTGGCCTCCAGCAAAGCCGGCGACGCCTGTCTGGGGGTCACGCCGCCGCCTGCGGCCGTCAAAATTCGGCGGCTCATGAACAATATCTCGTATGTCGGCGATAAGATTCTCCATTTCTATTTCCTAGCGGCCCCTGACTTCGTCATCGGCCCCGACGCCGACTACTCCGTGCGCAATGTCATGGGCATTGTGCAGGCCGCCCCGGACATCGCCAAACAGGTGGTCCGGATGCGCCAGATGGCCGCCAATATGTTGGAGCACTTCGCGGGACGGGCCATCCATCCCACCCTGTCGCTGCCCGGCGGGGTGAGCAAGCCCATGACCGAGGCCGAGCGCCAGGAGATGCTGCCCCAGGCCCAGGAACTGCTGGAGTTCGCCAAGTTCTCCATCAAGTTTGCCAAGGAAAACGTCTTTCCCAAATACCTGGATGCCATCAAGACCATCGGCGTCATCAAAGTGGGCTATCTGGGGACGGTGACCGAGGACGGCTCCCATGAAATCTATGACGGCAAGCTCAGGCTGATGAAGCCAGACGGCAGCTATGAGGATTTTGCCGCGGACCAGTATCTGGATTATATCGGGGAATGGGTGGAGCCCTGGTCCAACCTGAAGTTCCCCTATGCCCGGAAATGGGGCAAGCCTAAGCTTTCCCTGGAAGACCCCGTGGCCATCTACCGCACCAACTGCCTGGCCCGTATCAACGTGGCCGACCGGATGGCCACGCCACTGGCCCAGGCCGAGCTGGAAGAATTCCGGGCCGCGTTCGGCCGCCCGGCCCACTACACGCTGCTCTACCACTACGCCCGGCTCATCGAGCTGCTCCAGTCCGCCGAGCAGGCCGTGGAACTCTTGCACGATCCGGAGATCACCAATCGGGACGTGCGGGCGCCGATTACCCTCAAGGCCGGCCGCGGCGTGGGCTGCGTGGAGGCGCCCCGGGGCACCTTGATCCACGATTACGAATGCGACGTCAACGGCCTCATCACCAAGGTCAACCTGATCGTGGGCACCACCCATAACAACGCGGCCATCAACCTCTCGGTGAACCAGGCGGCCAGGGAATTCATCAAGGATGGCAAATATGACCAGGGCATCCTGAACAAGGTGGAGATGGCCATCCGGGCCTATGATCCCTGCCTGAGCTGCGCCACACACCGTCTCGACGGGGGTGTCGCGGTCGAGGTGACCATCCTGGACGCACAGAACGAGGTAATCGAACAGCTGAGAAATTAAAGTAAGGTAAGAATATCGACGAGGGGCCGCAGGGCGAATTTGATTGGTTCTGCGGCCTCGAAATTTTTGATCCAAGAGAAAGGACCGTTTAATCCAGGCTCCAGGGGAAAGATGCTGGAAAAGCTGAGCACCATAGTTCGCAAAATAGCGAGCGACCTAACGAAGTCTATTTTCAAGGAAAAGCGTGTTGACTAAGCTACACCCTTCCGCTTATAATTTCTTAATTAATGGATGCATGCGCCAGGACCGGAACAGAAGGGACAAATGGAAAACCTTAGAAGGAAACAATTGGAAGAAAAAGGGTTTTCTCTTTAAGCGTGGGTTCGAATCCGACTCCCTCCGCCATCTGCTCACCCTTAATGGAGTCGCAAGCGATATAGCTCAGTAAATCAGGCCCTTGGCGGCCGAACGTTCACAGTAAGCCCTATCGGAGAGATGACCGAGTGGCCGAAGGTGCTCGCCTGCTAAGCGAGTGAGGGGGGAAACTTCCTCCGAGGGTTCGAATCCCTCTCTCTCCGCCAGTTATTCCAGCGCCTGATATTGCCGTCCCGATTTGGCGCGCCGCGTAAATTCCTCTCCCACTTCCCGGCGGCTTCAAGTAAGATAGATAACCATGCCTGTCGCCGCGACTCCGGAAAGTTATCCCCCACGCCGGCGCGCCGTGTTGTTAGCGGTCTGTCTGGGGGCCTTCATGGCCACCCTGGACACCAGCATCGTCAACATCGCCCTGCCTCAGATCGCCCGGGATTTCCACTGTTCTTTGGTGCAAATCTCCTGGGTGATGCTGATTTACCTGCTGATGAACGTTTCTCTGCTGCTCACCAGCGGCCGCCTAGGGGATCTGCTGGCCCCCGGCAAGCTCTTCCTCCTGGGGCTGACGATCTTTACCGGGTCCTCAGCCCTGTGCGGCCTGAGTCCGTCCCTGGGCTGGATGGTGGGCGGGCGCGCCCTCCAGGGGCTGGGCGGCTCCCTCATGCTGGGGGTAGCCCCTAAGCTCATCGTTCTGACCTTTAACGAGGGCGAGCGCGGTCTGGCCCTGGGCCTGTTTTCCACCGCGTTTGCTACCGGCATCAGCGTGGGCGCGCCCCTGGGCGGCCTGATCACCCATTACCTGGGCTGGCCCTATATTTTTTTTATCAATATTCCTATCTGCGCCCTGGCCTTGGGGCTGGGCAGCCGGGTCTTAAGCCCCCTCAAAGCCCAGAAAACCTGGGCGTGGCGCTCGTTCGATCTGGGGGGCGCGGTGGCCCTGGCGGGGGCCTTGGGCCTGTTCTTGCTGGGCCTGACCTGGGCCCGGCAAGCCGGTTGGACCATGGCCGCTCAAGCCGCGCTGGGAGCGGCCGCACTCTTGGGGTTGGGCCTGTATCTCTGGGAACGCCGGCAGCCCGAGCCCATGCTGCCGGGCAATCTCTGGCGCAGTTGGCCTTTTGTGGCAGGGTCCGTGGCCGTGGTCCTGACCTTTATGCCGGTGATGGGCACTTTTTTCCTGCTGCCTTTTTTCCTGGAGCAAGTCTATGGCTACTCGCCGGATCAGACCGGCTTCCTGTTGGCGGCCCTGAGCGCCAGCAATGCCCTGGTGGCCCCCTTCGGGGGCTATCTGGCGGATAGGCTGGGAAATCTGCTGATCCTGCGGACGGGCGCCGGCTTGATCCTGGCCGGCCTGGGGTCCCTGGTCCTGACCGGCCCGGGGAGTTCCACCCTCACCCTGGCGGCCCGCTTCATCCTTATCGGCCTGGGGTTCGGTCTCTTCCAGGCTCCCAATCTCAACGAAATTCTCAGAGGTGTGCAGTCGTCCATGGTCGGCCTGGCGGCCAGCACCAACGCGGTCCTGAAAAACTTGGGATCGCTATTGGGCATCACCCTGATGGTCTCGGCCTTCGCCTGGCTCAGTCTGCACCCGGTGGCTCCCGGGGGGGGAGTCAACTCCGGAATCTCGCTTTATCAGAAAGCCTTTGCCCTGGCCGCCGCGGTTGCGGTCATCAATTTGGCGGTTAACCTGCTGCCCCGTAAACCTTGAGCGGAAGAGCCGCACCGGGTCTTAACTTTAGCCTAAGGACCGGCCCCCCCCGCTCACCCCGGCATTGCCCCGCCAGGGACCGCTGTGTTACCATGAAGACAACAAACTAATATACACGGCCCGCACAGGCCTCGGGAGACTGATGTGGAGAACTTAAAATTGGGAGAAATTATCGCTTTGGTGGGCCTGGTGGTGCTGCTGGTTACCGGTGCGGGACGGCGCCGGGTGCGGCAGGGCAAGTTGCCCGCCAAGCAAAATCTGGTCAAATGGCTGTTCTTACGGGGTGATATCGTGGCCTTCGGCCTCATCCTGGCGGGCCTGGTGCTCATGTATTTAAGAAAATGATGGGCTGAAGGATGGATATCGTCTGAGTAGGCAGTATTTACCGCGAGTTGATAGCCTCAGATCATAGTAGCTATGCCGAATTAGTCCGGTTTGGCGAAACAGGGCGCGGACTTACCGAGGGCAAGCAATCAGGTCTGCCCCGCTTTTGATATCCAGGGATTGCTAGATCTTTTCTTTGGGCGATCGTGGCGTCTCCGGCTGATCCGGTGGCGCGGGCATCTTTTTCATCATTTCCTGCATCTTGGGCATCAGCTTTTCCATCCGGCCCATCATGTCTTGCATTCCTTTTAGCATTTCCGGGCTCATTTCGCCGCCGATCATGGTTTCCATCAGCTCTTGCATCATCTGTACCATCTGCTTCATTTGTTGCAGGTTGGACGGTTTCGCCTCGGGAGCTTTAGGGGGGCACGGCGCCTCCCCTTGTGACGGCCGGGTTTGATCAGCGCCGGTAGGCTGTCCGGCCGCCGGACCGGGCAGCATAGCGAGAGCTACGATCAAAAAGAGTGCCATTAACTGCCTCATCGCGACCTCCATAACTTCTCGATTATTCAAGAATTATACGGCAATAGTAAACGCCCAATTTATAATATGGTTTAGAGGAATTCTCTTCCCAAGTCTAACCGCGCCAAGGTTCCATTATTTTCCATCATATTTTCTTTTAGATCCCATGATAGCACAAATTACTTCACTATCTGTGCAATATCCTCCTGGTCACTCATTTCTCGACCTTATGAGTCAGGTACCTTATAATCGGCAATGAAAGGGGTTATCCATGCTTGATGCCTTTAATTTTGCAGATGATCTGGGGCCGGCGAAAATCATCCATGTTCACGAACCGGCTATAAATCTGAAGGCGGTCCTGGTGGTGGACAATGTGGCGGCCGGGCCAGCCCTCGGCGGTGTGCGTATGGCCCCTGATGTCACCACTGAGGAGTGCTGCCGCCTGGCCAGAGCCATGACCCTGAAGAATGCCGCCGCGGGCTTGCCTCATGGGGGTGGCAAAGTAGTGGTTTTAGGCGACCCGAACCTCCCCAAACCGGACAAAGAGCGCCTGATCCGGGCTCTGGCCTGCTCCCTGCGAAATGAGCAAGACTACATCTTTGCGCCGGACATGGGCACCGACGAGGAGTGCATGGCCTGGATTAACGACGAAATCGGCCGGGTGGTGGGGCTGCCCGCTGCAATCGGCGGCATCCCCCTGGACGAAATCGGCGCCACGGGCTGGGGGCTCTGCCAAGCCACCGAAGTTGCCATGCCGTTTATTAATTTCAAGCTGGAAAAAGCCCGATTGGTGATCCAGGGCTTCGGTGCGGTGGGCCGGCATGCCGCCCGTTTTCTCACCGCCAAGCAGGCCATACTGGTGGGCGTCTCCGACTCCCGCGGCGCGGTCTACTGTGAAGATGGTCTGGATGTGGATGAACTCTGCAAGTTAAAGGAAGCGGGGGAGGGCGTTACCAGTTATCCCAAGGGCGAAAAGTTGGATCGTGACGCAATTATTGATTGTGACTGCGATATCTGGATTCCGGCGGCCCGCCCCGATGTGGTGAATGAAAATAATGTGCACCGCCTCAAGGCCCGGCTCGTGGTTCAGGGTGCCAATATCCCCTTGACCTATGGGGCGGAACAATACCTCAATAACCACGGGGTTCTGTGCGTGCCGGATTTCATCGCCAACGCCGGCGGAGTGATCTGCGCGGCCATGGAATACCAGGGGGCGAGGCAGGGCGAGGTCTTCGAAGCCATTGCCGAAAAAGTGCGGTACAATACCCGTCTGGTACTGGAAGAGGCGCAGGCGAAAAATATTTTCCCCCGGGAGGCGGCTCTTGATCTCGCGCTCCAACGGGTGAAGAAAGCCATGGCCTATAAGCGCTGGTCGATTTATTAACCCTCGCAGGGCAATTGGGGAGTCCGAAATGTACCGCATCCGCTTTCACGGCCGGGGTGGACAGGGCATGAAAACCGGCAGCCGCATTTTGGGCACGGCTTTTTTCCTCAGCGGCTTTGAGGTTCAGGATGCTCCACGCTATGGGGCGGAGCGCCGGGGTGCGCCCATCTTTGCTTATGTCCGCGCCTCTAAAAGCGTGATCCAGGAGCGGGGCATCATCCGCCGGCCGGACTTGGTCCTGGTGGCAGATGAGACGCTCGTCGCCATTTCCGCGGCGGGGGTGCTCTCCGGCGTCGCCGAAAACACGGTCCTCCTCATCAGTAGTGGGGAAAAACCTGAACTCTGGCGGGAAAGGCTGAATTTCCCTGGTCTGGTGCTGACCTTGCCGGCCGCCACAGGGGTGGCAGACCTCCTGGAAATCAAACTCATCGGCGCGGCCTGCGCCGGGGCTGCCGGCCGGCTCGTAGGTGTAATTCCCAAGGATGCTCTGGCCCAGGCGATCCAGGACGAACTTGCCCCCTTAGGCGAAGCAGTCCTGGCCAGGAATCTCGAGCACGCCCTTACGGCCTATGATAAGCTGGCGGACCACACCGGCTGCGTCCGCGAGGGCAAAGACACCCCGGCGGAGGAATACGAAAAACCGCCCTGGGTCGATCTGCCCTTTGACGAGGCCGGCACTTCGGCACCCGACATCTTCACCCCGGCGACCAGCGCACAAGTGCCGACCGGGCTCTGGCGCACCGTGCGGCCGGTGATCGACTATGCCCATTGTCATCGTTGCGCCTGGATCTGCAGCACCCTGTGCCCGGACAGTACCATCAGCGTTAACGCAGAAGGCTACCCCCAGATCGACTACGAACACTGCAAGGGATGCCTGATCTGCATGGCAAACTGCCCCTCCCATGCCATCCGGGCCGTGCCGGAGCACGAGGCGGCAGCCGTGACAGTAGCAGGAGGGCGGTCATGAAGAGAACGTTGTTGACCGGCAACGGCGCCGCGGCCTGGGCGGTGCGGCTGGCGGAGGTGGATTACGTGCCGGCCTTCCCCATCACCCCCCAGACGGAGATCATCGAGACCCTCGCCGACTGGATTGACCGGGGCGAGATGGACTGCCGGATGGTAATGCTGGAATCCGAACATTCCATGCTCACCGCGGCCGGTGCTGCGGCCGCGACGGGCGTGCGGGTCTTCACCGCCACCTCCAGCCAGGGGTTGCTCTATGCCATGGAGATGCTTTACACCGTGGCGGGCTGGCGGGCGCCCTTCGTAATGGTCAACGTCTCCCGGGGGCTCTCGGCCCCCATTACCCTGGAGCCCGACCACAACGACATCATGGCGGCCCGGGACAGCGGCTTCCTGCAAATTCACTGCTCCACCTGCCAGGAGGTCCTGGACAGCGTGCTCCTGGCCTTTCGCCTGGCCGAAGATAGCCGCGTCCGCCTGCCGGTCATCGTCAATCTGGACGGCTTCTATCTCTCCTTTACCCGGGAGCCGGTCCTGGTCCCCGACGCCGAAGCGGTCCGGCTCTTCCTCAAACCCTTCGACCCCGGACCTATCAAGTTCAGGGCCAGCGCCCCCGTGAGCCAGGCGGTAGCGGTCCTGGGCGGCTCGCCTTATTCCTACTTCCGCTACGAGATGCACCTGGCCGCCTTAAACGGCCTTACGGTCTATGAAGAGTTGGCCGATGAGTTCGCCCGAGAATTCGGCCGGGTTCATCCGGCGGTGGAGGCCTACCGCGCCGATGACGCCGAAGTGGTTTTTTTCATGATCGGCTCCTTTGCCACCAAGGCTAAAGAGGCGGTGGACCGATTGCGCGACGCGGGTGTGAAGATCGGCCTGGTGCGGCCGCGCCTGATAAGACCCTTTCCGGAAGCGTCCTTGCGGGAAATTCTGGCCGGCAAACGGGGCGTGGCGGTCATTGACCAGAATCTCTCCATGGGCAAAGGCGGAGTGCTTTACGCGGAGTTGGCCTCGGCCCTCTACGGCCAGAAGGACGCCCCCATCCTCACGAGCTTCATCGGCGGCCTGGGCGGCCGGGACATTACCCCGGAAGAGTTCTACGAAATGGCAGCGGTTACCCGCCAGGCCGCCCAAACCGGCGTGGCCCCGCCGCCGCGCCTACTCTATACCGAAGAAGAACTTCGAGAGGTTAAAAAACTCCAGGCCATCGCTCAGGTGGAGAGACAGAGGTTAGGAGATTTGAAGGAATGATCTTGCTGGGAGGACCGGGGGAACACAGTTCCCCCCACCCTTCTCTCAAACTTCCTCCATCCTGTATTGACACCATTGCTACATTGTGCTAATTCAAGATTTAAATTTTAGATAATTATTTTAAGATGATAACCTGAGCAGAAACTCAAAGACGAATTAGGGGGGAGGCTATGTTAAAAAGAATCTTAATTTTATTGTTTATCTTTATTATATGGCCTATGCAAATCGCCCTTGCCGACTATAAAACTCTGGCTACCAGATTTGCCCAAGATCCTAATTCCTTGAGCGTGGATGAATTAGCAGAGCTGAGGAAGTGCGTCAACGACAAATTACGAGAAAAGTTAGGTGAGGGCGGCGGTAGTACAGGTATAATACCTCCTCCTCCTCCTGCGCCTATTCCTATGCCTACACCTATCCCGCCGCTGGCACCTGCACCTAGATAGTTCTCATCCAGAAAGGATATCTGGCTGAAATAATTTAATAAAGGGTAATTTTTCAATCACGTTTTAACTCGGAAAGTGTTATCTTAGGTGAAGTAACAGGTTGAATTAATTTAGTAAGAT
>JALNYP010000021.1 GCA_023229795.1 Syntrophobacterales bacterium
TATCATCACCCGTAAAGGCTATTTCCCCTGGGCAGCCAGCTTCTGAATCGTCATCCCAAGATCGCAGCCCTACCATCTGGGAGCGGTCACATGCAATTCAAGAGAATGTATTCGGGCAACAGCCCGTTTAGCCTGCGCCTGCACAGGCGAGACGCCTGTGCCACCAGTTAGAGACTTCCTTTCTTATGAGGTTTTTATAAAAAAGGGCGTACTGAGTGCGCCCTTTTTGTTTGCGGTCGAAAAAGAGATTATGGTTAGCGGTTCATAGCCCCCAGAAATTCGGCGTTGTTTTTGGTGCCCCGGAGTTTTTCCAGCAAGAATTCCATACTGTCCACGGGGCTCAAAGGCGATAGGAGTTTGCGCAGGATCCAGATGCGGTTGAGGTCCTCGGGCGGCAAGAGCAGCTCTTCTTTCCGGGTGCCCGAGCGGTTGATGTCGATAGACGGGAAGATGCGCTTCTCAACGAGTTTTCGCTCCAGGTGAATCTCCATGTTGCCGGTGCCCTTGAATTCCTCGAAGATGACCTCGTCCATGCGGCTGCCGGTCTCGATGAGCGCGGTGGCGATGATGGTGAGGCTGCCGCCTTCCTCGATGTTCCGGGCCGCGCCGAAGAAGCGCTTGGGGCGCTGCAGGGCGTTGGCGTCCAGGCCGCCGGAGAGGATCTTGCCGCTGGCCGGCACCACGGTGTTATAGGCCCGGGCCAGGCGGGTGATGGAATCGAGCAGGATCACCACTTCCCGCTTGTGCTCCACCAGGCGCTTGGCCTTTTCCAGGACCATCTCGGCCACCTGGATGTGGCGCTGGGGCGGCTCGTCAAAGGTGGAGCTGACCACTTCGGCCTTGACGCTGCGCTGCATATCCGTCACTTCTTCCGGGCGCTCATCGATGAGCAGCACGATGAGCACGACCTCGGGGTGGTTGGTGGCGATGCTGTTGGCCAGATTCTGGAGCAGCATGGTTTTGCCGGTGCGCGGCGCGGCCACGATGAGACCCCGCTGCCCCATGCCGATGGGGGTCATCAGGTCCATAATGCGGGCGGAGAAGTTGTCCGGGGCCGTTTCGAGTTTCAGACGCTGGTCGGGATACAGCGGCGTCAAATTGTCAAAGAGGATCTTGTCCCGGGCCACCGAAGGATCTTCGAAGTTGACCGTCTCGACCTTGAGAAGGGCGAAATAGCGCTCGCCCTCTTTGGGGGGGCGAATCTGCCCGGCGATGGTGTCGCCGGTACGCAGATTGAAGCGGCGGATTTGGGACGGCGAGACATAAATGTCGTCGGGCCCGGGGAGGTAGTTATAGTCCTGGGCCCGGAGGAACCCGAAGCCGTCGGGCAGGATTTCCAGCACCCCGCCGCCGGAGATGACGCCGTTTTTCTCCACCTGGGCCTGCAGGATGGCGAAGATGAGTTCCTGCTTGCGCAGCCCGGCCGCGCCTTCCACACTGAGATCCCGGGCCAGTGAAGCTAAGTCATTGATTTTCTTGTGTTTCAAATCGGATAAATTCATTATTACCTCTTGTTCAGGCATATCAACGCATCCCACGCCAGGTGATTTTTGGGGTCAATATGAGAGAGATTCCACGTAATAGGCCGGGTCGATGACCCACGCCGGGTTAGGGGCTATCAGGGGTTCCAAGCCGTAATTCAGAATAGGAGTGCGGACAAGTTCCAACCGAAGCCAAGGGGATAAACGGGATTTTCCTTAATAGTTCTTTAAATTGTATCGGGCCAGTTGATTGCTTTAAGGTAGGTTATTATCGACGCTAACCTTTTTAGCGCTTACTGTCAAGCTGATTTTTCAGTTTCCCCCAGATGTTTTGCACCTGTTGGCGGGTGCCGCCGAGATCGCCGTCATTGTGCACCACGTAGTCGGCCCGGGCGGCTTTATCCGCCAGCGGCCATTGGGCCGCCAAGATCCCCCGAATCTCGGTCTCGCCGCGGCCATCCCGTTTCCGGAGGCGGCGGATCTGATCGGCCTCAGGCGCGGTGACCACGATGACCCGGTCAAAAGCCCCCTCCCGGCCGGCCTCAAATAAGAGCGGCACTTCCACGATGACCAGATCCGCGCCGCGGCCTTCCAGGTCCGCGGCCCGGGCCTGGAGCTCCCGGATCACCAGGGGATGAATGAGGGCATCGAGCCGCCGGCGGGCCTCGGGGTCGGCAAAGACCCGTTGTGCTAGCTTAGATCGGTTCAACGAGCCGTCAGGATTAAAATAATCTTCACCGTAAAGGCGGCGCAACTCAACCCAGGCCGGCTGCCCTACTGCCACCACGTCCCGGGCGATGGCATCGGCATCCAACACCTGAGCCCCCAGCTCGGCAAACATCCGGGCCACAGTGCTCTTCCCGGTCCCGGCCCCCCCGGTAATGGCGATTTTTAGCATTGTTTTTTAAAAGTGCGTAAGATCCGCCACCTGGACCTACGTTAAATGATGCGCCGCGAAGTAGGAGAGCAAGTGTGAATACCTAAAAGATAACTTATTCGCATCAACACGTTCCTTTGATCTCTGATGTTTCTCAAGTTGCTTTTGTATAAAATCTATAGCTTTCTGATATAAATCATTATGCAAATTCTTTGATATACATTCTCTAAATACATCTCCCAAATAATGGATGATGAAATTACCGTCTACATCTTCGGCTAGCATATGCAAACATTTATCGGCAAGCTGCCGATTGCATTGAGAATATATATCGCTATTCATGTTCTGACGGTGAGCCTCTAAAAAATTTATTGTTCTTTCACTTACAATTATTCTTGGGTATTGCGCAACAAAACTTTCCAGTTCATAAGCCTTTGCTACAGCTGCACCGTATAATTCGCCATCATGCAACTCCAATCCCCACGCTATGTCAATCGCACCCCTAATGGGTTGCTTCCTGGCTAAACCCATAAAGCACAAACTACCAGCAAGGCCGAAAAGACCAAATATTCCCGTGAGTGGGCATTTAATATCTGGATCACCCAGAGATGTGAAAAAAACTAACCCATCAGACCATCTTTGACGTTTTACATTGGTTTTTCTCATTCTAACGTAAGATTCATATAGCTCCGGGGGAAATATCTTTTTGTATTCCGGATTGTGGGTCAAAGCAGTTTCCATCATGGATTCAGCATCTTTTTGGAGAGCAAAAATTGGAACTATAGTCTTCTTAATTTTTTGGTTAAAAAGCTCCCTTTCTTGATTAGAAGTGAAATTGGGAATTAATCCTTCATTTTTGTATTCCTCACGCTGTCCAAGGAGGTCGACAAAGCCTATGCAGTAATTACATGCAACCCATTCTTTCTTTTTCATCACTTTAGATTCTTGTGCCTGGGGCAGGCTAACGATATGCCTTTCCTCTAGGGCGAAAGGCAATTACCATAATAATCTTATTCTCTTCGTTCACTCGGTAAATGATGCGTCAGTCTCCAACCCTGTAAGTGCGCTGGCCGGGATCCATCTTTACTGCTTTGGAAATTCTGGTGGAGAAGGGATCAAAGGTTAATTCTTTGAGACGATCGTTCAGCCGCCTTGCTGTCACCTGGTCCAGTCGATCTAATTGCTTTTTCGCAGGCAGCGATAATTGCACGCGGTAGCTCACAAGCCGCGTTCCTCGACATATTCCTCCAGGCTGATAAATTCGCCTCGCTTGAAGGCCTCTTCCCCTTCTTGAATGGCAGCCAAGTCTTCCGCGGAGAAAGGTTCTTCGTCGTACTCTTCTCTCGGTGCTGCTTGTTCATACAGAACATCCACCAGTTTCCGCAGCAACTCGGCGTTCGGCCCTTGGGCGATAGCCTTAATTTTATCCATCAGGTCGTCAATCGCGGCTTCCATGGCTTGCTCCTCACGTTTCTAATTTAAGGCAAGCTTGCTAATTTGTCCACCACCGCCTGAAAATCCTCCGGCAGCGGCGCTTCCCACCTCATTCTCTCTCCCGGGCGCGGGTGCGACCCTCTCCACCCCCCTGTGATTTTTGTGTACAAGCCGATTCAGCCCCCATTTACCTGCAAGGCTTTGATTTCAGTTTGCCCAGGAGTGATTTGATATCCTTTAAGGATAGTTTCACGACCTGCTGGGCGGAACGATTGAACTTGAGGAGATCGAGGATGTCGATTAAGCGCCGCCAGTGCCGCCATGACTTGGCGAAAGCCTGCCTTAATCCCCGCCGTCGCCGGCGGATCACCTCAATATTATGTTGCCCCGGAACGGTATACATTTGGCGCGGGTGGGAATCCGCCAGACTCAGGGGTTCGGGGTTGCCGAGGAGTTTATCCCATAAGATGGCGTGCGGCTGAATGGAGAGCGCGCTGCCCGCGGAGATATGCGGCCTAATTTCCTGAATAAACTTTTGGGTGGCCTCGAAGTCTTGGTCCGTTTCTCCCGGCCCGCCATAAACGAAGAAACCCACTACCAGCATATGAGCCCTTTTAGCCCGGCGGATGCCCTCCGCCAGGCCCTTAGCGGTCGCCGGCTTCCCATACCGCCTGAGTTGGGCCTCACTGCCGCTTTCCACCCCCACGAACAGGGCATCAAAGCCCGCCCGGTGCATTAACTGAAAGACGGATTCCGGGAGATGGTGAATCGTTCCCTGAAAGGCGAATCTCATCTTGAGGTTATGCTCAAGGATCAGGTGACAAATTTTCTCGAGCCTCGGGATGTCGTAGGAGAAATTCTCGTCCTGGAAGAAGGCCATTTTAAAGCCGGCGCGCTGAATCTCCAGGATTTCTTGAAAGACGTTTTCCGCACTCCGCATCCGGTAGCGCCACTCGGGAAAGAGTTTCGGACAAAAAGTGCAATGATAGGGACAGCCTCTGGAGGAGGCCACATTGGCGGTGGGGGGGACTTTGGGAAGGCGGAAGCCCCCGAATTGGTGGAAGTAGCCATCATAGTCAAGTAATTCTCGGGCGGGAAAGGGGATGGCGTCCAGGTCCTCGATTTGTTGCGGGATTCCCCTCACCACCTCACCGTTGGCGCGATAGGATAAGCCCGGCAAGCCTGCAAGAGATTCAGACCGGAGCAGCCGCCGGCATAGTTCGGGAAAACTTTCGTCTCCTTCACCCCGGATCACCAGATCCAGTTCCGGGATAACTTTGAGGAGCAGGTTATCAAACCTCGTCGCGTGGTACCCGCCCATAACCGTGACCACGTCACTTCTGGCGGACTTGACGCGGGATATGAGCCGTATGCCGCTGGGATAGCAAAAACTCGTGGAGGATACCCCCAGCAGGTCGGGAGACAGGGCCAGGACCCGGTCAGCGGCCTGGTCGACCGTGAGGCCTTCTCCATACGCGTCCACAATCCGCACGGTCACCTCCGGAAACTTTTTCACGGATGCGGCCAGGTAACCCAGGCTCAGAGGAGCCATCGACCGGACTCCGTGTGTATCTTCCTCCGAAGGAGAAGTCGCCAATACGATATTCATGATGAAAGCCGCCCCCTAATTTTTTAAGAGATTGAGATGGTTAAAGGTTGGGCCCCCACCACGATCCTATCCGCAATCTTCTGCTGAGACAGCTTCCATGGGCCTTCGGCCTACCCGCAAATTATGAAAAGTCCATCCATGCCCGGGCTTTTAACTTTAAATTTTACGAGACCGGAAAAGACTTACTGCTATCATTAGCTTAATCCCTCTAAAAAGTCCACCACCGCCTGAAAATCCTCCGGCAGCGACGCTTCCCAGCTCATTCTTTCACCCGTGCGCGGGTGGGTCACCGAGAGTTTCCAGGCGTGTAGGAGCTGGCGCTGCACCAGGGGTTTGAGGCCGGTAAGCTTTGGTTGGCCCGTCAGGCGGCTCACCCCGCCGCCGTAGGTGGCGTCCCCCAGGACCGGGTGCCCCAGGGAGGCCATATGCACCCGAAGTTGATGGGTGCGGCCGGTCTCCGGTGAGAGTTCCACCAGGCTCAGGGGTCCGGGGAACTCCCGGCGCACCCGCCAGCGGGTGGCTGCCGCCTTGCCCCGCCGGGGATGGGCCGTCATCTTATGGCGCTGGGTGGGGTGACGGCCGATATCTTGGTCTATCCGTCCTTCCGGTTCCGCCAGGCGGCCCCAGACCAGGGCGGTGTAGGTCTTCTTGGTCTCCCGGGCCGCGAACTGGCCCACCAGGGCCTGGTGCGCCAGGGAGGTCTTGGCCACCACCAGGAGGCCGCTGGTGTCTTTGTCCAGGCGGTGCACCAGGCCGGGGCGGCTGACTTCGCCGATGTCTTTCAATTCCGGGCAGTGGTGCACCAGGGCGTTGAGCAAGGTCCCCTGACGATGCCCGGCGCCGGGATGGACCACCAGGCCCGGGGGCTTATTCACCACCATGAGGTCTTGATCTTCGAAGATGATCTCGAGAGGCAGGGCTTCCGGGGCCAGGTGGGAGGGCACCGGCTCCGGCACCGACACCATTACCGCGTCACCGGCCCGCACCCGGTAGGAGGCCGGCCGCGGCTCGCCGTTAACCAGGACCAGCCCGGATTTCAGCAGCTTTTGCAGCCGGGCCCGGGACCAGCCCAGGCCTTGCGCCAGGAACTGGTCCAGGCGGGCGCCGGCCTGGCCCGGGATCGCGGTCAGGGCCAGGGTTTCCGAGACTTGCGGTGATTGGTTGTCTGCGGCCGTTTCCACCAGCGGCGATGCACCCTGAGAAGCGAGCCGGGGCCCGCCCTCCATTCACAATAATCCAGTTTTAGGGGCCGGGAGAAGAGTTAAAGGGAGGACGAGGAAGTTAGCCTCCCGGTCCTCCCCTCAGAATCTCACACTTTCCTGAGAGCGCCGCCGTTCTTGACTTCGCTGAAGATCATGCGGCCCGCAGTGGTCTGCAGGACGCTGGTGACGGCAACCTCGACTTCCTTGCCGATGAGGCGCCGGGCATTTTCGATCACCACCATGGTGCCGTCATCGAGATAGGCGATGCCCTGTCCCTGGGATTTGCCCTCCCGGAGAATCTGGACGTGCAGGGTTTCTCCGGGCAGGACCGCGGGTTTCATGGCATTGGCAAGCTGGTTGATGTTCAGGACTTCGATCCCCTGGAGTTCGGCGACCTTGTGCAGATTGAAGTCATTGGTCAGGATTTTGGCCCTGAGTTTCAAGGCCAGGCCCACCAGCTTGGAGTCCACCCCCGCCGCTTTGGGGATATCGTCATCGATGAACTCCACCCGCAACGGATTCTGCTGCTGGAGGCGCTTCAAGATATCCAGCCCGCGGCGGCCCCGCGTGCGCCGGAGGTCGTCGGAGGAATCGGCGATATACTGCAACTCTTCCAAGACAAATTTCGGCACGATCAGGGTGCCGTCCACAAAGCCGGTTTCGGAGATATCCGCGATGCGGCCGTCGATGATGACGCTGGTGTCCAGGATTTTCAAGGCGTGGCGCGAGGACTTGCCGCTCGGCTCCAAGAAATAGGGGGTGCTGACTTCGGACACCTTTTTGCCACCCAGCACCAGCCCGATATAACCAAAGATTGCAGAAAAAAAGATATATAAGGGGATTTGCAGATTAGGGAGTTCCAGGTACTTATCGAAGGGGTAGCTGGCCAGCTTCCCGATCCCCAGGCCGACAAACAGGCCCAGGGTGCTGCCGATAATGGTTTTCAAGGGGATGCGCTTGATGGCTTGCTCCAGCGCCAGAGTCAGGATGCCTACCGCCAGACCCACAGCGGCGCCCGCATATGAGACCCACCATAGGTTGCCGAATTGCGGGATTTGGTCAGCAATGAGATAACCGCTGATCGCACAAATGGTCCCCATGATGGCCCCGGTGACCATCTTTTTTAGCACGAAAATTTCACCTCCTTTCTTTCGGACAAGTCATGGGCGGGAAAAAGCTATGGCGGCGCGTCGTCGGGGGGTCGCTGCCGGCCTCGGCTACGAAGATAATGTTACGGCCCTCCTTGGCGCACTTAAAAGTGTGGCGTGTTGCGGATCAAACTAATTTCGTTCAGCTGCTGGGAAGGGCTTGCTGCTCTTCCGTCGTGCTCTCCAATAAAGCCAGGAGTTGTGCTTCGATTTCGTCTTCTTTGGTGTTGTTCACTAAGGAAAGTTCTTTAACCAGGAGATTTTTGGCGGTATCTAACATCTTGCGCTCCCCAAAGGAGAGATCCTTTTCGGTTTTGAGGAGGGTCAAATCCCGCAGCACCTCCGCCACCCGAAAGGGGGAACCGGTCTTAATCTTATCCATGTAATCCCGGTACCGGCGATTCCAGGTCTGGTTGTTAAGGCGGGAAGGCCGGTGCCGCAGGATTTCATAAACCTCGGTGACCGCCTGTAGATCAATGATGTCTCTGAGCCCGACGTTCCGGGCATTGCCGGTGGGAATCATAATAATCATGTCACTGTCGATGAGGCGCATGATGTAGAATTTTTCCTGATTTCCCGAGACGGCGCGTTCCTGGACAGACTCGATGACCCCAACCCCATGGGCCGGGTACACGGCTAGCTGGCCAATTTGGAACATTCTATTAGACCTCCTTTCCCGCCTTATATTTATCACAAAGTTGCATTAAAAGCAAATGCCGGGAGGGGACTGACTCACCGGGAGAGGCGAAAGAAGAGGATGTCGCCGTCGGCCGCCGGATAGTCGCGGCCTGCACTTTTGAGCAGGCCGGCTTCCCGGACCCGGGCGGGGGCGCCCATCCGGTCCAGGTCGGCGAACCGCATGACTTCCGCCCGGATGAAGCCTTTTTCCAGGTCGGCATGGACCTGGCCGGCGGCCCGAGGGACCGGGGCGCCGGGGCGCCGGCGGGCACCTGCCAGGCCCGGACCTCGGGACCGACGACGGTATAGAAGGTCACCAATCCCAGGAGCCGGGAGGGCACCCGGACCAGCCGGGCGCTGCCGCCTGCCGTAAGACCTAAACCGGCCAGGAATTCCCGGCGCTCCCCGGTAGAGAAGTCCTGGAGTTCCACTTCGAGACCGCCAAGGCTGGGGGTTTAGCAGCCAGCCCCGGGCCGCGGCCAGGTTTTGCAGGGCGGCGTAGAGGGGGCCACCAGGGATTTTGGCCTCGCTGACGTTGGCTACGAACAGGCAGGGCTTCAGAGTCAGAAGCGGCGTAGCAATCGCGGCTGGTGCGCAGGGCGCACCCTACACCTTCTTCTCCCAAATCCCCGGGATGACCGTGCCGCAGTAGGCGCATTTGCTTCCCTTCATATGCACCTCGCCGATGCGGTAGCCCTGGCGGGCGATGATCAGTTTGCCGCACTGGTGGCAGTAGGTATTTTCCGCGGCGTGGCCCGGCAGGTTGCCGATATAAATATATTTTAAGCCCGCCTTCTGGGCCAGGTCCCGGGCCCGCTCCAGGGTGCTCACCGGGGTCGGGGAATGATTGAGCATCTTGTAGAGCGGATAAAACCGCGAAAAATGCAGCGGCGTCAGGGGCCCCAATTCGTCTCTGATCCAGGCGCACATGCGGGTGATCATCTCCGGCTGGTCGTTGAACTGGGGGATGACCAGGTTGACGATCTCCACGTGGACCCCGTGGCGGCGCAGGGTCTTCAGGGTGTTCAGCACCGGGTCGAGTTCGGCGTCCACCAGGTCCCGGTAAAATTTGGCGTCAAAGCCCTTGAGATCGATGCAGGCCGCGTCCAGGAGTCCCGTCAGTTCTCCCAAGGGTTGGGTATTGATGTAGCCCGCGGAATGGCAGGTATTGAGGAGGCCCGCGGGCTTGGCCAGGCGGGCCACATCCCGCATGTATTCATAGAAGATGATGGGCTCCACGTAGGTATAAGCGATGGAGAGGCAGCGGTTCTCCCGGGCCGCGGCCACCACTTTCTCCGGCGGCAGGTCGAAGTTATAGGTCTTGTCCGGCCGGGTCTGGGAAATCTCCCAATTCTGGCAGAATTTGCAGTGCAGATTACAGCCCGCGGTGGCGATGGAAAAAGAGAGGCTGCCGGGCTGCACGTGGAAGAAGGGCTTTTTTTCCACGGGGTCCAGGTGCACGGCGCAGGGATTGCCGTAAACCAGGGAGTAGTACTTGCCGGCCCGGTTCTCCCGGACGCCGCAGTCGCCCCGCTCCCCGGGCATGACCTCGCAGTTGCGGGGACAGAGCTGGCACTGTACCAGGCCCTGGTCCAGGGTGCGGTAAAACGCGGCCGGCTGCGGCGACATGAAGCCGTACTGGACCGCCTGGGCGCGAGCCGGGGCCGGCAGGGCAGGGAGGGAGAGCAGGGCCAGGGCGCCGGCGCTGTTCCGGAGAAAAGTCCGGCGGCAGCAGCGCCAGTCGCATAAGCCTTGGAACCCGGTCTTCATAGGGTTAGACGTCCCTGATCTGGATAACCGGAAGGCGGCGGGGGTGAAGTTCTCCCGGGGGCAGGTATCAAGTCTGAGGCCGGGCCCTCAGAATGATCGCAGCGGATCCCGGGAGCAGGCGGAGGCGGCGAGCCGGTCAGTCGCCATTGATGCGATTGCGCAGCACTCCGGAGGTCTTGAAAACCACCACCTTCCGGGCCCGGAGGATGAGATTTTGCTTGGTTTGGGGGTTACGGCCCCGGCGGGCGTTTTTCTGCCTGACCGAGAATTTGCCGAAGCCGCTGATGAGCAGGTCTTCGCTCTGGGCCAGAGCTTCCTTCATAATATCCAGGACCCGTTCCACCACCGAACGTGACTCTTGCTTGCTCAAACCTACCTGTGTCTGTAAGCGGCTGATCAATTTTTCCTTGGTGAGGGCCATTACCTGATCTCCTCCGGCTATCCCGGTGAAATTACTTAATTAATTATGAAGGAAATCCAGGGGGTGTCAAGCATTTTTTCTACAGGGTTATAAAGGGGAAGTAGCCCGCTTGACTTTGCCCGGTTTCCCCGGCGGCCGCCGGATGCCGAAATCCAGGGCCCTGAAGTGGCAGGAGTCCACGCAGCGCAAGCACATAATGCACTCCGGACTGTCGAACTCCTTATTGGGGATGATCCCGGTGGGACACTTGCGGCTGCAGGCGCCGCATTCCACGCAGTTGCCTTCGACGAACTCCAATTGCACCAGAGATATGCGGCTGAAGAGGCTGTAGAAGGCCCCCAGCGGGCAAATCACCCGGCAAAAAAACCGGCTGATGAGAATCGCGCCGATCAGAATCAGGATAAGGAGGGTGAGCTTGTTCCAGAAGGCGACGCCTACGGTGGCCCACAGGCTGGGTTTGAGCGCCATCAGGGGCATGGCTCCTTCCAGGGTGCCGGCGGGACAGACGAGCTTGCAGAACCAGGGGTGGCCCAGGCCCGAGTTGTCCACCAGGAGAGCCGGCATGGCCACCACCAACACCACCAACACCACGTATTTCACCCAACGTAAGGGCTTCCACAGGGAAAATTTCCGGGTGGGGATCTTGTGGATCAGGTCCTGAATAAAGCCGAAGGGGCACATCCAGCCGCAGGTCAACCGGCCCACTACCGTGCCGATGAAACCCAGATAGCCCACCACGATGGCGCCCAGGTTGGGGAAGCCGCCCGGAGCGGTGAACCGCAGGCTGGCCATGAAATTCTGGAAGGCGCCCACCGGGCAGGACAACAGGGCCCCTGGACAGGAGTAGCAGTTGAGGCCGGGATGGCACACCGCCTTCAATGGTCCCTGATAGATCACCGCGCCGCCGAAGGGAAAGAGGAGATAGGCGTTGGTCCCGAACGCCACCAGGGTCTGGATCAGCCAGCGGAGGCGGGTCATTAGCCGACCCCGATGCAAGACAGGCAGACGGTGCTGCCCAGGTTCAGCAGATTAACCAGGTCACCGGTGTTGACTCCCAGGATGAAGAGGATGGTAAAGAGAATGATCAGCCAAAAAGGTTTCTTCGGCATGGACGACCTCCCGCCAGAAATGAACCCTGATACCTCATCGAGCCGCCGCAGAAAAACCGCGCCCCGGCGTTGGCACCCAACGCCGCCAGGGTCTGGACGGTGACCGGAACCCGGTCATCACCCCACCCCGATACAGGCCAGTCAGATAGTGCTGCCCAGATTCATCAGGTAGGCCACTTCCCCGGTGTTAACCCCGATCACAAAGAGGACCGTGAAGATGATGATGAGCCACAGGACTGTCTTGGGCATGTCCAAACCTCCCTTGAGATTTTCTCGCCCGACCAGTTAAATCAAAGCCAGTAATATCGATACCCCTTCTTTTTTCCAATCACCATTATATCCAGGACCAAGGCTCCGGGGAAAAAAATTTTCGGATGGCGACAAATTCTTGACAAACACATAATTATTATTATATATGAATATTATGAATGATGAATATATGAAAGAGCGGTTGGAAAAGGCAGCCAGGTGTCTGAAAGTCCTGGCTCATCCCATCCGGCTGATGATCATCCATCTCTTAGGAGACGGGGAGCTGTCGGTGCAGGAGTTGGAAAAGGCCATAGGCATCAGTCAGTCCAGCATGTCCCAGCACCTCAGCCTGCTGAAGGACAAAGAGATCCTGGAGTCCCGGCGGGCGGCCCAGCAGGTCTTTTATCGCCTGCGGGACCCGCGGCTGCTCCAACTGACGGCCATCACCCGGGAACTTTTCTGCCGGATGGAACCATAGCCGGGCCGCATTACGCGCGGGCGGCTTTGCAAGTGGGCGCCGCCGTCGGCTTCGGGCCAGGATGGCCTGGGGCGGACGGTAACTATAAGCAAAAACAATTTACGAGGAGAACTTTATTATGGGTAAATTTACCCCCCAAAAGACCTTGAATTGCAAGGGAGACGCCTGCCCGCTGCCGTTGCTCAAGACCAAAAAGGCTATGGCGGAGCTGGCCAGCGGCGAGATCCTCGAGGTCGTGGGCACGGACCCCGGCTCGAAAAATGACCTGCCGAGCTGGGCCTCCCGCACCGGCAATATTTACCTGGGAGTGGAAGAAGAAGGCGAGATCTTCCATTTCTATCTCCAGAAGAAGTGAGGTGCACGTGAAAGGACAGTTAGGAATCATGGTAGCCACCAAAGACTCCCTGGACCATCTCCTGGGCCTGGTGGCCGCGGCCGAAAAGCAAGGAGTGGAACTCGTCATTTTTCTTACCGGCGAGGGGGTGCTGCTCACCCAGGACCCCCGCTTCGAACAACTGGCCGGCCGGGCCAAGATGGCCCTGTGCGAAGTGAGTTTCCGCGCCCACGAACTGAAAGGCGACGTGCCGGGGATGGGATTCAAGGATTTTGCCACCCAGGCCAAACACGCGGAGATGCTCGAAGACTGTCCCCGCTATCTCATGCTGTAACGGAGGTTGAACGACCATGAAGAAAGTAGCGGTTTTGGCCCGCCACCCCCATCGCCAGTATGAGGCCCTGCGCACGTCTCTCGGCTGCCTTCTGGAAGACCACGCCGTGACCTACCTGGTGCTGGATTACGAAGTGCAGTTGGACGAGGCCTTTACGGACAACCTCGGGTTTCTGGATGAGATGGAAGGGCACCGGTATAGCAATCACCCCGTCAACGTCTCTGAGCACGGCTTTGCCCCCAAGTCCCTCGAGGAAATGGGCGAGCTGCTGCGGGATCAGGATATCATCATCCCCTTTTGAGAGGACCTATGAAGATTTTGCACGTTTTCCGCCATCCCCCGGATGAAGTCACCAAGAAGTTGGCCGCGGCGGTTTCTCGGGACCGGGAGGCCAGCGAATTTCCCCTGCACCAGGAGCCGGTGGATTATGACGCCCTGCTCAAGCTGGTGCTAACCCATGACCAGGCAATTTCCTGGTGGTAGAGAGGTACGTTTATGTCGAGTCATGAAACCGCTAAGGTGACGCCAATCGGGTCTGCGAATCCCATTGTCACCCCGGAACTGGAAAAATACATCGCCGAGCAGGTCCGCCTGCAGGTGACCGAAGAACTGAAGCGCCAGGGGATCAAGGTGGACCGCCCCAAACGGATGGCCATCGTGGCCACCAAGGGCACCCTGGACATGGCCTATCCGCCCCTGATCCTGGCCACCACCGCGACGGCCATGGATATGGAGGCCGCCATCTTCTTCAGCTTCTACGGCCTGGATATCGTCAACAAGAAAAAATATGGGGACTTGAAGATCCCGCCCCTGGCCAATCCGGCTATGCCCGTACCCATGCCCAACATCGTGGGAGTGCTGCCGGGCATGACCCGCATGGCCTCCTGGATGATGAAGGATTGGATGAAAAAGGGCGGCGTGCCCACCATCCCGGATTTGTTGAGCATGGCCAAGGAAAACGGGGTGCGCCTCATCGCCTGCCAGATGACCCTGGACGTCATGGGCATCAAGAAGGAAGACCTGGTGGACGGCCTGGAATTCGCCGGCGCCGGGGCCTTCCTGGACTACGCCGCGGACGCGGATATCACGCTGTTCGTGTAAGGTCTTTGGGGGAAGGGGCTAAGGGCCGACGGCCCTTACCCCCCAAGCCCAATATTTTGCCTTGCCTAAACCCCTACGCGGCCTTAAGTTTAACCCATGGTATTGCCTAACCTTCCCTTTTATCCCCTCTCCCCTTCGAGGGGAGAGGGTTAGGGTGAGGGGTGAGAAAAAATAGCCCGGAGGCGCGCATGGGCAAGGCGGCGTTGATCGTGGCGGACATGCTCAATGATTTCCTGGACCCTCAGGGTTCCCTCTATATGGGGCCCCAGGCCCGGGAGATCATCCCCTTCGTGGCCGCCAAGATCGCGGCCTTCCGGACCCAGGGGGTGGTGATCTATGCCTGCGACGCCCACGCGCCCGACGACCCGGAATTCCAATACTTCCCGCCCCACGCGGTTAAAGGCAGTTGGGGCTCCCAAATCATCCCCGAGCTTGCGGCGGCCCCCGGCGACTACCGGGTGGACAAGACCCGGTACAGCGCCTTTGCCCGCACCAACCTGGATGACATCCTGAAAGCCGAGCAGGTGATCGTGGTGCACGTGGTGGGAGTGTGCACCTCCATCTGCATTTTGGAGACCGTCAAGGAACTCTTCGACCGGGATATCCCGGGCGTGGTTTTCCGCCAGGGGGTGGCCGACTTCGACCCCGAGGCCCACGCCTTCGCCCTGAAGCAGATGGCGCGCCTCTTCGGGACCAAAGTGGTCTGATAAAAGAGCTATCAGCTTTCAGCTATCAGCCGGTAGTGCGGGCCCGGTGGGGCGGGCCTCCGTGCCCGCCGTCCTTATTTGATCTCCGGCGTGGCGAAGGGGTCAAAAGGATTGGTGCGCAGGGCCAGGGAAAAGAGGTAGGGGTAGCTGGTTTGCAGGTGGCTCATATAAGCCAGCCACTCTTTGATGAGCAGGACGTAGCCCCGTTGAATGTCCACGGCCAGGTGCTCCCGGTCGGTCTGTCCCAAACGGGAGAGGTCTCCCCGCTGGGCCAGTTCCTCGGTCAGGTGGAAGACCGCCAGCAGCAGGTTGGAGAAGGAGTTGTGTTCCAGAAGGTTGGGGTTTTCCAGCAAGCGCAGGAGAAAATCCCGCTTGCGGAGCAAAACCTCCCGCAAGACTTCCAAATCACCGCCTTTAAGTTCGATCCCAAAATCGCCCTCCGCCAGCCCCCGTCTGAACCTGGCAAAATCCGGCGCGGTCCAGTGGCTGATATGGGCCACCTGCTGCTGAAAGGCGGAGAGGTGCCGGTCGCAGGCCGACACGGTTTTCAGGAGCGCGCCCCCTACTTCGCTGAAAAAAGCGCCGATGACCATGTTGAGCTTGCCCAGCTTGGCGGCCTTGGCCCGTTGGGCCAAAAGCTGGTTCAGGATAATGGTGACCAGGAGCACTGAGATGGGCAGGAACCCCAACTGGGCCAGGAACAGCCGCACCATGTAGGAGGCGTCCCGGAAGATCAGGTAATTGAGGAGATAAAGCGCGGCCGAAGCGCCGATAAGGGCCAGGGCCAACTGGATTTTCCAGGTGAGGAATTTCATGCAGATTCTGATCCTTGTCCTAAAAAGTAACCACGCATACCATTAATTTCCATGCTGCACCCAATTTATCACCTGAATCACCCTGCCACAGATTGCCTTTAATACCATTGCAGACGTATGGCTATTTTCGTATCTCCGGTAACTAAAAAACTGGCCTGATTGAAATCCGGGCGTTTGCCGTAGTTATTGGAAAAGCCGTACATTGTCTGCGGGATTCCCCAAAAATTCTTCTTGATGACACCGCTGCAATCTAAATCGTGGAAGGCTGCTACCGCGTAGGTGCCATAGGGAATATTCGAGAAAACCACCTGGGCCGTGCCGCTGGCAATATTGCCGTGTTTGCCTTGATAATAGCCGCTGCCCGAACCGAAATTTTGGCTGGTGTCAATGTTATACAAGGCCACCGAGACACAACCTTGGTCGCTTTCACCATTGCTCACCGTAACTGTGAGCGTGGCTGCCGGCGCGGCTCCAGTCATCAAAAGCAGCATCAATACGGCCCACATCTGTTTCATGGCGTTTCCCTCAATATTCCGTGATGCAAACCCCAGGCGGGACGCTGGGGCCACCCCTAAAGGATTGGGGGACGAGTGTGTGCCCTTAGCCTCCCTCCTTTTTCGTGCCCTCGCCGGCGCAAACCCCGCAGCGGCTGCAGACCGCCGGGCGGCAGGGCGGGGTCTCCTTGCCTTCCAGGGCCCGCTGGTATTCCTCCCATAAGTAATCTTTTTTCAGGCCGTGGTCGATAAAGTCCCAGGGAAAGAGTTCATCCGGGCGGCGTTCCCGTAAGGTGAAAAAGTCCGGGTTGATGGGGCTCTCCCGCAAGGCCCGGGTCCAGCCCCGGTCAGACGCGGCCAGCAGCATCTCTCCGACCCGGCGGTCGCCACGGGACAGCAGGGCCTGGACATAAGCCCACTTGGGCAGATCGGTGTGCACCCGCACCGCCTTGACCCCGTGGAACTCCCGGACCACCAGCTTCAGGCGTTTTTTCAGCTCCGCTACTTCCAAAAACGGGGTCCACTGGAAGGGCGTGAAGGGCTTGGGCACAAAAGAAGAGATGCTTAAGGTAATGAGGCCCAGGTGTTTCTTGCCTGAGCTGGCCTTGACGACCGCGTGTTCCAGGTATTTCACCAGGCGGGGAATTTCGGCCACGTCGTCCAGGGTTTCGCTGGGCAGGCCCACCATAAAATAGAGGCGCAGTTGAGGCAAGCCGGACTCGCTCAAGGCCACCGCGGCCCGGGCCAGGTCGTCCCGGTTAAGGCCCTTGTTCAGGACCCGGCGCAGGCGGTCGCTGCCGGCCTCCGGGGCCAGGGCCACGCTGCGCACCCCCCCCTGGGCCAGAAGCCCGAAGAGTTCGGCGTCCACGGAGTCGGCCCGCAGCGAACTGATGCCCATACTCCCCCCCGCGGCGAGGATTTTGCGGCAGAGGTCTTTGACCGCGGGATGGTCGCTGACCGCGGCCCCTACCAGGCCGATCTTGCGCCGGGCCCTGATGCCCGGCTCGATCTGGGTCCAGAGTTCCGAAAGTTCGCGCTCCCGGGGCGGGCGGTAGACATAGCCCGCGGCGCAGAACCGGCAGCCCCGGGAACAGCCGCGGCCGGTCTCCACCAGGAACATCTCGCCCCATTCGCTCTGGGGGGCCAGCAGATGGCTGTGGGTGGGGTAGAGGGCCAACTCCGGCAGGTGTGGGGCCTGCACCCGTTCCGGCCAGCCAGGGGCCGCTGCAAAGGCCGCCAGGGTGCCGTCGGGATGGTAGCAGGGCGTATAGCCCGCGGGCACATAGGCCCCGGGCACGGTGCGGGCCAGGTCTCGCAGCATGGCAGGCCGCTCCTCGGAGGCCGCACCCCCGGCCAGGAACTCGAAAAACGGCACCGCCCCGGCTTCGCCCTCCCCCAGGAAGAAAGCGTCCACGAAGGGCGCTAAGGGCTCGGGGTTGAGGAAGGTGGCCACGCCCCCGGCTATCACCAGGGGATCCCCGGGGCCACGTTCTGCGGCTCTTAAGGGAATGCCCACACCGGCCAGGAGCTGGAGCACGTAAGGATAGTCGGCCTCAAAGGAGATGGAGAAGGCCACCGCCCCGAAATCCGTCAGGGGCCGCTGCGACTCCAGGCTGAGGATCGGGGTGCGGGTGCGGCGGTATTCTTCCCATTCGTCCGGGGCCGGCAGAAAGGCCCGTTCGCACACCAGGCCTGGTTGGGAGTTGAGCAGGTGATAGATGGCCTGGAAACCCAGATTGCCCATGGCCACGGGGTAAATCTGGGGGTAGACCAGGGCGATGGGAAAGCGGGCGCCCCACTCCCGCACTACTGCGCCTTGTTCCTGGGAGAGCAGCTGTTTTAAAAGGGCCTTGATCTTGGCGGACATGGGGTTTCAGGAGCAGCAGCCAGAGATGGTGGGCCGTGCCCACCCTACGTTGCTAATTTATTAAGGAGCCCAAGCAGAGCTTGGAAACGAGGATTAAAACACTCAAGGAAAATAAGGGGGCGTGATAACTCACGCCCCCTCCTAAAACCTAAAACCCAGAACCTAAAACCTGCCTCTAATCCGCCTTGCGGAGGAACGGCGGCGTGTCCAGTTCGTTTTCCTCGTATTGCAGGTCGGGGTGGACGATAAATTTTTTGGCGTTCACCACGCCCAGGGTTTTCTTGCCGGCAGGCTGGCGCGGGTCCGCAGGCCGGTTTGCGGGTTGTTCGGGGGTCCGCAAAATCGTGGGGATTTCCAAATCCTCCGGCTGGCTGGGTGCCCCCTGGGACCAGGCGGCCCGTTCGGCTTCGGCCCGCTTGCCGATGCCGGTGGCAATGACCGTCACCCGAATCTCCTCCACCAGGTTTTCGTCCCAGACCAGGCCCCACTTGATGATGGCGTCTTCGTGGGCCTCTTCCTGGACGATGCCGCAGATTTCTTTCAATTCTTCCATCGAGATGTCGGGGGCGGAGGTGATGTTGATGAGGATGCCCCGGGCGCCGCGGATGGAGATATCTTCCAGGAGGGGACTGGAGATGGCTTTGTGGGCGGCGTCGGCGGCCCGGTTGCCGCCGTTGGCGATCCCGGTGCCCATCAGGGCCATGCCCCGTTCCTTCATGACCGTGCGCACGTCGGCAAAGTCCACGTTGATGAAGCCCGGCACCATGATGAGGTCGGAGATGCCCCGCACCGCAAAGCCCAGGACTTCGTTGGCCATGCCGAAGACGTCCTTGATCCGGGAGTTCTTGGAACTCAAGGAAAAGAGGCGGTCGTTGGGGATGGTGATGATGGTGTCCACCACCTTGCGGAGTTCATCGATGCCGTTGTCGGCGAGGCGCCGCTTCATCTTGCCTTCAAATTCGAAGGGCTTGCTCACCACGGCCACGGTCAGGGCCCCCAGGTCCCGGCTGAGTTCGGCCACTACCGGAGCGCCGCCGGTGCCGGTGCCGCCGCCCATGCCCGCGGCAATGAACACCATGTCGGCCCCCTGGAGCACCTGTTTAATGTGCTCGGCTTCCTCGATCGCCGCATTCTTCCCGACTTCGGGATCGCCGCCGGCCCCCAGACCCCTGGTGACACTGGAGCCCAATTGGATCTTGACCGGGGCCAGGCTCCGCTCCAGAGCCTGGGCGTCGGTGTTGGCGGCGATGAAATCCACCCCCACCATCTGGGAGGCGATCATATCGTTAATCGCGTTGCCGCCGGCTCCACCGACTCCTAACACCTTGATTTTGGCCGATAATTCGTTGGGGACTAATTGAATCTTCATGGAGGACCCCCCTTAAAACCATCATAGCACGTTTCGGCGATTCATACCACTTCGCGGAACCATTTTTTGATCTTGGCCATGAAGCCTCCACCGGAGGAGCGGTTGGACCAACGGCCGCCGCTGGACCAACGGTCGGGGGATCGCTGGTTTTTTTGTTGGGACCGGAAGCCGTAGAGCACCAGGCCCACCCCGGTGGCGTAGGAGGGGTCGTGGATGACGTCGATGAGGCCGCTGACGCCCATGGGATAGCCGATGCGGGTGTGCATGCCAAAGGTTTCGCCGGCCAGTTCCGCCAGGCCGTCCACCATGGCCGTGCCCCCTACGAGCACTGCGCCGGAGTGGAGGGGATGGATGAACCGGGCCCGCTGAATCTCTTTGGCCACCAGATTCAAAATTTCCGCGACCCGCATGTGGATGATCTCAGCCAGGCGGTTGCGGGGCATGCTCTGGGTTTCCCGGCCGGTGAGGCCCGGAACTTCCATGATTTCATCCGGGTCGGTCAGGGCATTGAGACAGGCCCCATAATGTTTCTTCAATTCTTCGGCATGGGTCAGAGAGGTAGGCAACCCCACGGCGATGTCGTTGGTCAGGTTGTTGCCGCCCACCGGCAGAACAAAATTATGGCGCAGGGCGTTTTCGGCAAAGATGGCCAGGTCGGTGGTGCCGCCGCCGAAATCGACGAGGGCTACTCCCAGTTCCTTTTCTTCGTCGGTGAGGACGGCTTCCCCCGCGGCCAGACTTTGCAGGGCGATGCCGTTCACTTCTAGGCCGGCCCGGTTGGCGCATTTCATAATATTATTCAGAGAGGTCACCGCGCCGGTGACGATGTGGACCTTGCATTCGAGGCGCACCCCGTGGATGCCCACCGGGTCTTTGATGCCGTCCTGGCCGTCTATCAAGAAGTCCTGGACCAGGGTATGGATGACTTCCCGGTCCGAGGGGATGGCCACGGTGCGGGCAGTGTCGATGACCCGCTCCATGTCGGCCGGGGTCACTTCCCGGTCCTTGATGGCGATGATCCCCTGGCTGTTGATGACCTTGGTCTGGCCGCCGCCGACCCCGGCGTAAACCGAGCGAATCTCGCAGCCGGCCATGGTTTCCGCTTCTTCCACGGCGCGGCGGATGGCCCGGACGGTGCTTTCAATATTTACCACCACCCCTTTGCGCAGACCGCCGGCGGTGGGCGCCGAGCCCAATCCGACGATATCCACCTGCTGGTCCCGCACTTCACCCACCACGGCGCAAATCTTGGTGGTGCCGATGTCCAAACCGACAATAAGGTCTTGAGGCACGATTCTATCCTATGGGTTTTCTTCCATCCCCTTCAGGGTGACCAGCGCCCTGCGGGGATAGTTGAGGTTGATGCGCCCAACCTTGGCCACCAAGCCCTTGTGTACTAATACGGGCCATAACTGGGCGAATTTCTGTAATTTTTCCGAATAATCCTTGAATCCCAAATCCAGGCCGACCCCCAACCCGTTGGCGTACAGGGTGAAGCCCCGTTCCAGGTCCGCGTGCACCTCGGAGACATTCTCCAGATTGACCGGGGGCGGAGTCTTTTTCAGCACTTCCAATAATTGAAAGGCTTGGGTCACGATCTCAGGCACGGCGCCGTCCGGATGCTGAAACTGCTCCGGCTTCAAACCCGTAATAACCGGAAAATTATGAGGATCCCCGGGAGATAAAGGTTTAAAAAGATTCCCCTGATGATCCGTATAATATAACTCTTCGCCGATCTGGACCAAGGCTATGGGGTCCCGTTCCTGAATCCGGACGTGGAGGTTGTGGGGCCACTTCCTGGACACCTCAGCCTTGGCGATCCAGGGATGGGCCGCCAGGGCCCGTTCCACCCGGCCCGGCCGGATGGACAGGAGGCTGATACCGGGGGTGATGTTGGCCTGCTGCAGCACCACGCCGCGGGACAGACGCTTGGCCCCCTCAATCTCGATATTATTGATATCTTTAATGCAAAACGTCGAGCAGGTCAAGAGTTGATGGTACACCATCACCAAACCCAGGCAGAGACCGGCCAGCGTCAGGAGCCCGAAAATCCAGGCCAGACCCTTAAGCCAGATTTTTCGGGACTCGCCTTTGACGCGGTTGCGGCGGTAGCTGTTCTGGGAACGGGTGCGGGGAATCAGGCGCGTTTTGCGCACCGGGCGCTGGGGGGCGAGGCGGGAGGGATGGCGCACGGTGCTTTTTTTCATGGGCAGCCCACCTTTCCCCTCCCACCCTGGCCCTGGAGGCGGGCCAACAGCTCTTCCCCGGTCTTCCAGATATCCCCGGCCCCCAGGGTGAGGACCATATCGCCGGCGTTGAGATGGTTGAGGATATAATCGGCCATCCCTGCTTTTTCTTCAATGAAATGCGCCCCGGGGTGGCCGCTTTTCCGAATGCCTTCATAGACGGACCGGCCGGACAGGCCATTGGGGCGGGACTCTCCGGCGGCGTAGATTTCGGTGATGAAGACCATCTGGGCCTGAGCGAAAACGGGAAAAAATTCCGGCAGCAAGGCCCGGGTGCGGCTGTAGCGATGGGGCTGGAAGGCCACCACCAGGCGGCGGTCGGGAAAGGCCTGGGCCAGGCCGGTGAGGGTGGACCGGATCTCCGTGGGGTGATGGCCGTAATCATCCATCACCAGGACGCCGCCGGCTTCGCCCTTGACCTCGCAGCGCCGGTGAATCTGGCCTAACTTATCGAGGCCTTGCCGGCAGGCGGAAAAGTCCACCCCCAACAGGCTCCCCACCGCGCAGGCGGCCATGGCGTTGAGGACGTAATGGGACCCCGCCAGGGGCAGGGTCACGGTCCCCAGGGCCTGGCCCCGGCGCCACAGGCGGAAGCGGTAGCCCAAACCCTGGGGCGTCAGGTCAGTGGCGTAAAAATCCGCGGACCCGGGCTTAAAGCTATAGGTAAGCACCTCGTGGGGGCAGTCCCGCAGGATCGGGGCCAGATGCGGGTCGTCGCCCCAGGCCACCACCCGGGCGCCGGCCGGCAGGCGGGAGAGGTAGCCGGCAAAGGTCTCCTGAATGTGGGCCAAATCGCGGTAGTGGTCCAGGTGTTCCCGGTCCAGATTGGTGATGATGCTGACCTGGGGGGAGAGGAAAGTGAAGGAGGAGTCGGACTCGTCGGCTTCGGCCACGAAGTACTCGCCCCGCCCCAGGATGGCGTTGGAGCCCAAATTATCCCAGAGAGCGCCCACCACCACAGTAGGGTCGAGCCCGCCGGCCCGCAGGACCGCGGCAGTCATGGCGGTGGTGGAGGTCTTGCCGTGGGCCCCGGTGACGGCTACCTGGAAGTGTCCCTCCATCAGGCGAGCCAGGAGTTCGCCCCGGCGCAGCACCGTCAGCCCCCGGCCCCGGGCCGCGGCCAGTTCGGGGTTGTCCTCTTTGACCGCGGTGGAATGGACCACCACGGCCGCGTCGGCCAGGTTTTCGGCCCGGTGGCCCAGATGGACGCGCACCCCCAGGGTCTCGAGGCGCCGGGTGATGGCGCCCGCGGCCAGATCCGAGCCGCTGACCCGAAAGCCGCGCCGCACCAACAGCTCCGCCAAGCCGCTCATACCAATGCCGCCGACGCCGATGAAGTGGTAGGTTTCGTGCGTGGTCAACTTATTTACTGACATTTGCATAATTGGTTTGTGATCTTTTCAAGCAAAATTCGATTTTACTTATTTACTCAATTTCTTATTTATTAATACGTAATAAGCATCATTTATTTCTTGCATTCTGCGCTGCATTATTAGTATGTCGAGTTCATTGACTTCATCGAGGTCATGGCTTCGATCAGTCAAAGTAGGGTGCGCACTGCGCACCATTATTCTCCAAAGGAATCGTCCCGGCTAAAAGAGACGCCTTCTCCCCAGTTTTCGGGGTATAATCCCTCCCTAACATAACTATGAAAGGTAGAATAGGGCCAGTCACCAACGCGTTGGACTAAGCCATGTTTCACCGGATTGTAATGGATGTAATCTATATGGTTACGAAAGTCTTCATCGTCTCTGATACTATGCTCCCAAAACCGTCTTTGCCAGATGGTGGTTTCACGTCGCTTGTTTCTGGAAGGAGTGAGCGAATGTTCTTCATGAAATAATAACTTGCTCTCCTTAGAAAACTTAGCTTTTATCAAGCCCCAGCGTTTGGAGTAATCCGTATCTCCCTCCGGCAGAGTCCAGATAGCATGGAGATGTTCTGGCAAAAGCACCCAAGCATTTATAGAAAAGGGGTATTGGGTCCGAACCTCCGCAACTGCATTTGATAAAATTTTCCTGCTATTTTCTATAGTGAGAATTTTTCTCCGGCCGAATGCAACCACAGTAAAGAAGAATATACTTCCCTCCGTCTTTGGCCGCAAATACCTTGGCATGGCGCCGGTCCATAATGGTGCGCGGTGCGCACCCTACGTGTGCACCAATTCCAGGCACCCCTCCACAATCTCCCTGGCCGCCTCAGGTTTCGCCAGCTTGCGGCTGGCCGCTTCCATCTGCGCCAGATGTTCAGGTTCGGTGAGGAACTGATTAATCTTACCAGCGAAAATCTCTCCGGTAAAATCTTTATTTAAGATTATTTCCCCGGCCCCGGCCTCGGCCAGGAACCGGGCGTTAAATTCCTGATGGTTATTGGCGGCAAAAGGGTAGGGCACCAGGATGGCGGCCCGGCCCAGCGCGGTGAGTTCCGCCAGGGTGGAGGCCCCGGCCCGGCAGACCAGGAGGTGGGCCCGGCGCATCCAGGCGGCCACCTCCGGGGTGAAGGCCGTTACTTCGGCGGAAAAACCGTGCTCCTGGTAGCCCGCGGCCACGGCCTCCTGTTCGGCGTCGCCGGACAGGTGCAGGAAATGCAAGCGGTCTTTTAAACCCGCCAGGAAGGGCAAACCGGCCAGCACCTCCATATTGAGATGATGCGCCCCCTGGCTGCCCCCGGTGATCATCACCGTAAAGGGGGAGTCCGCCCGGGGCTCGCCGGGTGCGAAAAATTCCGGCCGGATAGGATTGCCGGTCCAGAGGCAGCGCCCTGAGGGAAAAAAATCCCCGCTGGCGGGAAAAGACACGAAAATGCGCCCGGCAAAGCGGGCCAAATAGCGGTTGGTCGCGCCGGGAATGACGTTTTGTTCATGCAGAACGAGGGGCAGTCCCAGGAGCCAGGCGGCCAGGCCCACCGGCCCCGCGGCATGTCCCCCCATGCCCAGGACCAGGTGGGGGTTGAGGGCCTTCAGGCGGCTCCGGGCCGCCAGCACGGCTCCGGGCAACCCCAGGAGGGTGCGGCCCCGGCTGAAGATTCCTTGCCCCTTTAAGGCTCGGGCCGTGACGGCCTCCCAGGCAAAGCCGTAGCGCTCCAGAATCTGGGTGGTCACCGCTTTGGGGGTGGTGAGAAAGGTGACCGCGGCCTCATGCTGCTCCTGAAACTCCTGGGCCACGGCGATCCCGGGAAACAGGTGCCCGCCGGTGCCGCCCGCGGCGATTACCACCCTGAGACCTTTGGGGTCCTGCATCCTGCACCCCCTGCTCCCTCTCACCCTAACCCTCTGCCCCCGATGGGGCTAGGGGTAAAAGAGGGACCTCCGGCAAGATTCCGCTTGATCACTATTTTCTGAATAAAGAAAAATCACCCTTTAACCCGGTAATGTCCACTTACCCGGTTCTCTCAGCTTTCCGCCATCACCGGCGGTTTGGGGGCTCTGGCGGCCTGAGGCGGCGCCCCCTGAGGGAACTTCACCTGGCGGCTGATATTCAGCAGAATGCCCACCGCGAGAAGATTGACCAGCAGCCCCGAACCCCCGTAGCTGAGGAAAGGCAGGGACAGCCCCTTGGTGGGCAGGATGCCGCTTACCACGCCCATGTTGATGAGGGCCGGCAAGCCGATCATCAGGGTCAGGCCCAGCGCCAGATAGGAGCCGAAGGTATCCGGGGCCTTGAGGCTTAAGCGCAGCCCCCGGCAGATGATGATGGTAAAGAGGGACAGCACCAGCAGGACCCCCAGGAAGCCCATTTCTTCACTGAAGATGGCCAGGATGAAATCGGTGTGGCAGTCCGGCAGGTAGAAAAGTTTGGCGCGGCTCTGCCCGGGGCCCAGGCCCCACAAGCCTCCGGAGCCGATGGCCAGCAAGGCCTGCTTGAGCTGATAGCCCACGTCTTGGCCGTGTTTCCACGGGTCCATGAAGGACAGGACACGGGCGAACTTTTTCGGGTCCCTAAGCACCATCAGGACGCCCAGGGGGATGCAGGCGCACAGGGACAGGAGGATATGGGTAAGGCGGGTGCCGCCCACAAAGAGCATGGTGAAGACAATGATCAGCAGCGTGACGGAAGTGCCGAAGTCCGGTTCCTTAAGGATCAAGGCGATGAAGAGGCCGGCCACCAGCATGTGGGGCAGGAAGCCGATGGCGAAATATTTCATCTTCTCTTGCTTCCGAGCCAGGGAGTAGGCCAGGAACAGGACCACGGCCAGCTTGGCGAACTCCGAGGGCTGGAGGGTCAGGGGCCCCAGGCGGAGCCAGCGGGCCGCGCCCCGGACCTTGCCGCCGATGCCCGGCACAAAGACCAGGACCAGGGCAACCAGGGAAAGCAGGACGATATGGTAAATCCAACGCTTATAGTTGTGGTAGTCGATGGAGCGCCCCAGCAGGAGACACACCAACCCCAGGAGGGCATACATCCCCTGGCGCTTGATGAAGTAATAGGCGTCGTTATACTGGGACTGGGCCATGACCGTGCTGGAGATGAAGATCATGGTCATCCCCAGGGCCAGCAGGGAGTAAGCGGTGATCTGGAGAATCTGGTCGTACTGGACCGGCGCCGCGGCCTGAGCATTAGCCTCTTTGTGCATGTTCAAGCTCCCTCACCACGTGTTGAAAGGTTTGACCACGGTGGGCATAATCCCGGTACATATCAAAACTGGCACAGGCGGGAGAAAGGAGCACCACGTCCCCGGGGTCGGCCAGTTGCCAGGCCCGGGCCACCGCCGCGGCCATGTCGTCCGCGGGGTAGCTGGGGGCCAGGCCGTGCCAGATGCGGGCCATGTGCTCGCGGGTTTCCCCCAACAGGACCAGGGCCTTGACCCGGGCCCGGATGAGGTCGTTTAAGAGGGTGAAGTCGCTGTCCTTATCCCGCCCGCCGGCAATGAGGACCACCGGCCGGTCGAAATGGGCCAGGGAACAGGCCACCGCGCCCACGTTGGTGCCCTTGGAGTCGTCGTAAAAGGCTACCCCGCCGAGGTCCGCCACCCATTCCAGGCGATGGGGCAGGCCGGCAAACTGCGCCAGCACTTCCCGGCAGGCGGCGGGATCGGCCCCCGCGTCCAGGGCCATCAACAGGGCCGCCATGATGTTTTCCAGATTGTGCCGTTCGGTCAGTCGGATACGGTCCAGGGGAAAGGCTTCTGCCGTGCCGTTGGCCAGCCTGACCTGGATGGCGCCGTTACTCAGCCAGGCCCCGGTGGTTAAAGATCGCTCGGCGGAGAAATAATAAACTCGGCTGCGCCCCTGATCCAGAGCGGCCACCGCGGGGTCGTCGGCGTTCAAGACCATGAGATCGCCGGCCCCCTGGCGCCGGAAGAGGCCGGCCTTGGACGCGATATAGGCGTCGTAGCCGGTGTAGCGGTCCAGGTGATCGGGGGTGATATTCAGCAGGGCCGCGGCCTGGGGATGAAAGGAGGGCGCGGTGTCCAACTGAAAGCTGCTCACCTCGAGCACCAGGCAGTCGGCTTCGTCCTGCCGGGCCAGCAGAGAGACCACCGGAGTGCCGATGTTGCCGCCCACCAGGGGCTTGATCCCCGAAGCGGCCAGGAGTTCCCCTAAGAGCGTGGTGGTAGTGGTCTTGCCGTTAGTGCCGCTCACCGCCAAGAGCGGCCGCCGGAGGAAACGGCCGGCCACCTCGAGTTCGCCCACCACCGGAATGCCGGCCTCCCGGGCCGCGGCCAGCCAGGGAAGTTCCGGCGGCACGCCGGGAGACAGCACGATGACGTCATAGCCCTGCCACTGGGGTTGGGCCACGCCCAGGTCCTCGATTATGCCCAGGCCCGCGATGTCCCGGCGCCGGTCGGCCAGGGCCGCGGGCGCGGCTTGGTCGGTGACCGTCACCCGGGCCCCGGCTTCGGCCAGGAAACGGCACAGGGCCACGCCGGTGCGGGCCAGTCCGACTACCAGGATGTTTTGGTCCTTGAAGTCCAAAGCTACCTCAATTTAAGCGCACTCAACGACACCAACCCCAAAATGATGGCGATGATCCAGAAGCGCACAATGACCTTGGGTTCGGGCCAGCCTTTTAGTTCAAAATGGTGGTGCAGCGGCGCCATGCGGAAGATGCGCCTGCCCTTGGACATCTTGAAAAAACCCACCTGGAGGATGACGGACAGGGCCTCGACCACGAAGAGGCCGCCCACGATGGCCAGCAGGATTTCCTGTTTGGTAGCCAGGGCAACGGTCCCCAAAACCCCGCCCAGGGCCAGGGCCCCCACGTCCCCCATGAACACCTGGGCCGGGTAGGCGTTATACCAGAGGAAGCCCACCCCGGCGCCCACCAGCGCGCCGAGATAGATGGAGAGCTCCCCCACCCCCCGGACGTAGGGAATTTGCAGATAAGCGGCGATTTTGATGTTGCCCGCCAGGTAGCAGAAGAGCATATAGAAGGCCGCGGCGATGGTCACCGGCCCGATGGCCAGGCCGTCCAGGCCGTCGGTGAGGTTCACGGCGTTGGCGCACCCCACGATCACAAAGACCGCGAAGGGAATGAAAAAGATCCCCAGGTCGGGCTGAATCTGTTTGAAAAAGGGCACCGTCAAGGTGGTGTCGAACCCCGGATTGACATAAAACCAGATGGCCGGCACCAGGGCCACCAGGGTCTGGGTCACCAGCTTGGCCCGGCCGCTCAGGCCCTGGTTATGCTTTTTGATGACCTTGAGATAATCGTCATAGAAACCGATGAGGCCAAAACCCAGGGTCACCAGGACCAGGAGCCAGATAAAGGGGTTATTCAGCTCGGCCCACAGGAGAGTGGCGCTCAGGGTGGCGAAAATAATCATCAGCCCGCCCATGGTGGGGGTGCCGTTCTTGGCGAAGTGGGATTGAGGCCCGGCTTCCCGGACGGTCTGACCGATTTGCAGTGCCTTGAGCTTGCGGATGAACCAGCCTCCCACCACCATGGAGATGATCAGGGCCGTCAGGATGGCAAAGATGGTCCGGAAGGTAATGTACCGGAAGACATTGAACCCCCCGAAGACCGACTTTAACGGAAAGAGAAGATGATAGAGCACCTAAACCGTTCCCCCTTAAGATTCCCCCGTGGTCCCTGAGGACCGCTGTGATCGTGCAATTTAGCGAGGCCGGGCCCGCCGGTTTTTATCAGGCCGGCTTGCCCTCCAGCAGGTCGATGAGTCCTTCCATGTGCATACTGCGGGAGCCTTTCACCAGGAGCCAGTCGCCGGCCGCCAGGTGTTCCTGCAAGATACGGGCGGCCTCCGGACGGGATTCCACCGGAAAGATGCGGTCCGCAGCGAGACCGGCTTCCCGGGCCCCGGCGGCCACGTCCAGGCGATGGTTGCCGTAAATCACGAGAACGTCCAGACCCAGGCGGGCGGCCCGCCGTCCCAATTCCTGGTGTTCGGCCGCGGCGCCGTTGCCCAACTCCAGCATGTCGGCCAGGGCCGCCACCGCCCGGCCGGAGTCCTTGATCTCCATCAGGGTGGACAGGGCCATGGCCATGGAGCCGGGATTGGCGTTGTAGCAATCATTCAGCAGATGCACTCCGGAATTCAGCGTGGTGACCTGGGAGCGCCGGTGGATGGCGCGGAACCCGGCCAGGGCCGCGGCCGTGGCCGCAGGCGTCATCCCCAGGGAGAGCCCCACCGCGGTGGCGGCCAGGGCATTATAGAGCATGTGCAGTCCCGGCGCCGGCAGCAGCAGGGGCCAGTCTTGACCGCCATAGGACAGGCGGGCGGCCTGGCCCTCGGGTCCCCGGGGCTGGCGCTCCCGGGCCCGCAGGCGGGCCGCGGCGTTGAGGCCGAATCCCAGCTTGAGGCCGCGAAAATCCTGGGCCAGGCGGGCCACCCAGGGGTCGTCGGCATTGTAAATCAGGGTGGCGCCGTGGTTGAGAGCGCCGACCAGCTCCCCCTTGGCCCGGGCCACGCCGGCCACGTCCCCCACCCCTTCGGTGTGGGCCGGATACACGTTGGTAAGGACGCCGATGGTAGGCGCGGCAATATGGGTGAGGCGTTGAATCTCGCCGAAGGCGTTCATGCCCATCTCCACCACCGCGGCTTCGTGAGTCCCCTCGAGCCCCAGCAGGGTGAGGGGCATGCCGATGAGGTTGTTCAGATTCAGCCGGTTTTTCAAGACCCGGAAGCTCGGGGCCAGGGTGGCGGCGATCATCTCCTTGGTGGTGGTCTTGCCGCAACTGCCGGTGATACCCACCACCGGCACGGTAAACGCAGCCCGCCAGGCCTGGGCCAGGTCCCCCAACGCGGTGAGGGCGTCGCGCACCGCGATGATTGTGGCTTCAGGGGGTATGCTTGGGGCATGGCTGGTCAGGCACCTTTGTTCCACCAAGAATCCCAGGACCCCCCGCTGAATAGCTTTGGGGATAAAGTCATGGCCGTCATGGTGCTCGCCGGACAAGGGGATGAAGAGCTGTCCCGTCTGGCAGGTGCGGGAGTCGGTGGAGACGCCGCAGAAGGCACCCCCGGCGCCTCGCTGCACCAGGGCGCCGCCGGTGGCGGCCAGGATGTCAGTGATGGTGAAGGAGGCCCGCATCAGCCGTGGTACTCCTTGAGGGCTGCGGCCACTTCTTCGCGGTCGTCGAAGTGGCGGCGTTCGGCCCCCCAGATCTGATAATTTTCATGGCCCTTGCCGGCCACCAGCACGGCTTCCCCCGGGGCTGCCAGGGATACGGCCAGGCGGATGGCCTCCCCGCGTTCCGGGACCACCAGGAAACCTGCTTCGCCACGCCCTGCCGCGGCCGCGCTGAGCCGGGGCAGGCCGCTGAGCTCAAGGCCCGGTTCGATCTCCCGGATAATGGCCAGGGGATCTTCGGTGCGGGGGTTGTCGCTGGTGACGATGACCAGCTTAGAGCCCGCCGCCGCGGCCCGGCCCATGAGGGGCCGCTTGCTGCGGTCGCGGTCGCCGCCGCAGCCGAACACGGTGATCAGCCGGGAAAAATCCAGGGTTTGCAAAGCCGCCAGGGCCTGGGTGATGGCCGCGGGGGTATGGGCGTAATCCACGAAGACGCCGGGACCCTCAGGGGGGCCGAAACGCTCCAGCCGGCCCGGCACGCCGGCAAGCTGAGCAATGCCCCGGGCGATGGCCGCCCGGCCGAGGCCCAGGCCCAGGGCCGTGGCCGCGGCCGCCAGAATATTGGCCAGATTGAAAGGCCCCACCAGCCGGGAGGCGATCTCCATCTCGCCCCTCGGGGTGGTGAGCAGGGCCTCCAGGCCGTCCTGCCGGAAGCGGTGCCTCAGGGGGCGCACCTGGCTGCCGGGATGGCAGCCGTACGTGAGCACCGGTCCCCTGACCGTGTCCCGGAGTTCCAGACCCCGGGGATCGTCCAGGTTGAGGATAGACAGCCCTTGAGAGCTGCCGCCGTTGGCCAAAATTTCATGGAAGAGCCGGGATTTGACCGCAAAATACTCGTCTAAGTCCCGGTGGTAGTCCAGATGGTCTTGTGACAGGTTGGTGAACACCCCCGCGGCGAATGCGGTGCGGTCCACCCGCCGCAAATCCAGGGCGTGGGACGAGACTTCCAGGAAGGCGTGGCTGGCGCCCCGGGTCCGCATCTCCCTTAAGAGGCGCTGGAGGTCCAGGGACTCGGGGGTGGTCACCGGCGCCGGCCAGGTGGACTCGCCCATCCGGTAGTTTACCGTGCCCAGCACGCCCACCCGGCAGCCGGCCGCGCCAAGAATAGCCTCCAGGAGATAGGTGGTGCTGGTCTTGCCGTTGGTGCCGGTGATGCCCACCAGGGTCAGCTCGCGGCTGGGGTGGTCGTAAAAGGCGGCGCTGATATGGGCCAGGGCCAGGCGGGCCTCGGGGACCCGAACCACCGTGACCCCGTCAGGAGGGGCCAACTCCTGCTCGGTGACCACCACCTTGGCGCCCCGGGTCAGGCTGTCGGCGAGATAGAGGTGGCCGTCGGTGCGGTGGCCTTTCAAGGCGACGAAGAGCCCCCCGGGAACGACATCCCGGGAATGGTAGGCCACCCCGGGCACCGGCGCCTGGGCGTCGCCCAGCACCCGGCAGTCCGGCAGGTCCTCGAGCAGCTCTTGTAAGGTCTTGGGAGTCACCATATATTTCTCAACGCGGGACGCGTCCGCCCGCACTCATCGGCAATGCCCGGGGAGACTCTCCCCGGCTGGCCATCCCCGTCTCTCCTCCTTGAGGGTGGGGATTAAACCCGGCAGCTTAAATAATTATCAAACAGGATCGGTTATCGTTTAGCAAAAAAGGGCAGGCATCGAGGCCTACCCTGATTGTCGCGGTTAGATTGTGACTGGCGCCTGAAATCAAGATTCACCGCCTGATTAATTGGTTAATTCTATAAAAACCGACAAATCTTGGCAAGGTCGGCTGCCCTTAGGAGCCGGACTTGAATTTCACCGCACAGGTGGCGCCGGGAATGAGGACGGTTCCGGGCGCCGGTTCCTGGCTGACGGCCATACCGCTGCCTTCGAAGCGGCATTGCAGTCCGGCGCGATTCAGCACATTGAGCACCTGGCGGATGGTGTAACCCTTAACGTCGGGCATGACCTTCAACGGCCCCTTGGCAATCTCCGGTTTAGGGGTCGCCGGGGTCACCGGTTGCGCCTTGCCCTCGGGTCCCGTGGCCGCAGACGCAGGGGAGGACAGGATGGAGGCTAACACCGGTTCGTTTTTGGCCTTGGGAGGTTCCTTGGGGTAATAACCCAAGACCCGCATGGACTGCGCGGCAATTTCCTTGAAGATGGGCCCCGCCACCACGCCGCCGAAAATGGCCCCTTTAGGTTCATCCACAATGACCACAATAGCCAGAACCGGGTGGTCGGCGGGTATCATGCCGATGAACAGGGAGTTAAACTTGCTGTGCGAATAGGCGCGGCCGATTATTTTCTGAGCGGTGCCGGTCTTGCCGGCTACCGTAAAACCTTCGGGGGCCGCCTCTTTGGCGGTGCCGCCGGGCTGAGTCACCGTCTCCATGATCGCCAGCATCTCCCGTGCGGCAGTCTGGGATAGGACCCGCCGGACCGGGCGGGGCGGAAAACTCTGCACTTTGTCCCCTTGAGGGTTAACGATCTCTTTCACCAACCGGGGCTCCATGAGGACGCCCTCGTTGCCCATAGTCGCCATAGCCAGGGTCATTTGGAGCGGCGTCACCGACACGCCCTGCCCGAACGCCACGGTAGTGCGGTCGATGAGCGAGCGGGTCTTGAGAAGGTTTTTCACCAATCCGCCCGTCTCCCCGGGAAAGAGGATACCGGAACGGCGGCCGAACCCGAAATCATGGAGATACTGATCCAAACGTTTAGCCCCGACTTTGTGGGAAATCTTGGCTGCCCCGATGTTACTGGATTTCTGAATCACCTGCTGCACGGTCAGGGTGCCGTAGGGATGAACATCGTGAATCACCTCTTTGGCCCCCAGGTGCCAGATGCCGTTTTCGCAATGGAACCGGTCCGTGGGTTTGACTACCTGGGCATCCAGGGCGGAGGCGGCGATGAAGATTTTATAGGTGGACCCGGGTTCGAGACAGTCGGTCAGCAGGCGGTTGCGCCGGGCATATTCATTAAATTGGGCATAACGGTTAGGGTCCATGACCGGAGTCTGGGCCATGGCCAGGATTTCTCCGGTTTGGGGGCGCATCACCAGAGCCAAGCCGCCGGTGGCGTGGTATTTTTCCACTCCCCGGGCCAGTTCTTTCTCGGCGATGTACTGCAGGGTGCGGTCCAGGGTGAGGACCACGTTGTTGCCCATGACCTCAGGGTCCCAGGCCTTTTCCCCGGTAACGACGATGTGGCCCCGGGCATCCCGCATATTCCAGCACTGCTTGGGTTTGCCGAAAAGCTGGTTGTTATACTGGTATTCCAAGCCTTCCAGGCCGTCGCCGTCAATGTTGCAAAACCCCAAGACTTCGCCTGCCAGGGCCAGCTGGGGATAGTAGCGCTTGGCCTCGGGCACCAGATAAACGGCGTCCGTATTGTTGCGGCCGGTGATCTTGGCCGCCCGGATACGGCTTTCTTCGGCGGCCTCCCAGGCCCGAAAGGCCTCCTCCCGTTCGGGAGTGAGATGGCGCTTGACCCAGACAAAGGGGCGGGCCCGGGTGAGGATCTCTTTTAAATCCTTAGGGTTATAGCCCAGGACCGGAGCCAGCTGCCGGCTCAGGCGGTCGGCGTTCTTGATCTGGCTGGGGTGGGCCACCACGGATGCGACCCGGGTACTGACGGCCAGCTCCACGCCGTTGCGGTCCAGGATCATGCCCCGGACCGGCAGGATGGGGCAGAATTTCTGGTACTCCCGGGTGGCTTCTTCCCGGAGTTCCGCGCCGCGAATGCCCTGCAAATAAAGGAATCTGCCGCAAATCCACAAGCCAAAGACCAGCAGACCCACGGCCACCAGGCCGATGCGCAGCCGGACCCATTTGCTCATGCCCTGATTCACGGCAGGTTCACGACCTGGGAGGGTTGCGGCGCCCCCATGTCATAATCGGCTGCCAGTTTCTCCAGACGTTGGATGGAGGTGAGGCAAGCCAGTTCGATGCGGAGCTTGCGGTTAAGATCCAGATACTGTTTCTGGATTTCCTCCGCCTGGGAAATCTGGTAGCTCTGGGTGATAAACTGCAAGTCGGCCCAGGCCAGGAATAAGGAGGTGAAAAAGACCCCGGCGGTGGCCAGGACAACCGCGCTGACGATGACCTTGGACCAGCGCCAAGACTGCCCGACTTTGCGGTTCTTAGAGAAAAAAGCCTGTTCGATGCTGCTCCAGCGGAGCGTCATGTGACTCGCCATCCCGCATCCCTCCCAAGTTGTTACGCCATTTTCTCAGCAATTCGTAATTTGGCACTGCGGGCCCGGGGATTGGCCTTCACTTCGGCCGGGGTCGGGGTCAGTGGTTTGCGGGTGAGGCGAACCATGACCCCGGCCCGTTCCCAGGCAGCCAGGCGATGTTTGACCAGCCGGTCTTCCAGCGAGTGGTACGAGATGACCACCAGGCGCCCGCCGGGTTCCAGCCAGGCCGGGACGTTCTCCAGAAAGGTGGCCAACTCTTCCAACTCCAGGTTGACGGCAATACGCAAGGCCTGGAAGACCCGGGTAGCTGGATGCAGTCTCCCCCTGCGCCCCCCGGGTCCCTGGGCCTGTTCAATGACTTCCACCAACTGCCGGGTCGTCTGAAAAACCCGGCGACGCCGGCTTTGCACCACCAGGCGGGCAATACGCCGGGCCCGGGGTTCCTCGCCATACTCCCAAAAAATCCTTTCCAGTTCCGCCTCGGAGGCACGGTTGAGCAACTGGGCGGCCGTAGCTGCGGAGCCTTCGGAATTAAAGCGCATATCCAGAGGCTCATCCCCGGCAAAGGAAAAGCCGCGTTGGGACTGCGCCAGCTGGAAAGAAGACAGGCCCAGGTCGAGGAGGATGCCTGCGACCCCGGGGATCTGGGTTGAAGCCAACAGCTCCCCTAGTTGGGCATAAGAACGATGAAAGAGTTGAAATCTGGAGGTGTGATGAGCCAGCCGGGTAGCGGCCGTCTGAAGAACTTCAGGATCCCGATCCAGGCCCCAGAGCTCCCCCTCCGGGCCGATGTGGTCCAGGATGGCCGCGGCATGCCCCCCCTCACCCACGGTGCCATCCACATACAGGCGGCCAGACCGGCAATTCAGGCCCATCAGCACCTCCCTCACCATGACCGGTTCGTGCACCGGGTTGTGGTCTGTGGTTAGATTAGCAATTCGTGTAGCATCCCTTCGTCGATGGATTCTTCGAGTTCGCGGCGATGCGCCTCGAAGGTGGTGCGATCCCAAATTTCAAAGCAGCGGATGGCCCCCACCAGACAGACTTCCCGGCTGAGCCGGGCATAGTCCCTGAGATTGGGGGGCACCAGGATGCGGCCCTGGCGATCCAGGGGACATTCTTCCACCCCGGAGATCAGAAACCGCTGAAAGGCTCTCAGGTCTTTGCGAAACAGCGGCTGTTCGGCAAATTTGGCCTCGATTTTGACCCACTCGGTCTGGGGAAAGGCCAGGACATAACCGCCCCAATTGGTCAGGATGATCTGGCGATCCTTGCGTTCCTTAAGGATCTCCCGGTAGCGGGCCGGTATGCTGACCCGTCCTTTGTTATCCATGGTATGGAAGAAGCTACCGGTGAACATCCCCCATCGATCCCCACTATGTTCCACTTTTTCCCACTTGCAGCCAAAATATGCCCTTTCTCAGGGAAATGTCAAGAGAAAAACGCGCTAAGGGCGAAATATATCCATAAGAATTATTTCTTTAAGGCGGCGAGTTTCAAGAAACCGAGAAGGGCCGGACGTCGTGGAACCCCGTTTCAGGTCCTCGGAGTTTATGGCGTGATTGTTCTTGGAAGCGGGGCTATGATGAGACAGCGATGATTATAAAAGAAAATATGAGGGATAATCAACCAGGGCTAAGGGGGCTTCCCGGCTCAAAGCCGGTTTAGGGGGCGACGCCGTTCGGGGCAGTAGAAGACACTCAGGTACCCCGGAAAAAATGCCCCCTCAGTCTGCGGAGGTTTGGCTCCGAAAATCCAGGTAATTTTGCAGAATGAGGACCGCGGCCAACTGGTCCACCACCTGGCGGCGGCGCCGGCGGCTCATATCCGCCTCCACCAGGACCCGTTCGGCGGCCGCGGTGGTGAGGCGTTCATCCCAAGGAGTGACCTTGATCCCGAGGGCCGCACCCAACTCCCGGGCCAGGACCATGATCCCCTGGGCCGCAGCGCCCTCGCGGCCGTCCATATGGCGGGGCAATCCTACCACAATCTGCTGCACCTGGTATTCCCGGGCGAGGTTTAAGAGATAGGCCAGGTCCGTCTGGCGGTCCCGGCGCTTCAAGACCCCCAGTCCCTGGGCAGTGATCCCCAAAGGATCGCTCACGGCCAGGCCGATGCGCTTTTCGCCGACATCCAGGGCGAGAATCCGCACTTCCCGGCGATTCGACGAGGATAGATCCGTTTTCATAAGATAGGTCCCAGAAGAACATGCCGCGGGAAAGATGACTTAAGACCGTATCCTCTCAGAGGCATAGTAGCCGGCCATGATCCCCAACTGCACATGAAAAAGCCAGTTGACCGGAGGGAAGAGCAGCGAGTCGTAGGTTAAGGAATGGCAGGCGAACCCGATCAAGACCAGTAGCCGATACCATTCCATGGGGGTGGACGCCGCGTCGGACCGCACTTTTTTAACATACCTGAAGCCGATCAATGAAACCAGACCTAAATAGAACAGGGTTATGATGGTGCCGAGTTCAACCAACCCTGTCAGGGCCATGTTGTCTAAGGTCTGCAGCTTGGCGACCGCCTGCGGAAACTCCTGAACGTCTTTATTCCACTGCCGATAATCCTTTAAATAGCGGTCATGGGTGAAAGAGCGCAAGCCGATTCCCATGAAAGGATGAGCTTTCCAGATATGGAAGGCGAAAGGGTATAATTCCAGGCGCTGATAGATGCTATCATAACGCGGCACGTTCGGGTCGAGGCGAGCAATCATTTGCCTGGCTCGCAGGGGCAGGATCAGGGCAATAACCAGAAGCATGGCAAAGATCAGATATCTCTTGCGGCGGCCCAGATAAATCAACGATACCAACAGCATGGCGGCCAGTACGATCCAGGTGCCCCGCTTATGGGTCAGAAAGATCAGCATCCCGCCGGCCAGAACGAGCAGCCACCCCGCTGATTTGCCAGACCACATCTTTGAGAAGACCAGACGCACGGGACCGGTGGAAAGCAGAATTACCATACTACCTAAAGGAATCGCATGCAGGACGAAGGTCTGCAATACTCCGGCCGCATAGGCCCCCCGGATCAGGTAGATGGTAATTTCCCCTGCGGCAATGACGGCCAGGCAACCGCTGCAGAACCAGTCGAACCTCTCTCTGCGGCGTTGGTCGGTTAATAAAAACATCGCAGTCCACAAAGCCAATATCCCGGTTAGCAGGAAGGTCCGCATCGAATTGCCGGACTTAACGGGGTTGTCACTCAGAAAAGTATTCAGGACCCCCAAAAGCAGGATGGAAATGATCAGGATTATTTCCAGCCGGTACTCTTTGGCGGTGACTACCCGTGACCGGTAAGCCAGGCATACCAGTAGCCCGGGCAGAGTGTAGATGAGAATCTCGACGGTGAGGCAGCAATGACTGCCCAAGATATGGGGAGACCAGAGCAGGACAAGGTAGGCCCCAGAGCCCAGGAGGGCATAAAAAGCCAGTCTATTCAAGCAAGCAGGATTGGTAAGGTTGGATAGAGATCTCACAAATAAGCAACTCGAAGACCGGGCTCGCTATAGCCCGAGCAGTAAGAGGCAATTGACTTGCCAATGGTATTCCTTCAGGGCGGAATTTTACAGGACAATCCTGCTTTCAAAGGTTCTTGCCGCGCACTTCCAAACTGTTTAGCTTTTCGGATAGCTTCTTAACCTCGCTGGCGCATAACTGACAGCGGGCGCGGATTTCTTGAATCTGGAAGTCAGGACCATGATTCAATGAAAATTGTCTTGCACTATTTTGAGGGAATGTCGGCCTCATCAATTCAAGGTTGTGAAGCATGGAATCCACATACCTCACATTTCTCTCCACCTTTACCCGGGTTCTTTTAGCCTGGTAGATATTGACATTCCAGAAGAATTTCGGAAAGAAAAAACGAACCCCTTCAGACCAGGGAGAGAGGACAAGGCTGGCCCCCGAGAGCCTCCGGTCCGGGGTGTTAGACGCCAGAAATGCTTCGAGATCATGGACTCTTCCTCTGAGGGAGATCAAATCGGCTTCCATTAACAGGCACTTGTCCCCTACGGCTTCCAGTTTGGACCGAAAATGTTTGCCCGGAAACAGATAATCCTGAAATTCGGCAACCTGAAACAGGCCCTGGACCAAAACCAGGAGCAGTCCCGCCGGGAGAATGAATTTCCAGGCTTTCAAGGACTTAAGGGCCATCAGAGGACACCGAACGTTTTTTATAGACAACCATCTTATGCCGAGATTGGGCCAGTGGGATAAAACGATGCTCGTAAGGATCGGGGATGTTCCCGAAGGCTTCGTCTTCAAAAGATAGAACTAAAGGATAATATTCGGAATTTGAGGAAAGTTTTGCCCTGGAGATAATTTCGGAATAATTCAAATGATAGACCCGGTTCCATCGAGTCTCCCAACGCGGCACTACCCAATCAGGAGAAGAGGGTATGGCGATATTCCCCTGTAATCCCCCGATAACGCGGTTATTTGTATAAAATTGCAGAGGCAAATCTCCATAGGTGATCAGGATAGTTTCGCCAGGTTGAGCATGGGTTTTAAAGAACCCGATGAGGTTACCAATTACATCGGGGTACGAAAAGCGCAGTTCGGTAAGAAAGAGTTTGAGGGGAAAGTTAGGGTAAGTGAGCATGTGACGATCACTGAGCAAGGGGCGATTAGTGATATAGAGCCAATCCATCGGGATAAGGTTAAGCCAGTTGGTAAACAGCAGGAGAAAGCCCAACAGAATTGCGGAAAATTTTTGAAAACGCCAGGCTTGTAAGATGACCCATCCCAAGATAATTGCGCACAAAGGGTAGAGGTGAAGTAAATATCGATGCTCACATTGGGGAACTGGGGATAAGAATATGATGTTGCCCATAACGATCACGGTCAAGAACAGAGTGAATCTCTCTGCGGGGTCTTGGGGGAGGCTGGAACGGGTCCAAAGAATTCGCCGCCATCTCCAGACCAAATAGAAAATTATCGGCAGGGGCAGCATAAATTGGAAAAGGCCGCTAAAGTAATTCTCTAAATTTACAGGAATCAACACCGGATGGATTATCTTGGACTGTTCCTGGATTCTAAACAAGAAGAGGCCCGGGAGAATTATGAATGCGGTCGCGAAAATCACCTTCGCGGTCCGTTTTAAGGGGATTTTGTCGGAGTAAAGCCAAATAGCCGCCAGCAAGGCGGGCGCCAGAAAACTAATAAACAGCAGATAATTGGTATAGAACAATAATCCTACGGATAAACACAACAGGAGAGCTGGCCATAATCGTGATTGCCAGTCTTCCATAAAGGCATGAAGACTAAGCAGGGTTAAAAAAGCCCCCATGCTATAGTAACGGGCTTGTCGGGCGGAAAGCAGGAAGACCACGGAAAAGCATAACAACAATGCGGCCAGGCTGCCCCAGGTGTGATTGCCAAAATTTTTGCTGACGATCCGGTAAACCAAAAAAATGCACGCCAGGCCGAACAAGGTAAAAGGCAGACGCCCGGCAAAGGTCGTGGGACCCATGATCCGAAAAGCCCCGGCGGTCGCATAAATCTGCAGCCAGGGAGACCACCGCCATAAATAGTTCTGGTCGAACTCTTGCCCTTGCTCCTGCGAGATAAAATTTACTCCGTCATAAGCCCGGGGGACCCCATATTTCAGAACGTTGCGGGCCAAACAGGCGGTTTCGGCCTCATCCTGCCAGAAAGGCCGCTGGTCCAGATGGAAAAGCAGGAGAAAGGCCGCCAGGGCCAAAATGATCGCGATGGGTAGGACTAATGGAAAACGACGCTTTACCGGATCATCCATGATTTTTATCTGGCAAGATAGCTGGCAGGAGAGTCGTTAGGCTATCCCTCAAGAAGCAAGTCTGCCGAAAAGCTCCATTTCTTTGAAAATCTGATGATAGCAAATGCTTCCCACCTCTGCCAAATTATTTTGACAGCAGCCAGACCGCGGCCAGGGCCAGGGCCAATCCGGCCGAATGCCGCAGAGTCAGGGCCTCGTGGAGGAAAACCGCGCTCAAGAGCACGGTGATGGCGGGATAGATGGCGGTGAGGGGCACCACCACCGCAGCCGGGCCTTTGCCCAAGGCCTCGTAGAAACACAAGAGGGCCACGGCCATGGCCAGGCCGGACCCCAGGGCGGCACCCACCCCCCAGGGCTGCCAGGAGACCTTCCCGATCCCGCCTGCCAGGAGGTACGCCATTACTACCAGGTGCCCGGAAATGGCCAGGAGATAAACCACTTGTGAGGGCAGGTGCTGGGCGGCCACCTTGCCCAGGAAACCCCATACGCCCCACAGGCCCAATGCCAGTAAGGAAAACCCCAACCAATGCATCGCGCGGCCCCCGGTCTTGCCAGTGATCAGACTTTCATCTACTATACTTCATGTGCGCTACGTTACCAAGACCAACCAGCCCTTGTCCTGTGCCTCTGATCCCGGGACAGGTAAAGCATGATCTTCCAAAATCCCCTGCATGAAGTCGCCATTATCGGCGCCGGACCCGCCGGCACCACCCTGGCCCTGGCCTTGCTCCAGGCCGGTCTGAAACCGGTGATTATTGATAAAGCCGCGTTTCCCCGCCCCAAGGTCTGTGCCGGCGGCTTGACCATCAAGGCCCTGCAGTTTCTTCCCCGGGATATCGGCACGATCCTGGCCGACGAGATCTCCCGGGTGAATTTAAGCTTTAACCTGAACCGCGGCTTTACCAAGTCCTACCCTCAACCCCTGCTCCATACGGTGGACCGCCGGCGCTTCGACGCCTTCCTGGCGGAACGGGTCCAGGCGGCCGGAGGGGAATTCAGGCAGGGGGAACGGCTGGAGAGCCTCACTAAGACCCCGGGCGGCGCCTGGCGCCTGGAAACATCCAGAGGGTCTCTCAGAGCCCGGGTGATCGTGGGAGCCGACGGCGCCCGCAGCGCCGTGGCCCGGGGCGCGGGCTTGCAGCCGGTGGATTTCTGGCACCTCGGGCTCCAGGCAGAAGTGCCCCGGAAGCTGATCCGCACCGCGGTCTTTGACCGGACGATCTGGTTGGATATGGGGTCTATGCCCGATGGCTATGCCTGGGGCTTTCCCCGGGGTGACCTCCTGCTCATCGGGGTGGGAGGCCCCTTGAGCCGGGGCCGGGAACTCAAGGGCTATCAGGCCAGAGTGTTGTCCCATTTGGGGCTGGATAATCGGAGCCTGCCCCTGGCTGCGCACCTCATTCCCCATCGGGTTACTCCCCGACCTGTCTGCCGGGACCAGGTTCTCCTGGTGGGCGACGCGGCCGGCCTGGCCGATTTCTGGACCGGCGAAGGGATCTTCTTCGCCTTGATGAGCGCCGCACTGGCGGCCCGGCAGATCGTCGGGTTTTTTCAGGGCGAGGCCGACGCGCTCGCCGGCTATCAGAGCCTTATCGACCGGGAGATCACCCCGGAGTTGACGTCCGCCTATCAGTTTTCTAAGATATTCAATTACCTGGGACCACTGGCCTTCAGGTGCCTGGAGCGGTATGATTATCCCTGGGAAGTCTTTTGCCGCGTCATGCGGGGGGACCGGTCATTTTTAGAGGTCAAAAGCCGCTTCCGGCCGGATATCCTCTTGCACAAGCTCCTGGTAAGATCGGCCCGAAACCGGCCGATCGCCTGAAGAAAGGATCGCAGTGCTCAAAATTGTGGGACACCGGGGCGCTCCGGCGGCTGAGCCGGAAAACACCCTGCGTTCGTTCAGCCGGGCCCTGGCTTATGGAGTGGCCGCGGTGGAACTGGACGTGCAACTGACCAGAGACGGCCGCCTGGCCGTGATCCACGATGAGACCCTGGACCGGACCACCAACGGCAAAGGCTTGGTTCAGGATTTTACCCTGGCGGAACTGCAGCGGCTCGATGCCGGCCGGGGCGAACCCGTGCCCTCTCTGGAAGAAGTCTTCGCTCTGGTGAAGAACAAGGCTCACCTGCTGGTGGAACTGAAGCATCCGGTTGCGGCCCCGGCGGTGCTCCGTTTTTTTCGCGAGCAGCAAGCCTTTGAGTTTGCCGACGTCATTTCCTTCTGGCATCCGGCCCTGAAGGCCCTCAAGGCCGAGGAGCCGCGCCTGACCACGGGCGCCCTCCTGGTGGGGTGCCCCGCCGACCCGGTGGGAGTGGCCCGGGCCGCCGGCGCCGCCACCCTGGTCCTGAATTATCGGTACGTCAATCGGGAATTGGTGGACGCCGCCCGCCAGCAGGGGATCAAGGTCATCGCCTGGAACATTGACGATCCCGAGATCCTGCCGCCTTACCTGGCCATGCACCTGGACGCTATCTGCACCAACCGGCCCGAAGAGATTATTTTGGCAGTGAGCGGTAAGCAGTGAGCAGTGAGCAGTAGTTGAGCAAGACCTTGGGGTTAATGAACCAGTCGGTGGGGCGGGCGTCCCTGCCCGCCTATGCACCTGCGCCGATACAGGCTGAAAAGGCTGTGCCACCAGGAAGCTATGGATAACGTCACCCAAACCTTGACCGGCCAATTCGCCGCTGCCGCCCGGGCAGCCCCCGACAGAGTGGCCCTGGTTTATCGGGCAGGGGATGCGGTCCGGGAGTATAATTACGCCCAGCTTTACCGGGACAGCCTGGCCGTGGCCGGGTGGCTTCGGGCTCAAGGGGTGGAGCCAGGCGACCGGGTGGCTCTCCTCCTGGAGAACCGGCCCGAATGGCCCGAAAGCTATTTCGGCATCCTCTTGGCGGGGGCGGTGGCCGTCCCCTTGGACCCGGTCTCCCGCTGGGACTATCTCCAACACGTTCTAGAAGAGACTCAGGCCCGGCTCATCTTTACCTTTCCTCAGGCCCCCCTCCCACAGCTAGAGCAATTGCCGTTCCTGGAAAAGATCGTGGTGGTGGGAGAAACCGAGGCCGCCGGCGGCAAAATTATCAATTTCGCCGCGGTCTTGGCAGCAGCCGGAATAGAGGCTGATCTACCCGTGGTGCAACCCGGCGACCTGGCTAGTATTATCTATACTTCGGGCACCACCGGCCTCCCCAAAGGGGTGATGCTCACCCACCGGAATTTTTCTGCCAATTGTTGGGGAGTCACTCAACTCAATGCCATTCGGCCGGATGACCAGGTGCTCGCCATCCTGCCGCTGCATCACGCCTTTCCTTTTACCGCCACCCTGCTGGTGCCCCTGTTTTCCCGGGTGAAGATCACCTATCTGGATACTTTGAAGGCCGAAGCTATCCTCCGGTGTATCAAAGAGCAGCACATCACTATTCTGGTGCTCACCCCCCAGGTCCTGCAGCACTTCTATCAAGGCATGCAGCGGCAGTTGGCCCGGCTTCCCTGGCCGGTGCGGCCTCTGCTCATGGCCTATCTCAAATTTTCCTGGCGGGTGTCCCGGTCTCTGGGGTTCAATCCCGCCCAACCGCTGCTCCGGAGATTGCGCGGCGCCCTGGGAGAGGATTTCCGGTTTTTCATCAGCGGCGGGGCCAAATTGCCGGAGTCGTTGGCCGAGAACCTGTCCCGGCTGGGATTTACAGTCTTGGAAGGCTACGGCCTCACGGAGGCCGCGCCGGTGGTGGCCGTCAACCCGCCGGCCGCGCCCCGGCGGGGCTCCGTGGGCCGGCCGCTTCCCGGAGTGGAAGTCAGGATTCTCAACCCGGACGCAGCCGGGGTCGGCGAGGTCCTTATCCGCGGCGACAATGTCATGGCCGGTTATTTTCACAATGAGGCCGCCACCCGGGAGGTCCTTAAAGACGGCTGGCTGCATAGCGGCGATCTGGGCTCTCTCGACCGGGACGGCTATCTCTATATTCAGGGTCGCATCAAAGACATCCTCGTCCTCGCCTCGGGCAAGAACGTCTCCGCCGAAGAAGTGGGCCAGCACTACCTGAAGGCCCCCTCTATCCACGAGATTTTCATCACCACCGACAGCCGCGCCGAGAAGCTGGCCGCGCTGGTCGCTCCGGACCTGGACTTTTTCCGGAAAACCGGGGACACGGACATTTACGACCGGGTGAAGTGGGATTTGGAGCGGCTTTCTCAGGGCCTGGAGCCTTATAAGCGGGTGCGGGATTTTGTCCTCATCAATGAAGAGCTGCCCAAGACCCGGCTAGGGAAGGTCAAGATCCACGAAGCCCAGCGCCTCTACCGGGAGCGGGCCGGGAGAGGCTACGAAAAGAAGCAGCCGGCCGCCGTAGCAGGGCTGTCCCCGGCGGGGCAAAGCGTGGTGGAAATTTTGACCCGGCAAACCGGCGACTCCCGCCTTTCCCTGGACGACCACCTGGAGTTGGACCTGGGTCTGGATTCCCTGGGTCTGGTGGAGCTGCTGGCGGCCCTGGAAAGCCGGTTCAATCTCCAGATCAAAGACGAGGAATTTACCGGCATCCTCACGGTCGGAGAGTTGATCGCCTTTATCGAAGGGAAACACCCGGCCGCGGCCGCGGCCTCTAAGGAAGAAATCACCGCGTGGAGCGAGATGTTAAGGACTGATCCGCCCCCGGCCCTGCTCCAGCGCCTCGGCATGGCGGGCGGCTTCACGGCCCGGATGGTTACCCTGGGTCTGGTGTCGACCTTGGGCTCCTGGTTCAAATGGATGTTCGACCTCAAGGTGTACGGGCGGGAGGGGGTAAAACCGCAAGGGTATATCCTCTGCCCCAACCACGCCAGCTTCCTGGATGGCTTTCTCCTGGCCTATGCGGTGCCGGGCCCGCTGCGTTACCATTTGTTCTCCCTGGGATACAGCGGCTATTTCGACGTCCCGGTGCTCCGGAACCTCCTCAAGCTTATCCGGGTCATCCCGGTGGACTCGGCCCGGAATGTGGTGGCGGGCCTGCAGGTGTCGTCTTATATCCTCAGGCATGGCCAGATTTTGGCCGTTTTTCCCGAAGGCTTCCGGACTCCCACCGGGGAGGTGGGCCAATTTAAGCGGGGCGCGGCTATCCTGGCCCGGGAACTGGACGTCAAGCTGGTCCCGGTTTATATTCAAGGCTCCTATGACGCCTGGCCTCCGGGGGTCACCCTGCCCCGCGCCCGGCCCATCCGGCTCATCTTCGGCCGGGAGTATGCCTGGCAAGAGCTGAAGGCGCGGGGGCTGGAGGTTAACCCGAACGCCGCGGACTATGACGCCATCCGAATCGGCCTCAGGGAGGAAGTCTTGAAGCTGAAACGGGCGCTGGAGGAAACAGGTTTCAAATCAGGAAACTTGAGATAGAATTACAGATTGAGCAGGAAGCAGTTCCTGGCGGGCAGATCCGCCGGTAAATCAGGAAAAAGATGGTAGGGCGGGCCTCCGTGCCCGCCACTAGCCTGAATGATGGTGCGTGAAACGCGCCTCCAGCAAGTTCTCGAAGCAAGAAATCGAAAGGAATCATCATGGCCAAAACTATCGTGGAGCAAATCATGGCGGCGCATCTGGTGTCCGGGGAGTTGGTCCCCGGAGCCGAGGTGGCGCTCAAGATCGATCATACCCTGACCCAGGACGCCACCGGCACCCTGGCCTATCTGGAGTTCGAAGCCATGGGGGTGGCCCGGGCCAAACCCGAAGTGGCGGTGAGCTTCGTGGACCATAATCTGCCTCAGACGGATTTTCGCAATGCCGACGACCACCGCTTCTTGCGGACGGTGGCGGCCAAATACGGCCTGTACTTTTCCCCGCCGGGCAACGGCATCAGCCACCAGGTGCATCTGGAGCGCTTCAGCGCCCCGGGCAAGACCCTGCTGGGCTCCGACAGCCACACACCCACGGCCGGAGGCGGCGGCATGCTGGCCTTTGGGGCCGGCGGCCTGGACGTGGCCCTGGCGCTGGCCGGGCAGCCCTTTTATCTGGTCATGCCCGAGATCATCGGCGTGAAGCTCATCGGGCGGTTGCGGCCCTGGACCGCGGCCAAGGACGTCATCCTGGAACTGCTGCGGCGTCTGACGGTCAAGGGCGGGCGGGGCAAGATCCTGGAATTCTTCGGGCCGGCCCTGCGCTATCTCAGCGTGCCGGAACGGGCCTCCATCACCAACATGGGGGCCGAACTGGGGGCCACCACCTCCATTTTTCCGTCCGATGCCCAGACCCGCAAATTTTTGCAGATGCAGGGGCGGAAGGCGGATTTTCAGCCCGTGCAGGCCCAGGGGCGGCCGCGCTATGCCGAGGTTTTGGTGATCGACCTGGACAAGCTCGAACCCCTCATTGCCCAGCCCAGTTCCCCGGACCGGGTGGCCCCGGTGAAAGACCTGGCGGGCACGCCGGTGGAACAGGTGCTCATCGGTTCTTGCGCCAACTCGTCCTTGCGGGACTTGATGATTGTCTCTCAAGCCCTGAAAGGCCGGCGGGTGCACCCCGGGGTGAGCCTGGAGATCAATCCCGGCTCCCGCCAAGTATTGGAAAACCTCATCCTGGCCGGAGGGCTGCTGCCGCTCTTGGAGGCCGGAGCCCGGGTAATGCCGCCGGGCTGTTGGGGCTGCATCGGCATGGGCCAGGCCCCGCCCACCAACGCGGTGAGCGTGCGCACCTTCCCCCGGAACTTCCCCGGGCGCAGCGGCACCAAGGACGATAAGGTCTATCTGTCCAGCCCCGAAACCGCGGTGGCCGCGGCCATTTTCGGGGAATTGCGGGACCCGCGGGATTTAGGGGATTATCCCCGCCTGCCTGCGCCCCGGCGCTTCGTAGTGGCTGGCGGCGGCATCATCCCCCCGCCGCCGGCGGGTGCGGCCGGGGAGGTGGTCCGCGGCCCCAACATCGTGCCCTTTCCGCAGCTCACGCCGCTCCCCGAGACTTGGCGTGGAGAAGTGTGGCTCAAAGTGGGGGATAATGTCACCACCGACGACATCCTGCCCGCGGGCAGCCAGATCCTGCCGCTCAGGAGCAACCTGCCGGCCATCAGCCAGTACGCCTTTACCCGCCTGGACCCGGAGTTTCCCTCACGCGTCCAGGGCAAGGCCGGGGAGGGGGCCATCATCGGCGGGGAGAACTACGGCCAGGGCTCATCCCGGGAACACGCCGCCCTGGCGCCCCGATACCTGGGGGTCCGGGTCAAGTTGGTAAAAACCTTTGCCCGCATCCATCTGGCCAATTTGATCAACTTTGGCATCCTGCCCCTGACCTTCGAAAATCCGGCGGATTATGCGCTGCTGACCCAGGGGCAAACCCTGGAACTGCCGGGGGTCAAGCAACTGCTCCTGGACGGGGCGGAGCGCCTGCCTTTGAAGGTGGGAGATCGGGAAATCTGGGTCCGGGTGGACCTGTCGGCCCGGCAACGCCGCCTGGTGGCGGTAGGCGGGGCCTTGAACCTGGCGCGGGAGGCCTAGCGCGAGCCGGCGGGCCGCCCGATCAAGGGATCCCGAAAGAAGAGGGGAGGGCCAGGGGACATTTTCCGGGCTCTCCTCCCGCTTTCCCTCAATCTATGCTAAAATTTTCGCTTGAGTCCAAAATTAGCTTAACCAATGGAAATAAAACTGTTAAAGGAATCATATAGATGGCAATTCCCTCAACAGGCCCCATTCGAAGAGTTTTTAAGGTTTATTAAACCCGGTGGAGGTGAACGGGTATGGGAATCCTGAAGCGTTTATTCGGGTCCAAACCGCCGCCAGAAGAACCGACCTATGAGATTGTCGAGAGCCAGATGTCCGTTGACAATCGGAAGTACAAAGTGCGGGTCAGAAAGGCGGGGCGGGAATTTTATGCCGAAGATATCTTTCAGGGAGCCAGGGGGCCGGAGGACCTGACGTTTAACCGGTTTTTCGTGCTGGAAGAGAATCCGGTCCTGCCTCACTTCTCTCCCTCTGCCAAGGAGGCGGTGGATTGGTTCACGGGCCGGAAACATCCGAAAGATGGGTACCTCACCATCTGGTGGGGAGATCAAGTTACCTATAAATGCTCGATTTGCGGGGCCGAGCGGGTAGTGCCCTTGCGGATCACCAAAGTGGAGCGCCTGACCGTGGTCAGTGCGATTCCCGAGCATCGGGAAATCGTCGGCTGGCGGGTGATCGAAGTAGAATCGGAGTTGACCGGCAAGGGGTATCCCACGAAGAAATTGGATATGTTTAAAACCCTGCCGGTGCTGAAATGGTACCAATACCCCAATCAATACCTCTGCCGTAACTGCGCCCAGAAGCTGGCGGGAGTGGGGCGGGAAAAGGAAATAGCCAACTACTTTGTCTTTGACCTGGAATAGAGGCCCGTTAGGTAAAATTTCTCACCTGCCATCAGGATAGCTGCCTTTTTAAGAAAAACATAGGGGATCATTGGGATACCCCATGATCCCCGGAAACCTCTGATAAAATAAAAACTCGCTGGTAAGTTTACCTATTTGGGAAAATTTACTCCGGGCACCGTAGAATACACTTCTTTTAATAGCGGCGGCTTAAATTCCAAGGTCCGGAACAACAGCACCGGCACGGTGGCGTGGGAAGCGACTTTGTCAGCCACGGCCCCCATGTACCAGGCCACTTCGCCGGCCCCATGCGTGCCCATGGCGATGAGGTCATACCCCTTGTCCTGGGCGTAGGCAATGATTTCCCGGGCCGGGACCCCATCCTGGCAGAACCAGTCCGCATCCAGGCCCTGATCCTGAAGATCCTTGCCGGTCTTGGCCAAAAAGGTGGAACAGAATTTCTGTTCCTGGGCTTCCTCGGCTTTGATAACTGCCGGAGTGGCTTCCCCGGCAAAGGCGCCGACGCCGCTGTAGCAGACGTGGAAGAGGGTCACCTTGGCCTTGAAGGTTTTGGCCAGTTCCACCACTTGAGGAAGAATTTTCGCCGCGATTTCTGAGCCATCCAGAGGAACCAAAATCTTCTTAAACATTTTCACCCTCCTGCTTAGCATTAGCCGGGTCCGCCAATTAGGCGCCTAATCTCCCAAGCTTCTACTTTTTCAGATAAGACAGATTTGTAAGGATGTCAATGCAGATGATGGAAATCTTTAATTATTTTTCAGTCTCCGAGGACGATTCCGGCTCAGCCGCGGCCACCGGGCCGCCCTTGTAGAGTCCCCGCTGCAAGACCCGGTGATAAGTGGTGAAGTCTCCCTCCCCGGTATCACTCTCTAAATGCTGGCTCATCATCTTGAGCTTGGCGTCCAAATCATCCAGGAAATTCACCAAGAAGGCCTCCCGGGTTTTGGGCAGGATGGGGGACCCGAATTCCACCGCGCCGTGATGGGACAGGATTATGTGTTCTAGTTGTAGCAGCAGGGTGGGGTCGGGGAACTCCAGGGTCTGGGCCGCGGCGCGCACCAGGTCCCAGCCCAGGACAATGTGGCCTAAAAGCTGGCCGGCCGCGGTGAGTTCCGGGGCCGTGGGATTGGCGATCTCTTTGACCTTGCCCAGGTCGTGGAGAATGGCCCCGGCCAGGACCAGGTCCGGATTCAGGTCGGGATAAATGGTGAGCGAAGCCACGGCGTGGCGGGCTACGAACCAGGTATGCTCCAGGAGGCCGCCGACGTAAGGGTGGTGGTAGAGGCGGGCGGCGGGGCAGACCATCAACTCCTCCCGATGGTGGCTCAGGAGGTTGAGTACGAGCTGCTGCAGGGGGGGGCGGATGCGGGTTTCGGCCAACTGCCACAACTCCTGCCACAAGACCTCGCGGTTATAGGCGGTGGCCTGATAGAGCAGGTCCGGGTCATACTCCTTGAGGTCCCTGCCCAGGTCCCGGAGGGCCTGGACGGTATTGATGTAGCGGACATTGAGCTGGAGTTCGCCCTTGTAGGACTCCACCTGCGCCTGGACCGCCACATGATCCCCCGGGGCAAACGGCCCGGGACATTTGGCCAGGATATCGTTCCAGACCCGAGTCACGATGGTCCCGCTTTTGTCACCCAAGACCAGGGAAAGGTAGGGCTTGCCGGATTTGTCGGTGCGGGTCTCGGCCTGGCGCACGATAAAAAATTGCTGCACCGCCACGCCTTCCCGAAGGTCGGAAATCAACTGATGAGGCATAATGAGGGCCTTTGAAGGTGAGATGGGGCTATGATACTGTGCGGGGCCGTGGGGGTCAAGGCGGTATCGGCGCTCGGAGTTTGAGAAAAAAAGTTTTTGGTCTTGAAGACATTTAGAAGAGATTTCGTGCATATAAATTATTGACTTCGCACTAAAAATTATTATCTTATAAATTGTTGAAAATTTGGGTAATTGAACCGATATACCGACAAGAAGAAAAAAGGTCCTTATCTTTTTTTCTTGACATCAGTCTAATATAAGATAAACTCTCCATTTTAATCTTCACCGCTTGGGTGGAAGATCATAGGACGAAATTTTATGGAAAAAGACTACCTTAAGAAATTTCTCGAATTGGGCAGCGGTAATGAGGTCCTGGCTTATGACCAGTTCCATCTGCCCGAGGACGAGGGAGGGGAAGCTCTCGATTTTCGCGCTCCCTTTGACGGCCCGGCGGACGAGGAATTGGATGTCTCCGAGCACCTGGACGCCTCCGGTTACGGCCCCGTCGTAGAGGGCGTCGATGAAGACCTGGACGATACCATCGAAACCGATGAGATCCCGGAGCATGAAGGCCTCGTAGCCGCGTATTTTAGGGAGATGCTGCGCTATTCGATCCTGTCCCCGGAAGAGGAAAGGACTCTGGGACGCATCATCAAAGAGGGTCAGGATCAAATCCTGAACCTGGTGTCCGTGGTCCACTCCGATCTGGAGGAAGTCCGTTATCTCCAGAAGAAGATCGAGCACTGGTTCCAGGCCCCGGACAAGAGCGCCCAAGGCAAGGAAAAACTTTTCAAGGTGATTCACCAGAAGCTCTTCCAGGTGCAGAAGCACCACCCGGAGGCCACCGAAGTCAGCGACTTGGCGAAAAGCATCCAGACCACCGAGGACGAGGTGAACCAGGCCCGAGACCAGATGATTAAGGCCAACCTGCGCCTGGTGGTGAGTATTGCCAAAAAGTATCTCCATCGGGGTCTGACTTTCTCGGACCTGATCCAGGAAGGCAACCTGGGCTTGATGAAAGCGGTGACCCGCTATGATTACACTACCGGTTACCGGCTGAGCACCTTCGCTTCCTGGTGGATCCGGCAGACCATCACCCGGGCCATTTATGACAAGACCCGCACGATTCGGATTCCGGTGCATCTCCAGGAGATCCGCAACCGCTGCTACCGGGCTTTTTATGATCTGCTCAAGGAATTGGGCCGGGAACCCGCCCTGAAGGAGATCGCCGAGCGTTCCGGTGTGGCCGAAGAAAAGATCCTCCTGGTCACCAACCTGGCGGATGAACTCATTTCCCTGGAGACCCCGGTGGGAGACGAAGGGGATCGTTTGGGCGACTTTATCCGCAATGACAAAGCCGTATCTCCCTACGAGGCCATTCTCGAATCCCAGTTGGGCGAAAAGACCGACTCCATCCTGACCACCCTCACCGCGCGGGAAGAGAAGATCATGAAGATGCGGTTTGGGATCGGCGAGGAAGTGGAGCACACCCTGGAAGAAATCGGCCGGGCGTTCAAGGTTTCCCGGGAGCGCATCCGGCAGATCGAGAAAAAGGCTCTCAAGCGCTTGAAGCATCCCACGCGCAAAGCGGCGCTGGAAGATTTTCTGGAATAGGTCGGGCCCCAACGGCCCCGGCCTCGAGCCTGGGAGGGAGTAAACGATGGCAGGACTGAGCCCTGAGAGACTGGACGAAGTTAAAGAGCGCTTGTTAGACCGGAAACGGCGCCTCTGGCAGGAGGTCAAGCAACAGCTCAGAAGCAATATCGGCGACGGTTATCAAGAAATGCTGGCCGCGGCTCGGGATGAAGAGGACCAGGCCACCGTCAGTTTGATGGCTGAGACCAATCTCACTCTTTTGGGACCGAAACGGCAGGAGTTGGAGGCCATCGAGGAGGCCTTAAACCGCCTGGAAAACGGTAACTACGGGTTCTGCGAGGTCTGCGGCCAGCCCATCGAGCCGCGCCGCCTGGAGATTATGCCCGAGGCGCCTCTCTGCCGGAATTGCATGTCCCACCGGGAAAAGCTCGCCAAGGCTACGTCCCGCTAAACCCTTAACCGACTGTCTATGCTGCAGCGGGGGATTTCATCCCCCGCTTTTTTTTTTGGCGCGGGTCGGCTCAGAGGCAAGATAAGTTATTCCGAATTGAGCCAAGTCCTTGTATGCTGGGCGCAGGACAATTACTTTTGAGAGGACCTCGCCATGGTGGGCTCCAGCATCGGATATGAAAGCTTCGATCTATCAATCAAATGGGTCGCCGTGGGCATCGAATCCATTGCCATCGGGATCATCGTGGCCGGCGCGCTAGCCACCATCATCATCTTTGTGGTGCGAGCCGTCAAAGAGGGGGCCTTCGACGAGAGTTACCGGAGATTCCGCAGCGATTTCGGCAAGGCCATCCTCTTGGGGCTGGAATTTCTCATTGCCTCCGATATCGTGGGCACGGTGGCCATAGGCCCGACCTTCACGGATCTGGGAGTCTTGGCGCTGTTGGTGGTCATTCGGACCTTTCTGAGCTTTACCCTGGAACTGGAGATCAGCGGCCGCTGGCCCTGGGAAAAAACCGGGGCGGGCCGCGAGTCCAAACCATAGAGTTCGAGAGAGCTTTTTCTGTTTATGGCGCCTGATTACGAGGACTTATGACCCCGGCCTGGCCATTCTGATCGTCGATGACGAGCCCAACATTCGCAAAACCCTGTCGATAGCTGGAGGTCGAGGGTCAGCGCGTGGTGGCCGTGAGCACTGTAAAGGACGCCCTGGCCGAAGCCTCGCAGAGGCATTGTCAACCTAATGGGCAAGGGAGGGGCAAGAGCAGAAGCGGGCGCCCCCCCTCCCTTTATTCGCCGGTCAGTTTTTCCGGCCAAACCTCCGATCCCTGGTACTTTAGCAGCCTAGATTGCCCCTTCCGAAGATTGGCCTTGCGGCAGAGGGGTGCTCCCGGAAGCATCGGGCTGGCGAAAACTGGGCTGAGCGCCGGTCTGACCCCCGGGAGAAGTGGGATTATGGGAATAGCTTGACGACCTGGAACCCCTATCGGGAGATTGAGAACGTATCGGATAGCTGGCACGATTATAAGAACCAGGATTATTTAACTGACCGCCATCGGCCGGCTGTTGCCACTGATGCTGGTCAGCATTCCGCCCATAGTCATTCCGCTGCCGGTCCCACTGGCGCTGGTGACCATTCCAGCCCACATTCCGGTGCTGGTCCCACCGGCGATCATTCCGCCCATAGGCATTCCGGTGGTCCCACTGGCGCTGTTGACCATTCCAGCCGTAGCCATTACCGCGGGGTTGCTGCCACTGGCGGTTTTGGCCATTCCAACCATAGGCCTGGCCCCGCGGTTGCTGCCACTGATGCGGACCATTTCCGCCGTTAGCAAAGGCGTTCGGCTGGGGCCGGTTAAAAGCCTGGCGATTCATTTGCGGGGCAAACCCCCTCGCCTGAGGTGCATTGAAAGCCTGGCGATTCATCTGGGGCGCAACCCCCCGCGCCTGAGGCGCAGAGAAAGTCTGACGATTCATCTGCGGGGCAAAACCCCGGGCTTGGGGGGCAGAGAAGGCCTGCCGATTCATCTGCGGCGCCGCGCCGCGATGAGGTCCGGCCTGGGCGCTCAGGGGGCTCAGCGCCATAAACAGACCCATCGTGCCCATCGTGACAATAACGCTCCACCATCTTTCCGGTCTCATTTTATTATCCTCCTTGAAAAATTCTGCACGTCGGATTTATTGCTAATTCAACAGGCCGCCCGCGTGCAAAGGTTATTGGTTTTACCGAATCTTTAAAAGTTATACTGTAAGTTGCCGGAAAACCCTGGAGTCGCGGGCTGGGAGTAATAGGGTTGGGGTTGCGCGTAGGGAATTCCAATGATAGGAGCAACGGGTGCGACATAGGCAACCGGCGGTCCTCCGTAACCCCGCTCTATATAGTGGGGATTGTGTGGCCCTCTGCCGCAGCCTCGGAAATGCTTATAGTGGCGGTCAAAGCCACGATGCCTGGGGCCATCCCACCCATAGACATCTCCATAGCGGTGGTGACGTGGTCCGGCCTGGGCGCCCAAGGGGTTAAGGGCCAGGATAAGGCCCATCGCCAGGATAACGCTCAACCATCTTTTCAGGTTCATTCGCTTGCCCTCCAGAAAAGAATATACAAATGGGATTTGCTTATTTAGAAAATGGTCGGAGAGAAAGCGTTAAGGGAGCTATTTGTTCGAGGGAAAGGAATTACGGCTCATTTTCTAAGATTGCCAAGACCGAAATTTAATATAATTCTTAATAGTTAAGACTTGAACCCAGAGAAAAGTATCCTGCTCAATACTCTTCTATGATCATTGTGAGTATATAGAAATGGTCGTTTCGTGCATATGACCCATGGGTCCGCTCTCGGGAGCAGGCATCCTGTTTGAAACCAACTTCTTCAACTATTACGAAACAATTAACCAGGACTCTTAGGGCGGGGAAAATTTCAGGTATGATGCGGATAGCAGGTATACTGATCTATAGCTTTGAAGAGAAGATCGCCTATTAAAATTATGGCGGGTACCTTTAAGGAAAATTGGATCAAAGTTTATTCCTTATACCTTAGGCGATACCCGACCCCGGGTTCGGTGCTCAGATAGACCGGGCGAGCCGGGTCGGCTTCCAATTTATGGCGCAGATGGTGGATGTAGTTCCGTAAATAGTGCGCCTGCTCATCGCTGCCGTGACCCCAGACCTCCTTCAGCAACTGCCTCTGGGTGGTGACCTTGCCGCTGTGGCGCACCAGGACGGCCAGGAGCTTGAATTCGATGGGAGTGAGATGGATTTCCTGGCCGGCCACCCACACCATTCTCCGGGCCAGATCAACCTTGAGGTCGCCGGTTTGGAAAACCGGTCCTTCCTTGCCGATCCGGGAGCGGGTGAGATGGCGGATGGCGACGCGCATCCGGGCGGAGAGTTCTTCCACGCTGAAGGGTTTGGCCAGATAATCATCGGCGCCGGCGTCCAGGCCGTCAACTTTCTCGGTGTCTTTGCCCCGGGCCGAGATCACGATAATGGGGGTATGGGACCATGCGCGGATGCGGCGGATGACTTCCAGGCCGTCGATATCGGGTAGCCCTAAATCCAACAGGATAATGTCGGGATTATGTGAGGCCGCCATGGCAATGGCCTGGGTGCCGGTGGTGGCCTCCACCAGCTTGAACCTCTGGGCTCCCAAGGCCGCTTTCAGGAACCGGCGAATGGGCGCCTCATCTTCGACTACCAGCACCAGCCAATCGGTATCGGACACGGCTTTGCCTTCCTAAGGTTGGTTGTCCTGATCGCTTAAAGGCAAGGTGAAGCGCACGGCTGCTCCGCCGCCGCTGCGGTTTTCCGCCCAGATCCGCCCGCCGTGGGCGGCCACGATGGCCCGGCAGATGGACAGGCCCAGGCCGTAACCCTTCTGGCTCAAGGGCTTGGCGCCGCGATCAAACATCTCGAAAATCCTCTCCAGATCTTCCGGCGGAAACCCGGGGCCCTGGTCGGCCACTTCCACTTCAATCTCGTTATCCCGGCGCACCGCGGTAATGGCCAGGGCCGACCCCCGCGGGGTGTATTTCAGGGCGTTTTCCAGCAAATTAATAAAAATGTGCTCGGCCAAAGCCGAATCCAGCGGGACCATGGGGAGGTCGGCAGGCAGCAAAGTCGTTAAAGGCCGGTCCGCCAGCTTTTTCTCCAGGCGGTTGAGGGCCGCGCCGACGACTTCTTCCAAAGGCTGCAGCTCCTTATGCAGCTTGAGAGAGCCGGACTCCAGCATGGCAATGTCCAGGAGGTTGTTGACCAGGCGGCTTAGCCTTTCCGCCTCATCATAGATATTGGCCAGCATTTCCTGCGCCTGCGGGGCCTCAAGTTGGCGCTGCAAATCCATCAGGCTGCTCGCCGACCCCATGATGGCCGCCAGGGGCGTTTGAAAATCATGGGTGACCGAGCCGAGCAGGGAGGCGCGCAAACGCTCGGTTTCCGCGGCCACCTGCGCTTCCAGCGCGGCCTTTTGTAGGCGCTCCACCCCCAGGGCCAGGGCGACTTGCTTGGCCAATGATTCGAGGAAGCGAAGGCGCAATTGCTCCGGCAATAGCCATTGTACCGATTCAGGATCCTTGGGCCGCAAGGCCAGGACTCCCAAGGTGGCGCCCGCGGCTTGCAGGGGCACATAGAGAATCGGAGAGGTCGGGGAGTTTTGCGTCCCCCAGCCCGCCATCTCCCCGGACTCGAAAGTCTGTTGAGCCACTCCTAATTCTTTAATGAAATCCTGATGAAACACCGAAGCCATCTCCCCGGCCGCCCCGTGCAGGCGCCCTTTGTCATCCGGCAGCAGCGCCACCACCTCACACCCTAAAATCTCCGAGAGGTGCTGCACCGCCACCTGTAATATCTGTTCCACGCCCCGGGTGCCGGCGAGTTCCTGGCTCAGGGCCTGCATGGCGGCCGTCTGGCGCTCCTGCAAACGGGCCGCCTCCGCCTGCCGCCGAATTACCGAGGCCAGTTGGCTGATCACCAGGGCTACTAAAAACATCACTCCGAACGTCAGGATATAATGGTTTTCTTCTACCGCGAAGGTAAAGCGAGGCGGGACAAAACAGAAATCAAAGCCTAAAACGCTGAGGAGAGAAACCAGGATACCCGGTCCCCGGCCGCAATAAATGGCCGTAACCATCACCCCCACCATGTAAACCATGATGAGGTTGCTGAGATTGAAGTACGGGAACATTAAAAAGGAGAGGCCGGTGGCCAGGATAAAAAAGATAACGCCCATTTCATAGTCGGGCAGATGGATGCCTTTCGGCTGCACCAGCACGGGCGCCTCTTTGGGTTCACCCGGCTTGCCGCTCAGGACATGGACATCGATGTCGCCGCTTTCTCGCACCAATTCCTCCAGCGGACTCCCGGAGAGGAGATCTCTCCAACGGGGGCGAGTGGGTTTGCCGGCCACAATCCTGGTGATATGCCGGCGGCGGGCGAAGTTGATAATTTCTTCGCCGATGCGGCGGCCTCTCAAGGTGATGGCGGCCGCGCCCAGTTGCTCGGCCAGCCGCAGATTATAGACGGCGCGGTTGCGCTCCGCCTCCGGCAATCGCAGCATCCTGGGGTTTTCGACATATACGGCAAACCATTCAGCCCGCAACTCGGCGGCCATTGCTTGGGCGGCTCTGATCAGATCGGCGCAGGCGGGGCTGGGGCCGACGCAGACGAGGAGCCGTTCTTTTGCGGGTATTGAGGTGTCCGGCATGATTACCCTCCCTCATCAGGCGCCGATGAACGCCTTTGGGAATAAGGTAAGTCATCCGATGTCAAAAGTTTGTAAAATTGGGGCAATCTGCCGTAAAAATTTCGTAAAAAATCAGAGATGCTTTGGGGTGGCCGGCGATTACGCGGGATACTGAGGAACGTCAGGAAGAGTAGCCCAGGCCCCCGGCCTGTGGAAGGCCGTAAGATTGCGCCGTTTCTTCACAGGCCGGAGGCCTGTGCCACTGAGAAATCAGGGATTTTCGCCGTGTACCGGCAGGAGCGCGGCCCGGCGGCGGTGGTTCTCCACCCCGGAGTTGAACCAGAAGATATTGCGCCCTTTGACGCCTTGGACGTCGGCGGTGGCGTACCAGCGCCCTTTGCTCAGGTGCGCCGCCCGATAGCCGTAGCCGGTGAGGAACTGCTGAATAGCCGCCTTGCTGGTGCCCGCGGCCGTGAGCGTCTTTTCTTCCATCTCCATTAAAAACAGCGGGGGAGTGTGAGCGAGAAGCTCCCGGGCCCCCTGGAGCACGGCCAGTTCCGCACCTTCCACGTCGAGCTTGATGAGGTTGGGAGGCCTCAGGCCTCCAGCCGCTAGGAAGTGGTCCAGGGCCACGGTCCGGCAGGCCTGGCCCTGGGCCTGGGTCTGACCCGGCTCATAGAGACTGGCGCTGCTGTCGGCGATGTCGCCCGAGACATGGAGCACCGCCTCGCCCTCCCGGTCGCTGACGGCCACGTTAAAGGTCTTGACGTTATGATAAGAATTGAGCGCCAGGTTCTCCACCAGCCGGGCGTAAGCATTCTCCCCGGGCTCAAACGCCACGATTTGCCCCCGCCGGTCCAGGGCCGTGGCTGCCACCAGGGCGAAATAGCCTACATTGGCGCCGATATCCCAGAAGACGTCGTCATCGGCCAAGAGGCGCTGCACCAGCGCGGCTTCATATCTTTCGTGGTAGTGCCCGTAGAAATAGACCTTGAGCTGTTCCGGGTCCGCCAGGTCCAGCTTCATGCGGAAGCCCTTATCCAGCCGGACCACGGCATAGCGCTCCGGCGGCGCCAGGGCTCCATGCAGGCGCTCATAGAAATAGGCCTTGCCGTCCCGCAGGGGAAATTTACTGAGGTACCAGCGGAAGACACCCCGAAAGGTCGACTTGGGCCAGGAATCCGGCATATCGCTCCTTTGAGCTTTCAGCTTGCAGCCAAAGCAGGATGGAGAGTGCAAAATCAGGGTAGGGTGCGCACCGCGCACCATCAAGGTCCTGCCTCCAAACGTTTATCCGCACAGGCTGGAAAGCCCGTGCAACCAAATCAATTTTTTCATATTTTAGGGGGTGGCCAAAAGGTCACGAGGAATCTGCCACTACTCACTTTTTTTAGCTCAAGCGCCGGTGGAGCAGGCAGGGCAGTTCCCGGCGCCGGCGCTGTAAGCTCTCGTAATCCAGGTGGGCCAGGATCACTCCCTCCCCGTCCGGGGCCTGGGCCAGGATCAGCCCCCAGGGATCGATGATGAGCGACCGCCCGTAACTGCGCCGGCCCGGCACGTGCTGGCCATA
>JALNYP010000107.1 GCA_023229795.1 Syntrophobacterales bacterium
ACGATCTCGCTCACCACGCCGGCGCCGACCGTACGGCCGCCTTCCCGGATGGCGAAGCGCAGTTCTTTTTCCAGGGCCACGGGGGTGATCAGGGTCACTACCATGGACACGTTATCCCCGGGCATCACCATCTCGACGCCCTCGGGCAGAGTGGCCACTCCGGTGACGTCCGTGGTCCTGAGGTAAAACTGCGGCCGGTAACCGGTGAAGAACGGCGTGTGCCGCCCGCCTTCCTCTTTGGTCAGGATGTACACCTCGGCCTTGAACTTGGTGTGCGGCGTAATGGACCCGGGCTTGGCGACCACCTGGCCCCGCTCCACTTGTTCTTTCTTGGTGCCGCGCAGCAACAGACCCACGTTGTCGCCGGCCTGGCCGTAATCCAGGGTCTTCCGGAACATTTCTACCCCGGTGCACACCGTCTTCTGGGTGGGGGCGAAACCCACGATCTCGACTTCCTCGCCCACCTTGATCTGGCCCCGCTCACACCGCCCGGTGACTACAGTGCCCCGGCCGGAAATAGTGAACACGTCTTCGATGGGCATCAGGAAGGGTTTGTCCACGTCCCGCACCGGCTCCGGAATGTAGCTGTCCAGCGCGTCCATGAGCTCGAAGATGGGCTTCACTTCCTCGGAGTTGAAATCGTCGGACTCCAACGCCTTCAGCGCGCTGCCCTTAATGATGGGAATGTCGTCCCCGGGGAACTCGTATTTGCTCAACAGTTCCCTGAGCTCCAGCTCCACCAGCTCGATCAATTCCGGGTCGTCCACCAGGTCCACCTTGTTCAGGAAGACCACGATGTAGGGCACGCCGACCTGCCTGGCCAGCAGGATGTGCTCCCGGGTCTGGGGCATGGGGCCGTCGTCCGCGCCCACCACCAAAATCGCCCCGTCCATCTGGGCCGCGCCGGTGATCATGTTCTTGATGTAGTCCGCGTGACCCGGGCAGTCCACGTGGGCGTAGTGCCGATTGGCCGTCTCGTACTCCACGTGCGCCAACGCGATGGTAATGCCCCGCTCTTTTTCTTCCGGTGCCTTGTCGATCTGGTCAAACGGAACGAAGGACGCCCATCCCTTCTTGGCCAAATGCTTGGTGATGGCCGCGGTCAAGGTCGTCTTGCCATGATCGATGTGACCAATCGTCCCTACATTCACGTGCGGCTTCTTCCGCTCAAACTTCTTTTTGGCCATCGTAACTCTCCGAAACTTGATTAACCTAACCCGACTCCAGGGAGCGGGGAATTCTCTCGCAACCTCAGACAGAGGCAACGCCCTCAGGCCGGCGTTGTTCTCCCAGGCTTACGCCTGCGGCTGCCCAAAAAAGATGGAGCCCACGACCGGGATCGAACCGGTGAACCTCATCCTTACCAAGGATGTGCTCTACCAACTGAGCTACGTGGGCCCACATGGAGCGGGAAACGGGACTCGAACCCGCAACCCTCAGCTTGGAAGGCTGATGCTCTGGCCATTGAGCTATTCCCGCATCCTAAAGGAGTAATGGTGGAGAGGGGAGGATTCGAACCTCCGTAGGCTACGCCAACGGGTTTACAGCCCGTCCCCTTTGGCCACTCGGGTACCTCTCCGGACTGAATGAAAATGCTGCCTCCCTGGAGCTGGCGATGGGACTCGAACCCGCAACCCCCTGATTACAAATCAGGCGCTCTACCATTGAGCTACGCCAGCCTCGCGCCCCATTTCACTAGGCCAGAACTGCCCAAATTTTAACTTTATAAGTGTATGAGTCTGCGAGGAGATTGTCAATCTTTTTTCTGAAAAATCTTGCCCCGGGACCCCGGCCGCCTTCCGCTCCTGCCAGGACTCACCCCTGCTAACCGTCCCCGGACGCCGCCACCCATGGCAAACATTTATTATACGAGATTAAACCCCCCGGTCAAGTCCCAAGTGACACATACCTCTCGCCTGAGTTCAATCTTGCCTGGTCCACAGTCACCCCGCGGTTCCTTAGGTCCGTTCCGGTAACTTTCTTTACTTTATGGAATTTTGCCAGGAGTGCTTGAGAATGAAGTATTGCAGATCTTGCCCTATTCAGGATTGCTGGCTTCCTTCAAGCCCAACGCTCCCCCACTCGGACCTCAATTTCCCATGCCTGCCAGATCATTAACTATCCATACTCTTTGGCAAATTTATGATCTTAGTAAGGTTATTGGCAAAATGGGTAACAAGCATCAATAAAATTTTGAACTAAATCCATAGATGATTTAATCATTTTATTTCGCAAAAATGATCATTTTGATCATTTGAAAAGATATTTCTCTTTGTTAGAGTAATGTCAAATCCTGTTCTAGTATTGCTTTCTAAAAATGCCATAAGGAGTGACTATGAGCGCTGCCGAACGAAACCATAAAAAAGAACCTCGCGTAACTTCCCTGATTCGTAAAAATGATCAGGGCGCCGGAGAAATAGATATCAGCCTGCTTGATGGCATGTTAACCATCGAGCAGGTATCTAAGCTCACCGGGTTAAATAAAACTACCCTGCGGTATCTGGAAAGAAAGTTTAACGATCTTTTGCATCCCAAGCGCACCGAAAAAAGGCAGAGACAATATTCCATGGAGGATGTGAAACTCATCAAGACGATCAAGAAGCTTCAGGATGAAGAGTACCTTACGTTCAAGGGTATCTACCTGCGGCTTAAGGATCTCTCTTAAAGATAATTCGGTCAATCCAGATTATCGCTGCGACGGAATCACCTCCATCTTTGCTTCGGTTTTCATGGGGCATGAAGGGCGCTAGCCGCCGATAAGAGAAATCTCCAGGGCTTGCCAAAATAGCATGTCCCCTGAAAACCGAAGCATGATTGGGCGTGGGGAGAACTATCTGCGTTAGATTGATTCAAGAAGATAGATAATCTTTATGGATATGATCATTATATCCTTCCCCAAACAGCAGGTTATCTTTTGCCCTAATGCCAGGCTTAATCTGACCACCATTGCCTGGCGCTCAGCTCAAGTCTTAATCATTACCCTGATTTACTCCCTTTTCCCGGTCATTTCTTCTCCCTATTCTGGCCCCGCACCCCCTCCCCTGCTACCCTGCTAGTGGCCTGAAGGTCAGATTCGTGGAGAGGGCTGATTATGCCTTGACAAGAAACTGAGGCTCTATCGGGGCGGACCTGCCCCCCGGCCAGGTTGTCCCGCATCAGAAGCGGGCCTTGACAGAAATTATCCGGATATCAACTGCTTCTCCCCGGGTCCTCAGCGGTTGAAAAGCGGGCCGCCCGCGGCCCATCAGCGGATCGAGCCCGCTTCCAACCGCGGCGCCGGCGTTCTTTCGTTTGACAGACCCGCGCCCCGGTGGCATATTTCTGGGCAAAGGAGCGAATTATGGACCCCAAGCGCGCCGCCCTGTTGCGCCAATTGCCTCAGGTGGACGACCTGCTGCGCCGCCCTGAACTGGCCCCGATGATCAACGCCCTGCCGCGCTCTTTGGCCGCCGCGGTGGTCCGCCGGGTACTGGCCGGCCAGCGCCAGGCCATCAATATCTCGCCCCCGGAAGCGCTGCCCGCGGCCCTGAACGACGCGGCCCTGCTCCGGGACCTGGGCGAGGCCCTGGCCGCCGCGGCCCAGCCGTCCCTGCGCCGGGTGATCAACGCCACCGGGGTGATCATCCACACCAACCTGGGGCGCTCCCCCCTGGGGGAGCCCTGCCTGGCGCCGTTAATCGAGGTGGCCAGCCGCTATAACACCCTGGAGTACGACCTGGCCAAACGGAGCCGGGGGTCCCGCCAGGACCACCTGGAGGGGGTCGTCAAAGAACTGACCGGTGCCGAAGGCGTGCTGGTGGTCAACAATAACGCCGCCGCAGTGCTCCTGGCCCTCAACACCCTGGCCAAGGATAAAGAGGTGGTCATCTCCCGGGGCCAGTTGGTGGAGATCGGCGGCTCCTTCCGCATGCCCGCGATCATGGCCGCCAGCGGCGCCATCCTCAAAGAGGTGGGCACCACCAACAAGACGCACCTCAAAGATTTCGAGACGGCCATCACCTCGGAAACCGCCATGCTCCTCAAGGTCCATCCCAGCAACTTTCGCATCCTGGGCTTCACCCACGAAGTGAGCCTGGCCGAGATGGTGGCCCTGGGGCGGCGCTACGGATTGATGGTGGTGGAGGACCTGGGCAGCGGCTGTCTGGTGGATCTCGGCAAGTATGGCCTCGAACACGAACCCACGGTGCAGGAGACCGTAAAAACCGGCGCCGACCTGGTGTTATTCAGCGGCGACAAGCTCCTGGGGGGGCCGCAAGCCGGCCTCATCCTGGGCAATAAGGAAGTGGTGGAGTCCTTGAAGCAGAATCCGTTGACCCGGGCTCTGCGTCCCGACAAGATGACCCTCACGGGCCTCGAAGCCACCCTGCGCCTCTATCTGGACGAGCCCCGGGCCCTTATGGAGATCCCCACCCTGCGCATGCTCACCTGCCCGGTGGCCGAATTGGATCGCCAGGCCCGGGCCCTGGCCCGCCGCCTAAAACGCCGCTTCGGGTCCCGGCTCAGCGTAGTGGTGGTGGGCAGCGAAGGCCGGGCCGGGGGCGGGTCTCTGCCCCAGGCGGCCCTGCCCAGCCGGGCACTGGCCCTCACCGTCCCCCCACTGCCCCCCCAGGAACTGGAAGTCCGGCTGCACCGGGCCGCCACCCCGGTGGTTTCCCGGGTGGAACACGGCGTGGTGCTCCTGGACCTGCGCACCTTGCTGCCGGGGGATCAGGACGCCCTGCTGGGGGTCCTCGAGGAAGTGCTGGCCGGGCTAAAATAAACTGAGGGCGGGAACCGGTGCTTTCCCGCCCTCAAAAAAAATTCTAACCTAACCACTAAGTGATGGGGTGATGGGGGTTAAATCAAGGCACGCTCGGGATCGGAACCTGCTGCTGGCGCTCACGGACCGCGTCAAGGTCATGATAATATTTTACTGAATAATTCTTTCTGAAATTGATCGGTCCCGGGGCGACACCTGGCCATTCGGCGACTTTGGCCATCTCCCGAGGAAACTGCGCAATCATGCCGACTTTGGGAGCTCCGGGCTGACTCACCGGAGGGTCCGCAGATTCCGCCGCTTACGGGAAAACAGATGAAAGCCGCTCCTAAAACTCGTGCCGGGTCAAACCGGCGGCCTACTTAACTGAATCTTTTAATTGTTTTCCGGGCTTGAATTTCACCACTTTGGTGGCCGGGATTTTGATGGGGGTGCCGGTCTGGGGATTCCGGCCTTCCCTGGCCTTGCGCTCGGATACCATAAAGGTGCCGAAGCCGGCCAAAGCCAACTTGCCATCGGCCTTAAGAGCCTCTGAAATGATCCTGATCAGGCTGTTGATGGCCTTCTCCGCATCCACCTTCCTTACCTGAGCCTCTCCCGCCACCTGCGCAATCAGTTCCGCTTTGGTCATAATCCTCTCTCCCTTTCTCCTGATTTACGGTTGACTGTTTACCCCTGATAAAAAATTCTGCAATTCAGCAAATGGGTACCCCGACGCCCATCCCCCCTTTAAGGTAATTTTTTCCCCAGATGGCGGGTCGAGAATTAATCTCAAAACCGGATTCCACCTGAGGTTGCAGTTTCCCTTTGATAGCACAAAATCCGGGAGCTTGACAATAGAAAATGTTAAAAAATCATTGGCCTATCTTCATGTATTTCAAAATAATCCCACCCTGGTCACCCTGGCCTCGACGCCGCGAGCTGGGCTACCCTCCCCACTATCTATATAAATAGTGGTAATGACAGCTATTTTAACCTCACACGCGGCGCGCCCCCTCGGGCCGCAAGTCCACCGCGGCTGGGAAACCTGAGGAAAATTCCCGGCCTAAGGGACAGACGGCCCTGGGCCAGATGAAAAGTGGGAGATGGCGGCGCCGCGGTTACTTGGTCACCTGGCGCAGCAGCACCACGGCCAGACCGCCGAAGACCAGGTGGGGAGCGATAACCGCCAGAAGTGGGGGGAAGCTGCCGGCCTGCCCGAACGAGGCGCAAAATCCAAAAAACAGCCAGTACCCGAACATGAGCCCCAGCCCCGCGGCCACCATGGAGGTGATATGAATCTGTTCATGGCGCAAGGCCAGGCCCAAGCCCAGAATCACGAGGATCAACGGAGTTGCCGCCAGGGAAAACCGGTCGTAGAGGTCCACCCGGTAAGGGGTGGATTTATAACCGTCCCGCTCCAGGCGTTCCATGTAGCGATACAGCTCATTGACATCCATCTCCGTCACCTTTTTTTCCAGGTCGGCGAAGTCCTTGGGCTGCTCCGTGAGCATCAGGTTGCGCTCATGGAATTTTTCTCCCACCACTACCCCGTTGGCGTCAAAGGTCTGGACATAGCCGTCGAAGAAGTGCCAGTGGTCGCCCTGCCATTGGGCCCGGGCCGCGGCCACGATCTGCACCAGGTGAAACTGGCGGTCGAACAGGTAAATTTTTACCCCTTCCAGGGTCTGGATATCCTTGCGGAACATGACAATATTATAAATGGCCTGGTCGCCCTTGTACCAAAAGTGCTCCAGGTTGTGCAGGTTGCGCGGCGGTTTCTTTTCCACTTCGGTCTGCCAGAACACACTGAGCTGGCCCTGGCTCCAGGGAACCAGGTACAGATTCAGGGACAACAGGAGCAGGGCCACCAGGCCGGCATAGATGATAATGGGCCGCATCAGACACAGGATATTCAGGCCCGAGGTCCGGATGGCCATGGTTTCGTGGGACCGGGACATGAGGCCGAAAGTCAGCATGACCCCCAGCAGCACCGCGGCGGGGAGAACCTGGCTGACCGCGAAGGGCAATTTGAGGATGAGGTATTCCAGCAGTTTGGCCGCGCCCAAATGGGCCCGGACCAGGCGGTCGATCTTTTCGAAAAAATCGACGACCACGAAGAGGGAGACAAAGGTCAAGAGGCTGAGGGCCATGAGTTTGACAAACTCACGGGCCACGTAGTGTTCCAGGATATGGGAGCGGAAAAGCCCGGGGCCGACCATGGCACGTTTATATCAGAAAGCCAGGCACTTTTCACCCGTTATCGGGGGAGAGTAGCCGGCCGCAAGGGAAAGGAAGAAAGGAATAGCTTTAGGTATGATAGAACAAGGGTGGTAAGGGTGAGGAAAGCTCGACGGGCAATATCCGCTTGAGGCGGTTTTCCCCTTTTCACCTTTTCGCCCCAAATTTTTATGCGCTTAGGATTTCATCTCTCCATCGCCGGGTCCCTGCGGCGGGCGGTTTACCAGGCCCAGGTCCTGGGCTGCCAGGCCCTGCAAATCTTTGTCCAGAACCCCCGGGGCTGGAAGTGGCGGCCGGTGGCCCCCGCCGAGATCCGGGAGTTTACCCGGGCCCGCCGCCAGGCCGGCCTGGGGCCCCTGGTGGTGCATCTCGGCTACCTGCCCAATCTCGCCTCTCCTGACCCGGCGCTCTTGGCGTTATCCTGTGAGAGACTGTCCAGGGAGTTGTCCTTGGCCCGGGACCTGGCCGCGGACTACCTGGTGGTACATCCCGGCCATGGGGATTTAAGCGAGGCCAGCTTCCAGCGCGTGGCCCGGGCCCTGGCCCAGGCCGTGGCCGCCATCGGGCCGCCCCCGCTGGTGCTGTTGGAGAATACCGCCGGCCAGGGCCGGGAATTGGGGTGGCGTTTCGAGCACCTGGCGCGCATCATCACCTTGAGCACAGTCCCCCTCGGGCTTTGCCTGGACACGGCCCACGCTTACGGCGCCGGCTTCGACCTGGCCAGTCCCGGGGGCGTCGCCCGGCTCCTGGCCGACATCGCCCGGGGCCCGGGCCTTCCGGCCCTGAAGCTCATCCACCTCAACGACTCCCGGCAGCCCTGCAATTCCCGGCGGGACCGCCACTGGCACCTGGGCCAGGGAGCCATCGGCCTTACCGGCCTGCGGCACCTCTTGTCCCACCCCTGGCTTCGGCCCGAGGCCGCCATCATGGAGACCCCGAAGCGCCATCAGGGCGATGAGTGGTATAACCTCCTGGTGGCCCGGAGCCTGGTGGCCGGGCTGCCGCTGCTGCCCCCGCCGGTGGAGGCGTGAAGTAGCAGATTCCCAGTACCCTGACCCCTTGCCAGCCAACCCGGGAGTTCTTATGATAATACATAGCTTATGCCCTGCTCAGGAGGAGAAGTAATGCCCACCTATGAATTTAAGTGCGCCAGGTGCGGGGAAGAGTTTACCCGCTTCATGAGCCTCGAGGAACGCGACGCCGGTCAATGTGCCTGCCCCAAATGCCACTCCCCGGAAGTGCAGCAGTTAATCAGCCAAGTTATGACCAAGCTGGCCGCCAAAAATTTGCCCTAGCCCTTCACTGAGGGGAGGTGGAAAGGCTTTCGCCCGCGGCGGCGCCTGAGCCGCCACCTCCTTCCTCTTTTAATCCCGCGGTCCTGGCGAAATTTATAGCGTTTGCCATAAATTCATTCCACTTGCTGATTTTTAAATCCCCCTAAATCCCCCTTTTTCAAAGGGGGACTTTTAGAGCAATTCCTTGTAGTTCCCCCCTTTGACAAAGGGGGGTTAGGGGGGATTTTGGTTCTTTGAGCATGTGCACTAACGGAAAAAACTTTTGGCATTCGCTATAATCTTCCTCCATACCATCCTTTTCATATCTGCAATTTTTCCACCCTACTGATAGGGGCTTATGGCGGCAAGAACTCTGCCGCCCGTAAGCCTGAGGCGTTTTTTGGTGACAGGGTTGGGGAATTTTTTATGGATCATTTTTTGTATGACTAATTTATCAATAAATACTGAGTGTTAACATAATTTCTTAGGACACCTGGCACATTTCGATAATTTTCCTTATATTAGTACGCTTGTAACGTTTCGGTTCCAGCCATAAAAACGGGACTGGTGCCATTAAGTGCCTGATATTTATCGAACAATAACGGAACTGCCTCGAAACGTTTCGCTTTTTCCACGTTTCGTTCCGCTTCCGTGCCGCGACAAACCGCCCTCATGTAGGAGTAGTGCCGGGGACAAACCGTTTCCGGAAAAATTCTTCCGCCTGGCCCGATTTTGGTCCGCATAGGTGCCAGTTTATGGAAAAAAAGCAGGATGGCCAGAAGGTATGCGACGATTGACCCGGATATGGAGGCGTGCAACTTAGGGCGAGGCCGGCGAAAAAGAGGGCGGTTTTTTTCTCTGCCGGGTCATATGACTCATGGGGATATGGTGATCGTATATGTAACTATCTGATGTTTTAGATTAATGTTGATAATG
>JALNYP010000108.1:0-6780 GCA_023229795.1 Syntrophobacterales bacterium
CAGGAAAGAGGGTTCCGGGCTCAGTGGATCCTGGGCGGTAAGGGTGCGGGGCATTTCGTAACATCCTTAATTTATTAGGATAATACGAAAACCGCACTTGTTCACAAGCTAAGGTGTCAAGTAAAAACTCGCCTCCGGGAGAAATTTTTTCATAGTATTTACTCTATATCACATGCAATTTCCTAACCGGACATTGCTGCCTAAATCCCCCTTTTTCAAAGGGGGACTTTTAGTGCAACTCCTTGTAGTTCCCCCCTTTGACAAAGGGGGGGTAGGGGGGATTTTGGTTTTTTGAGCATGTGCCCTAAAGGAAAAAACTTTTGGCATTTGCAATAAGGTAATGCTCAGCCCGATGGGGGAGAGGGAAAAAGTGGATTTCTCCTCGTTGCCAGAATCCCCCCTCACCCTAACCCTCTCCCCCCGCTGGGGGAGAGGGGATAAAACGGCAGAAATTTTGTAAGGCGAAATTCTTAATCGCGCCCTTCGCCCTTCGCCCTTTGACCCGCCAACTGTGACCCGGCAATCACCAATGACAATGCCAATGCCGACCGACAACCGAAAACCGAAAACCGTTTTAAAGCCTGCGGCCGTGGGCCAGGCAGCGCCGGGCTTCGGCCACCAGTTCCCGGCGGTAGTCCCGGGTGAGGTAGAGATTTCGGGCGATGCGCAATTCCGCCAGGGCCATGTAGAGCGGGTTGAGGGTATAGAGGCGGCGAGCCTGGGCGGGGTCCAGGTTTGCGGCCGTCAGATAGGAACGGAACAAATGGCCGATGGCCCCTTCGGCCCCGTCCGGGTTGCCGGTGCGCCAGCTCCAGGCGTGTTTCAGTTCCCCGGCCAGCCAGGAGAGGTCCCAGAGGCGGTCGCCGAGGCGCAGGCGTTCCAGGTCCAGGGCCACGGCCCGGCTGTCGGGGAAGAGAAAGTTGGTGGGGGTGGCGTCGCCGTGAATGAGCACCTGCCGGTCGGTGAAATCCTGGAAACGGGCTTGCCAGGCGAGGCGCTCGTCCGACAGGGTCCAAGAATCCTCGGGGGTCAACAGTCCGGCTTGTTGCAACTGCGCCATGAGTTTGTCCAGATAGGCCAGGGCGGGGTCGGGGGACACCGGGCTGGTCGGCACCGGCCGGGAGTGGAAGATGGCCAGGAGGTGGGCCAGCTTTTCCAGACTGCGCCCCAACGGGGCCCAGTCCCCCTGCCGCGCCGCACCCAGGATAAGATGATCCAGGTCCGGGCCGGGCACGGCTTCCAGCAGCAACCCCAGGGACAGGCCGGGTAGCCGGCCCAGGAGCGGCGGCACCAGGCCCCCGCCGTTGGCGAGGCCCAGGGCTGGAAGCTGGCGGTAGTTCTCGTACTCCCGGGCCAGGCTCAGGTCCGCAGGCGACCGGGGCGGATAGGCGGAAAAGAACTTGCCCACCACAGTATAGTCGGTTTCCGGAAAGGTAAAGCGCAGGACCTGGCGGGAGGAAGGCAGGGGTTCGACCTGCACCTCCGGCGCCGGCGAGCGGGAATTAGCCGCGGGTCCCACCAGTTGCCGGAGGGCGCCGGCCAGGGGATCGGAGGCGGGTAACCGGGTCATGGGGCTGCCGGGGCCGGCGGCCGGGCGGCTTCGAGGGCGCAGCCCAAGGCGCCGTTGAATTGGGGGTAAGGCGGCACCACGACCTGAAAGTCGCCCCAACTTTCCAGCAGCCGGACCACTGCCCGGTTTTTGGCCACGCCCCCCACAAAAACCAGGGTGGAACAGCGGTAGCGGCCCAGCATGGCCAGGGCGCGGCGGGCCACGGAGGCGTTGACCCCGGCGGCGATGCGGGCGGGCTCCACCCCTTCCAGGAGATGGCCCACCAGTTCGGTCTCCCCAAAGATGGCGCAGGTCTGGGAGATGTCCACCGGGTCCTGCCAGCAGCCGGAGAATTCCGGCAGGGGCATCTTTAAAAACCGGGCCATATTTTCCAGGTAGCGCCCGGTGCCCGCGGCGCAGCGGTCGTTGGTGAGGAAATCGAAGACCCGGCCCTCCCGGATATAGAGGACCTTGGTGTCCTGGCCGCCCATCTCCAACAGGATGAAATGGTCCAGTCCCGTTTGGAACCGGGCCCCCAGAAAATGGGCCCGAATCTCGGTGATGGTGGGGAAATGGGCCTTCAACAGATGCTTGCCATAGCCGGTGGCCACCAAGGCGGTCGGCGGCGGCAACTCTAACCGGTCCCAGGCGACCAGGAGACGCCCCTCCACCCGGTCTAGATAATCCCGGTAAAACCCCACGCTGTCTAACCGGCGGCGCCCATAACCACCTGGCGCCCGGGGATAGACCAGCTTCACATACCGGCTGCCAAAGTCCAGGCCGTAGGCCAGGGGTTGGTGGGAAGGCAGGGGACTTTTTCGAAGGCGGTCCCTGCTCTCTCCCCCGAGGGCCGTACCCGACCCGCCGGAGGGGCGGACCCGCGTGTCCGCCCAGGGCGCACACACAGGTGCGCCCCTACACGAGGATGTAAGGGTTTGGGGGAGGGGGATTGGGGGAAGGGGCAGGGGCTGAACGCCTCTGGCCCCTCCCAAATTCTTAAGGCCGGAGGACATCGGTGAAGGCCTCCAGGCGCATACGGGAGCGGGAATCAAGTTTGGTGGGGCGGTCCCCTTCGATGGTCAGGATGGGGACGTTCAGGTGGTCCCGGAGGATCTGGTCGAACATCTGGCGGAAGCAGAAGCTCTGGGTATAGTGGACCAGGCCGTCCAGGCGGCGGGTGGCTACGGCCTCCTTGAGGTCCGCCAGGCGGCCCTGAATATCGTAGGGGTAGGTATAGCGCAGGTATTGGTCCACCAGGTCGGGGCTCTCGTAGGGCATGCTGAATTGCCGGGGAAATTCGTGGAAGACCACGGCGGCGTTCAGGTCCTCCAGGTAATCCCAAAGGTCGGTGAAGATGGGCGGGATGCCGGCAAATCCCAGGCGCACCCGGCCATTGGCGCCCGGCCGCGCCTGGGCCTCCTTCAGGAAGGCCGTCAGGCGCGGTTCGTAGGCGTCCAGGTCCGAGGCGAAGTCCGAGCTTTCGATGAGCCACAGAAAATTCTCTTGGCCGCTGACCTGGCCGGTCTCCCAGGTGAGGCGGTCCAGGCGGCGCAGTTGGCGGCGCAGGGGGGCAAGGCGCTCCCGGACCCGGGCCACCGCCTCGGGGGTGACGCCCAGGCGGGCCATGAGCGCGGCGATTTCCCGGGCCAGGGGTTCACGCTCGCGGGGATAGGGAAACTTGAAATGGATGACTTCTCTGCCTTGGGATTCCAGGATTTCTCCCAGGGCCTGGGTGTTGGAGCAGTCGCCTTGGCAGGCCGCGATGACCGCGCCAATCTCGGGGTGATCCTGCAGCGCGGCATAAATCCCCTTGATCCAGGCGCAGAGAGTGCGGGGAAAGCCGGCGGCTTCGGCCCGGCTGACCATGGCCAGGGCCTCAGGGGAGGCGATAAACAGGTTGTTCAGGTCCACCGGGATCAATCCCGCGGCCAGCACCACCTCCACGGGGATGGTGGTGGTCAGGCCCACCCGGGCGCCGGGGACCAGAAGTCGAGAAGAGGACATAGAGGGTGCGATTACGGCACTTCGCCTTCCTGCCAATCCATTTCTTGCAGACCTTCGGTTTCAGAGAGGCTGATCATGAGCCGCTTGAAAGAGATGGTATCCTTGGATTGCAGGCGGAGACGATAGGTCTCGGAGTTACTGGCCGGGATCAGGGTATAGTTGACGAACTGGATGCCGACCTGATGGTCCGCCAGGATTTGCTTGATCCGGTCCAGGTGGGCCTCCCCCTGGGTATATCGTAAGGTCAGGATGGTGTACAAATCGTGGGCGAAAATTTTCTTAATGAGGCGCAAGCCATACAGGATAATCAAACTCACGAAGGTGGCGAACAAGGCCGGGATGAGATACCCGGCGCCGATGGCCAGGCCGATGCCGGTGGCCAGCCAGAGGCCCGCGGCGGTGGTCAGGCCCCGCACCGAGCCCTTGCCGGTGATGATGGCGCCGGCTCCCAAAAAACCCATGCTGGCGATGGCATAGGAGGCGATACGGGCCGGGTCCAGGCGCACTACCGATTGGTCCACGGCCAGGTGCCGGTGGATTTCTTCCATTTCCAGGGAGAGCATCATCATGAGACAGGCGCCGACGGTGACCAGGATAAAGGTCCTGAGGCCCGCGGCCTGGCCATGGGCCTCCCGTTCAAAACCGATGGCCGCGCCGACCAGAGCGGCGATGACCAGCCTGGCCAACTCCCAGGTAATGTGCTGATTATCCCACATAAACCACTCCTTTAGAGGGCGGTGGCGTTGAATCCAGGCAGGGGGAAAGACGGCGCGGGGAGGTGGCAAAACAGGACCCCTGAGGCGGTGAAACGCAAGAGGAGGGGCGGTAGGCGGCCATAGTCAGGTAAAGCTCCGGCTGCAGCAGCGGGCGCATCCGGGGAAAAGCCGGCGGGCAATGATCCGGCGGAAGCGGCGCATCTTGGCGCCGTTCCAAATCTCCGCAAAGGGCTGCTCGGCGATGTTGCCGGCCACCAGGTGGAGGCACGGGGAGACCGTGCCGTCGGGCAGGATGCGGCAGCCCTTCCACGGGGCATTGCACACCGGGGGGAAGGGATGGGCCAGGTCCTGGTAATAGGGTTCCAGCCGATTAAGGGGCAGGTTGGGGAGAAAGTGCAGACTTAGCCGGTTTTGGGCCAGGCGCCGGGCCTGCTCCAGTCGGTCCCGGAGTTGAGGCAGGTCCGCGGCGGTGATTTCGCTGGCGTAGTATTCGCCTTCGGGGATGGAGGGCGGTGCCAGTTCCAGGCCCTGGGCCGCGGCGAATTCGGGTGACAGGGCCCGATTGTGGCGCTGGATGTTGGCAGCGGAATTGAAGATGGTGTGTTGGATCTGGAGGATATCGACGCCGATCTCGTGAACCAGAGGCACCATCTGATCCAGGGTGCCCAGGCTGGCCTTGGAAACGACGCAGTTGATCGTAATAATGGGGCCAGGGTGGCGGCGGCGTTCCCGGGCGGCCACCAGGGCGGCCAGGCCCTCCCGGGTCTTGCGGAAAGCGTCCGCCTGCCCCCGGACGGCATCATGGATCTCGGGGGGGCCGTCCATGGAGACCGTGACCATCTCCACCCCCAGATCCACCAGGCTGTCGGCGATTCTTTCCAGCAGGGTGCCATTGGTCTGGAGATGCACCACGAATCCCCGGCGTTTGGCCTCCTGGAGGAATTCGACGAAGTGGGGGTAAAGGGTGGGTTCACCGCCGGTGAGGTAGAGCCGGGGCCGGAAGGAGGCCACCTGATCCAGGAAATTGATCCAGACGCGCAGCGGCAGTTCCCGGCGGGGGTCGTACCAGGGGAGCCGGGTAGGGCCGTCATCATGGCGGTGCTGTTCGCACATGACGCATTTCAGGTTGCAGCGCCGGGTCAGATTGAGGTTGAGATTTACCGGCGGGCCACTGACGCCATTCCGAAGGCGGCGGTCCAGGGCGATGCCGAATTTTTTGCGGTATTCCTCCCGGAGCAGGGTGTGGGCCATGCGGGGGTTCTGCCACATGAGCCTCAGGCCCCGGGTGGTCAGGGAGTTTTTCGGGAGTGGCGATGGCTTGTTTGGGTTGGCCGCCTGGGGTGGCATTAGTTATCACACCTCTAAAAAGCTTCCAGCTTGCAGCAAAGACTTAAGTCCAGGATGAAAAGACTTCCAGGTTATTTTACCATAATCTATCGGAATATCTTGCAAAAATAACATAATGGGCACAGCGGCTACGTCGGCGCACCGGAGGATATTTTTTTACCTTAGCGGCGGCCGAAGATGGCGGTGCCCACCCGGACCAGGGTGGCCCCGGCTTCGATGGCCACTTCAAAATCGCCGGACATGCCCATGGAGAGCTCGGTCAAGGGCAGGCCGGTGAGGGTCCTTAGCCGGTCCCGGAGCTCTCGCAAGGCGAGGAAATAGGGGCGGGCCTCTTCCGGGTCGGGGAACCAGGGCGGCATGGTCATCAGGCCCAGGAGGCGCAAATGAGGCAGCCGGGCGATTTGCTGCACCAACTCCGGCGCAGCCGCAGGCGCCACCCCGGATTTGGTGTCTTCGCCCGCCTGGTTGACCTGGATGAGGACGTCCTGGACCTTGCCGAGACCGACCGCTGCCGCATCCAGGGCCTGGGCCAGCTTGAAGCGGTCCACCGCGTGGATCAGGTCGAAGAGTTCCACCGCGGCCTTGGCCTTTTTGGTCTGCAGGCTCCCCACCAGGTGCCAGCTCACCTGGCGCCCCAGGGCGGCGATCTTGTCTCTGGCCTCCTGGAGGTAATTTTCCCCGAAAAGGTCTTGTCCGGCGTCGATGGCCTCTTTAATGCGATCCAGGTCCACGGTCTTGCTCACCGCCACCAGGCGCACGCGGCCGGGATCACGGCCGGCCCGGCGGCAGGCGGCGGCCATGGCGGCGCGGACTTCTGCCAGGTTTTGGGCGATGGCGCTCATGACTCGGCGGCCTGCGTTTCCTGCCCCAGGATGGCCTGCTCCGACAATCCGAAGACCGTCAGGGTGTTGGCCCAGGTGGCGGCGGCGACTTCTTCCAGGGAGAGGCTCCGGCAATCGGCCAACTGCTGGGCGGTGGTCACCACGTAGGCCGGTTCATTGCGCTTGCCCCGCCAGGGCTGGGGAGGCAGATAGGGGCAGTCGGTCTCCACCAGGATGCGGTCCAGGGGGGCGTTTTGGGCAACCTCCCGCAAGGTCCCGGCCTTGGGGTAGGTCAGGGTCCCGGAAAAGGACAGGTAAAAACCCAGGTCCAGGAAGGCCCGGG
>JALNYP010000108.1:6790-8862 GCA_023229795.1 Syntrophobacterales bacterium
CCGGGCCTCGGCCAGATTGCCGCCGAAGCAGTGCATGACGCCGCCTATCAGGCGGCCGCGGTACTCCCGGAGGATCGACAGGGTGACGGGGGTGGCCTCCCGGGTATGGATGACCACGACCTTATTGATAGCCAGGGCGAACTCCAACTGGCGGCGGAACCAGTGTTCCTGGACCGCTTCCGGGGATCGGCGGCGGTAGAAATCGAGCCCGATCTCGCCGATGGCCACGACTTTGGGGTCTGCGGCCAGGGAGTTTAGGGCCTCCAGGTCGGCTTCGGTCATGGCGCCGGCGCCGTGGGGATGGACCCCGATGACCGCGGCGAGGCCGGGAGAGCGTTGAGCCGTGGCGATCACCTGGGGAGCGTCGTCCAGGCCCGTAGCCACATTGAGCACCAGATGCACCCCGGCAGCACGGGCCCGGTCCAAGACCGCGGCCTGGTCGGGGAAGTGGTCCTCCAAGTCCAGATGAGCGTGAGAATCGGCCAGATGGATAGTCATAGCGTCAAGCTTGTGGACAATTTTCCTTTGCATGGTAAAATATACGAAATTTCGCCGGGCTGCAAGGAGAGGCGGTGACCGCCAGGGTTGTTACTCTTGTGGTAGTAGGTTGGCTGTGGTTAGGGGCGGTGCTGTCAGCGGGGGCGTCGAGTCTGACGCATACTCCGCCGCAATGGCAGGCAATCGGCCGGGGCCTAAACTTTACCCTGGTGCACGTCCTCCAGGATGGCGAGGTGGTATCCGACCTGGCCGTGGTGAAGATCGACCCGGCGTCCAACGCCTTCCGGATGTTTCACGGGCCCCCCCAGGCCATCACGGCCTGGCAGGAGCAACTCAAGGCCCCCATCGTATTCAACGGCAGTTACTATACACAAGACGGCAAGCCCTGCGGCCTGATCATTGCGGACGGCAAGCCCATCGGCCCCACCCGGAACCGGGAGATGCGGGGGATGTTCGTGGCGGAGCCCAAGGGCGTCTCGCCGGACCTGCCCCGAGCCACGATCCTGGATTTGCTCACCACCCCGGTTGATCCGAAAAAATTGCCCTGGACCCAAGGAGTGCAATCCTTCCCATTGTTACTGGATTATAAAGGGAAGATCCGGGTAAAAGATAGCGAGAAGAAGTCGCACCGCACGGTGATCGCCACCGACCGGAACGGCAACATCCTGGTGTTTAACACCTCCAACCGGTTTTTCAGCCTGTATGACCTGGCCCAGTTCCTCAAGGGCAGCAGCTTCGATATCGATTCCGCCTTGAACCTGGATGGCGGCACGGAAGCGCAACTCTCTATCAAGACGAAGGATTTCAATTACTTTTCTCCGCCCTCCTGGGAGACTTCCCTCGGGACCTTGATCGACCAGCAGAAGTACTGGTTGCCTAATGTGGTGGGAGTGTTTCCGCGGCAGGAATGACCGCATGGCTCGATACCTGATTCTGGGGGCCGGGAAATTCGGCCGCCTGGCGCTGGCCCGCCTGGCTCGGGAAGATGCCGCCGCCGACTTCCTGGTGGTGGATCGGGACCCCGGGGCGTTGGCAGCGCTGGGGGCTGGCGGCGGGTCCCGGGTGAGGGCCGAGGCCATCGCCTTCCTGCTGAGCCAGTTGGACGCCGGGACGCGGTGGGACTGGATCATCCCCATGGTGCCGCAGCATGTGGCATTTCAGTGGCTGATTGCGGGACCGCTAAAGGGGTCGGAGTGGCAGCCGGCCGCGGTGCCGGAGGCGGTGGGGCGTCTGGCGCCCCTGGTCCAGCGCGGCCCGCAGGGTGAGCTCTACCTGAGCCGGGCCCGGCATCTGTGCCCCGATGATTGCGCCGAACCAGAAGTTTGCCCCGTCACCGGAGAATCCCGGGAGCGGGGTCTTCACCAGGAACTGGCCGCCCTTGACCTGCCCGGCTATCAGGTCAGGGTGCTGGCCAGCCGGCAACTGGCGCCCGGAGTTGGAGGTTACTCTCCCGGGAGTCTCTTGGCCCTGGCCCGGGACCTGGGCTTCTATGACCGCGTGTTGATCGCCACTGCCTGCCGCTGTCACGGGGTCATCCATGGGCTGGCGCGGCCGAAATGAGGGATAATGGTGTT
>JALNYP010000022.1 GCA_023229795.1 Syntrophobacterales bacterium
CTTGAGGGACCTGCTCGACGGTCATCACTACCTCCTTTTTCTCAGAAAAAACAGGTAGATGATGACCTCGAAAACTATCTTCCGTCAATCATCTTTTTATTACGTACAGTGGCAAGATAATGGCATTGGCTTTGACGAGCGTTACGGAGACAAAATTTTTGGCGCATTCCAACGCCTGCATGGCGGAGAGGAATATGAAGGTACCGGCATCGGCCTGGCTATAGTGCACCGCATCATCCAACGCCACGGCGGCCGCGTCTGGGCCGAAGGCAAAGTCAACGCCGGGGCGACCTTCTATTTTGCGCTCCCCAAAATCGCGGAGGGTGATGAGATAGGCTGATCGCCGTGAACGTTGCTATTTTCTCGACTATTTTAGGGCAACATCCCACTTCCCGGTGATGAGATAGATGAATCGCGGTATCCTTTGCTTACCCGCAAGTCGGTTCGAAGCCTTGGCCGTGCAAGCGCAAGGCCCACCAACATCCCAAACCGATATGGAACCCCAAAAGGTGTCGCTCACTGGATGATACCTACCATGAAAACCCCGACTCTGACGCATCTAACCCGGCAGGGGGCGCCTGCTCCGACGAGCAATTTAGGGCCCATTCTCGCAGGCGCCCCCGGCCTTGGCTACCCCAGCAAGGAGGGCTCCATTAAAAAACGCTTGACAGTAAGGAAATGATGCGAGAGAAAAAGAGTATCTAACCCACCACAATCTATAGAAAAAACAGACTTTATTACGTACAGCCAGCTGGGAGACTTATCGGTGAAGAGGTGAAAAATGCGGATATAGTCTGGCGAGTGAAAGTTTTCAGAACCGTGATAAGTCGCTAATCATAGCAGTTAGCCGCTTTTTGATTTTTCTCATTCCCAAGCTAATCTTGGGAAGGCGTTGAAAAAATTCAAAATCTATAGATGGAATAATGTTAAAGGCGGGATGCGCTACGCTTTCACGCCCTACGGGCTTTTCTCTTTACTTTCTCTTGGGTGGCAATGGTTGTTGAGGATGCTGCTCTATTTTGTCCCCCCGCAAATCCACCAGCAAACGCCGGGCTTCTTTGCGATCATCTTCTAGGTTCTGGGGACTGATGGCCTGTTGGGTGCACCTGAGCACGATCTCCAATTGCCCTTCCGCCAGGGAGCGGTAATGGAGACGATAAAGTGTCTGGGCCAGAAAGAGATGGTTGGTGCTGTTCTCCGGTGCCAGGCGCACCGCCGCTTGCAAGTGTTCCAGAGATTTTCGCATATCACCCACGGACATGGGCCAGGCTGGGGCCTCGAAATAGAGACGCCCCAACACTCGGTGAGGTCCGGCCTGGTCGTAAGTTGCATCCAGGGCCAAGGCGCGCTGGAGTTCCTCGATGATTTGGGGCAGGAGCCGGCGTCCCGTCGTATAGCGCCACAGGCATCGGCTATACCGCAAAGGTTGAGGGCCAGCCAGTAGTGGCCTGCAACCAAGTTGGGCGCCTCACGGATCAGGGTTTCGGCGTAACCCTTCCCCTTGCGGTAGTAGCCCTCCCTATACTTCTTGGACGACATTTCTCCCAGAATAAAACAGGTACGTGCCAGTTGCGCCAGGACCAGCGGCCGGGGCGCAGCACGGGAGGACAGCAAACCTTCATATAGTGCCAGGGCCTTTTCGGCAGAGGTTGCGTCCAAGGTAGGGCTCTTAAGGAGAGCGTCGGCGCCTCAGCCATCGGTTCGGTCCCGGCGCCGAACCCTGCAGTCACGCTCACGAAACTAAGTGCCAGAATGCAGAAAATCTTTAATTGATAAGAACATTTCATCTTTTGGATTTTGCATCACTGCGCTCAAATATCAATCACCAATGACAAGCTATCATATATAGCTGATAACTTGCCAGCGCCAAAACATATCTGATTTCCATGAAAAAATTTGATATATTTTGGCTATCCGCATCGGCATGATGCAATCAAAATCAGGAGGTGCAGCATGAAAGTAGCCAAGGCAATCGACCTTTACCTGGATTACCATCGGCTGAACTCCCAAAAAAAATACGAACCGTTCCTATGGGTCCCTGTTATCAAAGTTTCGGGACCAATTTTCTGACCGGGAGCCGGAGTCAATCTCGCCCGACGAAGTTCTCTCCTTTCTAGTCGGGCTGAATGAAGGCTGCAAACAGTTAACCAAGCACACCCGTTATTCCTACCTCAAAGCCTTCTTCAATTTCATCCGCAATAACGTGGATACTCAGCTCCCCAATCCTTGTGACACACCTATGCTGAAGAAGCTGTTTCGGCCGGAGAAACTAGGACGCTGGGAAATCCATGAGAAAGAAACCATCGACGAGATCATCTTCCGCACCATCAAAGTCAGAAACCGTCTAATGCTGGAACTCATGGCCCGGGGTGGTATGCGAGTGGGCGAGGTCCTAAAACTCATTGCTGGTGATGTCGACGATCAAAAACTCATCATCAGAAATCCCAAGAGCGGGAAAAGCTCAGAAGCGGTCTTTATCCCCAAAAAGCTGGCCGACAGGTTGAAGGACTACATCAGAGCAAGGGGCATCGAAGGCGACCAAAGGATTTTTCCGATCTCGTATACCGCGGCCAGGGTAATGGTCCGAAAGGCCGGCACTCTGGTGGGGGTTCATTTAAGGCCACATGACTTAAGGCGCCATGCAGCCACGTACGCCTCCCGCTCCGGTGTGCCCGTGGAGATCGTTAGTAAGGTCATCCTGAGGCACGCCAATCTCTCCACCACCCAAAGGTATCTGGGCAAGGTAAGTGATGTGGAAGCGGTAAGATGGATCGAGAATTTATATGGATAGCAGCTTGACTGGGCGGGGTCCACGCTGGCCTCGCCCAAACTCAAGAAATCCTGGTCAAGTCTCGGCTATTTCAGGTTAAGCAGTGGCGGATGGTTTTCCTTGAGCCAGGCCAGAACCTTCTCTCGCAACTCCAGAACGTAGCTTGCCAGCTCTGACGCTTCATCCTCAGTGGCGCCCCCCACGTAGTCATATTCCACGATGTTTCTCTTTTTCCGGCAGGCATCAAGGTAGTCCGCATCGGCTCGATGCTCAGGGCCCAGGATCAGCGGCAAGGCCTGGATGGTGCGGTAATGCTGCAGCGTCCGGGCAGCCCTGTAGCCCTCGGCGTAGAGCAGGATCGTGCAGAGTTTCAGGGCCGCGTTATAGGCGATGCCTAAGCGCCAGTCCGGAGAAATCCCCCCGCCAGCGTCTGCCAGGTCACGATCGACGATGGCCAGCAGGTTGGCAATCTCCTCCGGCGAGGTGACATGAGGTTCAAGCCAGCCGTTATCGGCCCATTGCTGCAAGGTCATTTTCGTTACCTATGATAAACAGCTTGGGGGACTCCAGGACATTGGCTAAGAAATGATCACCTTTTTCCTGGCGGCGACGAAATTCTTCCACGGTCAGGGTATGGGGGTTTATCTCCCTTCCGACTTGCTCCGTGACTCTTGACAGCCAACTCGATAATGAGCGGAGGCCGACGGTGCCGATCACCATGAGGTCCACGTCGCTTGCCGCTTTCTCTCTATTGCTGGCCAGGGACCCGAAGACAAAGGCCAATTCCACTCCTTCCCGGTCCAGGACGCTCTTGAAAATCTCCACCAAACCGGCCGTCTTAAGCACCAGCTTGCGAATTTCCGGATACAGGGGGTGATCCGTGTTGGCCCGGAAGTAGAGGCGGTTTCCATCCCGGCGGGTCGTCACCAGGTCTAGCTTCACCAGCTTTTGCAGGTCTTGCCGGATGGTGCCCAGAGAGAGGTCCGCCTGCCTCTCCATCTCCCGCAGGTGCAATTCTTTTTCGTCCAGGCCGAAAAGCAGGCGAAAGATTTCCGCCCTCACCCGGGATGACAATATCTCACTAAGGGTCCCCATGATTGTTCGGTTATACCATACAGTTGATTGGCTTTACCATACATTATCTCCCATCCCGTCTTGATCATAAAGAAGTTTTTCAGGGATCTTAAAGGCTCCGTGAAGAATAGAGGAATAGCCTTTTTCTGTTGATGGAGGGGACCCAGTGCGGGGTGTTCTTATGACGAAAAGATGGAAACGGTAGCCAGATTGGCAGGAGGCATTGCGCATGATTTCAAAAATCTGTTATCAGCAATCTTATGTTACGGCAATATCTTATTAAAAAATCTCCGAAGATGAGCGCCTTTAAATCCGTTTCAAAGGGGGGATTATCGAAGTGTTATATAATCCCCCTGGACACTTCCCTTGAATCTTCACTGAGAATGACTGCCGAAATCAGTTTAACAATGGCTTCTCTTACATGGAGATATTAAAGCCCTGGGGTCCGATGTTCAGCTGGACCCCCTGCTGGACTGCGTAGAGGTTGATGATCACGCCGCTTTGATTCTGCATTTTCAGGCCAGCCACCCCTCCGGCCAGGGTAACGCCGGCGCCCACCGCGGCATAATTGCCGGCAAACTGCCGGAGACTCGTCATATTGTAGACATTGCCCACCGCGCTGATGGAGGCAATTCCGACATTGCCGACGCTCAGGCCATCGATCTTGAAGAGATGGGTCTTCCCCTCGAACCGCAGGACGCCGCTCCCCGAGCTGAAGCCGATGCCCGCGGCGAAGCTGGTCATGTCAATGGACACGGTGCCGACAGGGTAATAAGGTCCTTGGGTGTTCCCCGGCGAGACCGCCAGCAGGAGGAGGGCCGCCATGGCCAGACTGAAGAAAATCCGTTTTGCGCACATTATTCCCACCCTTTCTTTTTCTGAAATATAACGGAACTTATTCCGCAGAACTTAAATTAAGCTCCCGGGGGATAATGTCAAGGCCAATTTTAAGATATGGGCGGGCCTTACCGGCAAAGCAGGCTGAGCCTCACGACGGTCTCATCCGGGTTTTCCCTGCCTCCCGGCAGAATGATCTTGGCCGAATCCGGGGCCCTCATCTATAATGGAAAACTACCTGGCGAACCCGACAACATGTCGGAAGGAGGAATGAGGCGGTGAATCCCTTCTTGGTGCTGTTTTCTCTGATCACGGCCATCAGTGTGGTCGTTTCGGCAAGTCTGATGCTGATTCGTCGAAAAATGGGGCCGGGAAAGCGCGGTGAGGAAGACATCCGCTCTTCTGTCTTCAATTTCTACACCACGCTGTATGCTTTTGTCATCGGCTTTGCCATAGTCACCCTGTGGTCCGCGTTTCTTACGGCCAAGGCGGACGTCACCCGGGAAGCCGATGACATCATGATCGCCTACCGTGCTGCCCAAAACCTGCCTGGATCCGACGCCTTCCGCCAAGATGCAGTGAAGTATCTCAAGGTGGTTATCGACGTGGAATTCCCCCAGATGCAAGAGGGGGCCATGAGCCCTGAGGCCAGCCGGCTTTTCGACCGCCTCTGGTCCGACCTCTATGAACTTAAAGGCGACTCCAATATGATCGGCCAAATTTACAGCAGTCTGACGGAAGCCGAACACCAGCGCCTGGCCCGATCCATCCTTTTAGAAAGCAATCTCTATCCACCGATCTGGGTGATTCTCATCTTCGGCCTGGTTTCCGTGGTTTTTGGCCTGTATTATATTAACCGGCAGCAAACCGTAGTATCGTTGATCTTTGAGTTTATGGCGATCTTCCTCTTGTTGTCCTGTATCTATTTCGTTTATGATCTCGATACGCCGTTTTCCGGTTTGATTAACGTCAAACCGCAGGGCTTTCAGACCGTCTATGCCAAGATACTGAGCCTGCAATAGCGGGCGGTTTGGGCCGGGTGAAAGGAATTATGAGACATAAGCTGCGCTTCTATCTGGGGCTGGTCTGTTTCGGACTCTCTTTGATTTTACCTCTGTTCGGCATCCTGGTGGCCTGGCTGCCCCAGTCCCTGGCAGCCAAAGCCGCGATCATCGGCCTGTTGACCGTGGGCGGCCCTGAGGTTCTGGGCCTCCTGGCGGTGATCTGCCTGGGCAAAGAAAACCTCCTCTATCTCAAAGATAAACTCTTCGCCTGGCTGAAGCGCCTCAGGCCTCCCAGCCCGGTGAGCCGGACCCGCTACCGGGTGGGCCTGGTCATGTTTCTGCTCCCGCTCATTCCCACGTATATTATGGCCTACCTGCCCCAGTGGCTGCCGGATCATGCCGCGCCGCGGCTCTACGTCAACCTGGCCGCAGACTTTATTTTCCTGGCGAGTCTGTTTGTGCTGGGGGGCGATTTTTGGGATAAGCTGCGAGCCCTGTTCCTCTATGACGCCAGGGCGGAGTTTGGACCGCGGGATGCGGAACCGTCTTCAGCCCCGCATTCCTGAGTTCTGATTTCTACAGCGTGGCGGGCAGCCAGCCGCCCGAAGTGAGGTAGGGACGCCCGCCGCCGGGAGGTGGGCCAGCGTCCCCCGCGCTGGTTATAAGACCCGCATAAACGCCACCAGGTCCTGTTTTTCCTGCTGATTCAGCTTGGTTCCCAGCACCAGGTTAAAGAACTCCACCGTATCCTCCAGGGTGAGGAGACGGCCGTCATGCAGGTAAGGGGGCGACTCCTTGATGCCCCGCAGGACGAAGGTCTTAATGGGCCCATCCATGGAGGCCATGCGGCCATTGACCATCTGGGGTTTGAAGAAGCGCTCGGTCTTCAGGTTATGCATGCTGTTGTCGGTATAATAGGGCGCTTGATGGCAATCGGCGCACTGGCCCTTGCCGAAGAACACCGCCTGGCCCCGCATTTCCGCCTCGGTGGCCTGCTTGGGGTCCAGTTTGCCGAGAACATCCAGCTTGGGGGCAGGCGGGAAGTCCAAAATTTCCTGAAACTCCGCCATGTCGTGCACCTGGGAGCCCCGCTCCAGGATGTTGACGCCCTTCTTGGTGGCAATGACCGGATCGCCGTCGAAGTAGGCGGCCCGCTGCTCGAATTCGGTGAAATCCTCCACCGTCTTCAAGGCCCGCTGGGAGCCGAAGAGGCGCTGGATATTCACACCCCGGAGTGACGGCGTATCGATGCGGTGGCGGAATTGCTGCGGCCGGATATCGCCCACCAGGTGGGTGGCGGCGTCACTGTGGCCGTTGGCGTGACAGTCGAAACAGGCCACGCCGAGGCTGGGCCGCTCGGAACGCCGGTCTTCCGTCTGGTTGAACTGCTGCTGCATGAAGGGAGTCAACAGCAGCCGCAGGCCCTCGATCTGCTTGGGGTTCAGGATGCCGTTAAACAGGGCGTAATAGTTGTCCAGGGTCACCAGTTTACCCTGGGAGACGTCCCCCAGATCAGGCCGGGTGGTGAGGAAGATGGCAGGGGGAAATTCCGGCAGGAAGCGGTCCGGCAGGTCGAAATCCAGGTCGAAACGGGTCAGGTCCCGGGCTTCCTGCTTTTTGATCTCGTCAATAAGAAACTTGGGAAAAACCATGCCTCCTTCTGGCTGATTCGGATGGGGCAGGGGCAGGAAGCCGATAGGAAATAGTCCCTTCTCTTTGATCTGCTCCGGGGTCAGGGCGGCCAGTTTTTCCCAGGTCATATCCGCGGGCAGTTTGGCCCGGACGCCTGCCTGCACGGGCTTGCCGCGAGTCATGGTGACCCCAGGGGCCGGGTGATCGCTCAAGTCATAACGGCTGTTCAGGAGTTCCATCTGCCGGGCCATGATTTTGGATTTTTCTCCCTGCATGCGGGTCATAGTGGTGGCGAAGGGTTCGGTGATATGCACCGGCAAGTAGCTGGATTCCACTTTTGATTCCGCGGTAACTTCTTTGGAACCCCAAAAAGACCCCATGCCCAGTACCAGGATTAATCCCAAAAATAGGGGCGCCAACAGCCATTTAAACCTTCTGCGCGTCATGGCTAATCCTCCCTCAAGTGGTAAGCGGTGTACGTGGCGGTGATGCCGGAAATGCGCTATTGGTAAGCGGGACCGCCGTCAATAGGCAGGTCCCCGGCCTGGGCTGCCCTCATAGATAGCTGATAGATGGCGTCGGTTAAAGGGCCAAGGCAGGCCCAAGATAGGCCGGATTCTAGCATAAAATAATCATGGCGGCCTTCTATGCAACCGCTGAACGGTTGATTTTGGGGGAAGGCAGTCAATTTTCCGTCACCCATGGGCGCCGTGGCGGCAGCCGTCGGGATAAAACCTGTTGACTCTTTAGAATCAGGGCCTTACCTTTGCATCAAGTTTGAAGCGCAAAATGGCGATGAAGCTTATGTCCGGGAAAGATGATTTCACGGTGAAGTCCAAGTTCACGCGGGAGGTAAAAAATGTTCGGCAAACGCATGAAGTTGTTTAAGCTCCTCGGGTTCGAGGTCCGTATCGATGCGAGTTGGATCGTTATCGCGGTGTTGATCACCTGGTCCCTGGCCTCCGGACTCTTCCCTTATATGTACCCGCATCTGCCTCCGGGGACGTACTGGTTTATGGGCGTGGTGGGGGCCCTGGGCCTCTTTGCGTCCATCGTGGCCCATGAATTCTGCCATTCCCTGGTGGCCCGGAAATTCGGCATGCAGATGAAGGGCATCACCCTGTTTATCTTCGGCGGGGTGGCCGAGATGGGCGATGAACCCCCCACCGCCCGAGCGGAATTCATGATGGCCATCGTCGGGCCCTTGTCCAGCATCGCCATTGGGGTGATATTTTACGGGATTTACCGCCTGGGGCTGGCCAGCGGCTGGTCCACCCCGGTCAACGGGGTCACCTATTATCTCGCCTATATCAACGGCATCCTGGCGGCCTTTAACCTGCTGCCGGCCTTTCCCCTGGACGGCGGCCGGGTGCTGCGCTCCATCCTCTGGGGCGCCAAGGATAATCTGCGCTGGGCCACCCGGGTCTCTTCCGCCATCGGCGCCGCCTTCGGGGTAGGGCTCATCGTTTTGGGCATCTTCCAGTTCATCAGCGGCAACGTCATCGGGGGGCTGTGGATGTTCCTCATCGGGCTGTTTTTAAGGAACGCGGCCCAGATGTCCTACCAGCAGATCCTGGTGCGCAAGGCCCTGGAGGGCGAGAAAGTACGCCGGTTCATGAACACCAATCCGGTGACGGTCCAAGATTCCATCACGGTGGAGCATTTGGTGGAGGATTATATCTACAAGCATCACTATAAGATGTTCCCGGTGATGTCCGGGGATAAGCTGGTGGGCTGTATTACCACCCGCCAGGTCAAGGAGATTCCCCGGGAGGCCTGGGGCCGGGAGACCATTCGGGAAGCGGCCAGCGCCTGTTCTCCGGAAAACACCATCTCTCCCGACACCGACGCCATCCAGGCCCTGGCCAGGATGAATCAGGGCGGGGTCAGCCGCCTGCTGGTGGTGGAAAACGGCCGTCTGGTGGGACTGGTCACTCTCAAGGACCTTTTGGATTTCTTTTCCCTCAAGGTGGAACTGGAAGAGCAGGGCTGAAGCGCGCCGTGCCTGGTTTAAGGTGGGGCGGGCCTCCGTACCCTCCTGAGCCCGCGGGTTTTTGATCGGTCCCATGCGCCTGAGATACCAAACCAAAGAGATCCTGTCTCTGATCCTGTCCATCGGCATCGGCGCTCTGGCCGGGGTGGGAACCCTGGGATTTCTCGTTCTCATCAAAGTAGGGCAATGGGGATTATGGCCGGGCCAGGGGGAATTTATGGCCCGGGTGATGGCGGCGCCCTGGTGGCTCAAGCTCCTGATCCCCACCCTGGGCGGGCTGGCGGTGGGGCCGCTGATCGCGTTCTGGGCCCCGGAGGCCAGGGGGCCCGGCGTCCCCGACGTGATCGAAGCTGCGGCCTTGCGGGAGGGCCACATGTCGCCTCGCTCGGCCTTGCTCAAGGCCGGCTGTACCGCGCTCACCATCGCCAGCGGCGGTTCGGTGGGCCGGGAAGGTCCGGTAGTAGGACTCGGGGCCGCCATCGGCTCGGCCATGACCCGTCTGTTCAGCTTCAGCGAGGGCAAGGGCCGCATCTGCCTGGCCTGCGGCGTGGCCGCGGGTTTCGCGGCTACCTTCAACACCCCCATCGCCGGGGCGCTGTTCACCATCGAAGTCATCCTGGCGGATATGGAGGTGGTCTATTTGGGCCACATCGTTATCGCCGCCATCGTCGGAGTCTTGATTTCCCGCCAATTTTTCGGGGACTTTCCCACCTTCGCAGTGGCTCCCTTTGTCTTTCATCAGAACGTCGAACTGCTGGTCTATCTGGCGCTGGGATTGCTGGCAGGGCTGATTGCCATCGCCTTTACCGTGGGCATCTACGCCACTGATAGCTGGTTTCGCGGCCTGACCCTGCCGGAATGGCTCAAACCCGCGCTGGGGGGGCTGGGGCTGGGGGCTCTGGCCCTGGTCTCGCCGTATGTCCTGGGGGTGGGGTATGACAGCATCAATCTGGGCCTGGCCGGCAAATTCGCCTTAAGCGCCGCGGCCTTGCTGCTGCTCATGAAATATCTGGCCACGGTGCTCTGCCTGGGGTCCGGCATGAGCGGCGGCATCATGGGGCCTTTCGTGCCCGCGATGGTGAGCTGCATCGCCAGTTTCATGGTGGTCAAGTCCCTCTACGGCTACTCCACTTACGAAACCAAGCTCCTGCGCCGGGGAGTCAAGATCTTCTTAGGGCGCGGGGTTCATGTGCTCCAATCCATGCACGTCAAGGATTACCTCAGCCGGGAGATGGAGATTCTCCATGATGACACCCCGCTGCCGGAGATTCTCCAGCGGGCCGAAGCCAGCCCTTACCCGAATTTTGTGGTCCTGGACGATCACGACGAATTGAGCGGGGTCCTGACCCTGTGGGACTTGCGTAAGGTTCAGTGGCCCCGGGAAGAGGCAGCCAAGCTACTTACGGCCCGGGACCTCAAGACGCCGGACGCGGTTACCGTTCATCCCGACGATGATTTCGAGACAGCCCTCAAGCTCCTGCAGCACAAGAATTTTTCATTCCTGCCGGTGGTCCTGCCGCCCCGTGACAGAGTGGTGGTGGGCATCCTCAAGATTGACGACGTGCTCACCGCGTATAACCAGCGACTGCTGAAAGACCGGGTGCTGCGGTATCCACCCCGGGGGTCCTGACCCGGCAAAACGGGTTCAGCCCTGCTTTCGGGGCGGCGGCGCCATGAATTCCGGCCCCACCGGCTCCTTGACGGTCTCTTGGAGAATGGCGTCGATGGCATGCAGGGCGGGTTGATCCAGATGCCAGCCCATGATCTCGGGCACCGGGTCCATCTGGTCCGGGCGCCGGGCCCCCCACAGGGCGATATGGGAGCCGTGGTCCAGGACCCAGCGCACCGCCAGGTGCAGGACCCGATGGTCGAAGCGCTCCCAGGCCATCGCGTCCAGTTGCTTCACCGCCGCCAGGTACTGGTCCAGGCGCGGCTGCTTGAATTTAGGGTCGTAGTTGCGCAGGTCGTCGCCGGTAAAGGTGCGCCCCGGGGTCATGTGGCCCGACAGCAGCCCCCGGCACAAGGCCCCGTAGGTCATCAGATGGATATTGTGCTGGTGGCAGAAGGGCATGAGGTCAGCCTCAATGGCCCGCTCGAACAGGTTGTAGGGCGGCTGGACGATATGTACCGGGCCTCCCTGTTGAAAGGCCGTGATCTGTTCCGGGGAATAGTTGCTCACCCCCACGGCCTTGATCCTGCCTTCCTTAAGGAATTCGTTCATGACTCGGGCGGTCTCGGCAAAGGGCTCCAGGGGGTCGGGCCAGTGGATGTAGAGGATGTCCACATAATCCGTTTGGAGATTTTTCAGAGAGGCGGCAAAATTCTTCCTGAGGTAAGCGGGCGAGCAGTTGCGGAAGACCTTGCCATCTTTCCAATCCAGGCCGGTCTTGGTACTGATGACCACCTGATCGCGCTTGCCGCTCCTGGCCAGGGCCTTACCCACGATCTGCTCGGAGCGGCCGAAGCCGTACACCGGGGCCGTGTCGATGAGGTTGACCCCCTGGTCGATAGCCGCGTCGATGGTGCGGATGGATTCTTCTTCATCCGTGCCGCCCCACATCCAGCCGCCGATGGCCCACGTCCCCAAAGAGATACGGGAAACCTTCAGATCGGTTCCCGGAATCTGGGTGTATTCCATAATTTCCTCCGATAGTGATTTATGCTGCAAAGGTTTGGAAGGCCAGGGCCGCGGCGCCTATGACCCCGGCATCGTTGTGCAGCTCAGCCGGCCGGACCGAAAGCATCTCGGCGGCGGCGTTCAGGGCGGCTGGTCGGATGCCCTGCTCAATCCGGGGCAGCAACTCCGGCAGGCCCTCCATCACTCCCCCGCCCAGGATCAGGCGGCAGGGGTTGAAGGCGTTGACCAGGCCCACGCACCCGGCGATCAGGGCCCGGGCCATCTCATCCACGATGAGCCGGGCGAGGGGGTCTCCGGCCTGAGCGGCTGCGGCCACCACCCTGGTAGTTACGTCTTCCGGCGTCACCGCTCCGGTGAGCCTTGCGGCTTTAAGGAAGGCCACGCCCGCGGCTGGGACATCGTTCATGGCCTCCCGAGCCCGGCGGGCGATGGCCCAGCCCCCGGCCAGGGCCTCGAGACACCCCCGGTTGCCGCAGGTGCATGGCGGCCCGTGCAAATCCACGGTTATGTGTCCCAGTTCTCCGGCGGTATTGCTGCAACCCGACAGCACCCGGCCGCCGCTCACCACCCCGCCGCCCACCCCGGTGCCGATGAACAGGCAGATGAGATCATCAATCCCCTGGCCGGCCCCATGCAGCCATTCTCCCCAGGTGGCGGCCCGCACGTCGTTGGCGATCACCACCGGCAGGTTCAGGGCGGCCTGCAGCCGGTCCCGGAAAGGTACCTCGCGCCAGTGCAGGTTAGGGGCAAAACGCACCACCCCGGTGTCTTTAGCAATCTGGCCGGCCACCCCGACTCCCGCGCCCAGGGGGAGAGAAGGTGAGCTCTCCCGCCGCAACTCGCTGACCATCCGGGCGATCTGGGCGGTGATGCCGTCCGGGCCGCGGTCCACATCCGTGGGCTCCTCAAGCCGCCGACGGATGGCGCCTTGGGCGTCCACCGCCGCGGCTTTCACCTTAGTGCCGCCCAGATCCACGCCGATGGCCCAGATTTCGTGCCCCACGGATGCCTCCCCGTTGGTAATGGTCCTACCGAAAATTCGGTCTCAAAGGCAGTAATGATCGCAGTAAAGGGAAACCTCATGGCTAATCCAGACTGTTACAGCCGGGGATATTAGCCGGGCCGGTCTCAAGGCAGGGGCAGCTAGCGGAACCGCGCAGATTGGGCTCGCAGGCCAAAGGCCGGCGGCCTGAAGCCGATTCCCGCCTTGCCCTACCGGATAAAGATAAGACGTTTGCCCCATGAATCAACCCTAGCCGGATCAAGGAGCCTCAAGCGCGGATTATGGAGATATTTGGAGATTTTTTTCAGGGGAGAGAGTCGGCATGCGCAGGTTTTTTGACAGGAAAGTAACGTTGTCCGGCCGTCAAAGGAAGCTGCCTGGTGGACTATCAATCCGGTTTGGCAATTACCTGGGACAAAGCTTTCCCCAATTCGGCCAGGGTATAGGGCTTACAAATAACCCCGCTAAACCCATGCTTCTTGAACTCCGCCATAACCGAATCATCAAAATAACCGCTGGAAACAATGGCCTTGACCTGGGGATCCAGGCTGAGTAGCTGCTCCATGGCTTCTTTGCCCCCCATACCTCCGGGAACGGTTAAATCCAGGATGACGGCATCAAAATCATGGCCCGAGGCTTGGGCAACCGCAAACATTTTGATCGCCTCTGCACCATCTGCGGCGAAAGATGCGTCGTAACCCAGACTAACCAGCATCTTGTGCAATACTTTTTGAACAATTTCCTCATCATCCATCACCAGGATAGAGCCCTTTCTCTTGGTCAACTCCTCTGGTTCCTGGGGCGCCGGGGTAATTTTGCGGTCGAGGCCCGGGAGGTAGATAGTAAAAGTTGAGCCTTTTTCAAGGGTTGAATCCACGGTGATGTGCCCGTTATGATTCTTGACGATGGAATAGCTGGTAGCCAGACCCAAACCGCTACCCTTTTGTTTGGTAGTAAAGTAAGGATCGAAAATTTTCGAGAGATATTCCGCCGGAATGCCCAGGCCTTGATCCTGCATGGCAATCTTCACATAGTTCCCCGGTCTGAGGGGCAAACCGCTGCCTTCTCCGATGGCGACGTTCTCTCCATAAATCTTGATGGTCCCGCCCAGGGGCATGGCCTGGACGGCGTTAATCACAATATTCTGAAAGACCTGATTTATTTGCCCGGTATCTATCTCCACCGCCCAGAGGTCGGAGGCAAGCTGAAATTCGCACCGGGTTTGGGTTCCTCGACACGCCAGCATGGCGGATTGGTTAAGGATTTTGTCAATGGCGGTAATCTCTTTGATGGGCGAGCCGCCTTTGGCAAAGGTCAGCAGTTGGCGAGCCAGGGCCCGGGCTTGCTCGCACGCCTTTTCAGCCTCCGTCAATCTTTCCTGCACTTCGGGGCTGACGGCGCGATCCATCAAACAAAGACTGAGATTGCCCAGGATGCCCATGAGGATGTTATTGAAGTCGTGCGCGATCCCGCCGGCCAACAGTCCCAATGATTCCAGTTTGCTTAGTTTGGTCCATTCCTCTTCGGCTTTTTTCCGATCGGTGATATCAAAGAACACGCCATTGATATGATCGATCCGGCCCGCCTGGTCACAGACTATTTGCCCCCTCGCCTGAATCCAGATAATTTCCCCTCCCCGCTTGATAATCCTGTACTCCCGGGCATACAGCCTGTTGCCTTTGAGAGCTTGCCGGACCGCTTCTTTGGCGTCCTGAAGGTCTTCCTTGACGATAACGTCAGACCACTTCAACTTGCCGGAATTGAATTCGTCTTTATCGTACCCCGTCAACTCCTGCACTTTCTCATCAAAGAATTCGGTCCGCCAATCTGCGTAGCCTTTGAATACCACCGCAGGCAGATTTTCCACCACCAACCGGTACTTCATTTCCTTTCCCGAAGTGCGGCCTCCGTTTCTCTGCGGCTCGTGATATCTCTATCGGCGCCGCGATACCCCAAGAGGTTGCCGCGGTCATCGAGCAACGGCACTCCGCTTGTCAGCACCCATATGGTTTCCCCCCGGGCATTGATATTGCGGTTGATGAAATCCCGAAAAGGCAGTTTTTGGGCAAACACCGCGAACGCGGCTTGTTTCAATTCTTCCCGGTCTTCCGGGTGAAAAAAATCATAGAAATGTTTCGTCAGGATGTCCTCGATGGGATACCCTAACAATTTCTCCCCCACGGCGTTGGAGTAGGTATATTTTCCTTGGGCATTGACCTCCCAAATCCATTCCGACGCATTCAGCGCAATATCTCGAAATCGCTGCTCGCTTTCCCGGAGAGATTTTTCGGCCTGCTCCCGCTCTGCGAATTCGCGCCGCAATTCCTCATTGGCTCTGGCCAGTTCCGTTCCCCGGGTCTCCAAGGCTTCGAAATTTTGCTCCAGGATAAGGGCCATAGACTGAAAATTATTGATAAGAACCGCCATCTCATTGGCTGAACTTTTCGGCCAGGCTATGTCTCGATGCTGTTTGAGTTGATAGGGCATGTCCGAGGTGACTTTTGCCAATTTTTCCAGGGGATTGGCCAACCAGCGGCTTAAGGGCGGGGCCAGCAGCAGAACGCAGACGATCAGCAAGGCCATGATCGACAGGTTTTGTATGTAAATGGCATAAAGCTTTTGCTGCAGGGGGCTGACAGGCGCCTCCAAGACCAGGGTCCACGGGATCTTTGAGCTCATCCGGGTTTCTTGCACGTAAAAGGATTTTTGCCAGCGGGTCATGGAGGGCAAGTTCTCGTCAGAGGGGAACCGGTGGTAAACCGCGCCTTGATTAAGCTGCGAGCCCTCGATCTTCAGCGAATCCAACCGGTCCATGGGGCGGCGGGCCGAAATAGTGCTGGCAATGATATGGCCGTGAGAATCAGTCACGGTGAGGTTGACACCCCAAAATTTCTTATAAGGTTCGAGAATAAAGGCGAGGCGGTTCAGGTTCAGGACGCCGGACGCGGTCCCCAAAAATTCCTGGTCCCTCAAGATGGGAACCGCGATGACCACGATCGGCGAAAAAACCGCCCGGTTGCCCACGAAAACATCGCTTAGAATCGGTCGTTTTTGCGCCCTGGCCTCTTGGAACCAGACTCGATCGGCAAAGTTTAGACCGATGCCGAAGCCTGGCTTTTCCTGGGGCGTACGGGCAAAAGCAATAGCGGTGCCCTGGGCATTCTCCACATGGAGGGCGGCAAAATCAGTAAACGCCTGCCTCAGAACCTCGGTGTTCCGCTGCAACTCCGTCGAGGGGGTCATCGTGGAGTTACCGGCCCAAATGGCCAGTTCGGTGACGGCATGCAGGTGCCGGAAATACCAGAAATTCAAGTGGGATTGCACATCCGCGGTTACCCCGCGCAGCTGGGCTTCCATATGTCCTTTTATCTCTTTCATCTCCTGCCGGATCTCGACGACCGTTAGCATCAGGGCGGGAAAGAGGGCCAGGGCCGCGAGGAGATTGAAAAGAGTTTCGTGCAGGGAAAAAGTTCGGCGGGTCTGGGTGGGATCCAAGATTTTGTCTAGAGGCAAATAGGTGATACAGAGAGTTGCCAATAAGGCGTTGAACATGCCGTTGATAGCCTGTTTGAGTATGATGAAGCTGGTGATGGTGGTCCCCATCTGCATCACCACTGCATGTTCCAACACCACCAAAGGCAAGCCGACAAACACCCAGAAGGCGGCGTCAAGCAGGAACAAGTTTTTGCGCCCGGAACGAAGCAGGTACCCCACAAAGAGAGCTTCCAAAATAAAATTCAGGGAGCCGTAAGGGTGTCCCCAGAGGAAATAACAATAGATATTGATAATGACCGCGGCAATCAGGCCGTAACCCAGGCCATAAAAATAGAGAATGAGCAGTACGGCAATGCTGCCGAAGAGAAAGTCGGCCCCGAAAAAGAGGGGAAGGCTATAATAATTGCCCAGAAAGCCGAGAATAGTTAAGGCTGCCAGCAGCGCGGTTGAACCGGCTGTCATGGATGGTTTTGGGTAACTCATAGCTTCCTCGGATGAATCTATGACGATGCCTCGGCCTCAAGAATCAGGGCCTTCTTTAAAGTTTTAGCGCCAGGTGTCAAAATCGATAATTTGGGATCCTCGGTTGTAATGTAACCCTACGGCATTATAGCGCGAAAAAGAACTTGCGAGCGATAATCTTTTAAAAAAACTACCACTGAAAAGATTATCGGCAAACTTGCATAAAGGAAAAATCCAAGCGCGTCAAAGACGGCCTCAAATAGAGGACTTATTATAATATCGGCTGGAGGCGGACGACCGGAGGAGGCCTGGCGTTCTTGTCCATGACCCTGCGGTTGTCAGATTTTGGAGAACATGGTATAAACTTTTCGGGAGCTCGGCAGCGTTTTGTCGTCGGCCAGGCAGGCGGCAGAATTATTCAGGATTATTCTTTACGGAGAGGCAGACATGAGAGACCAATGTGATGTGCAACTTTATTCGCTGAGCACTTGCAGCCACTGTAAAGATACCAAAGAATTTTTGAATCAATGCGGCGTGACTTATGATTGTGTAGATGTAGATAAGTTGGATTTGGAGCAGAGGAAAAAGGTATTAGAAGAGATTAAAAAGATTAATCCGAAATGCGCTTTCCCCACCCTGGTGGTCGGCGGCAAGGTTATCGTGGGCTTCAAAAAAGAAGAAATCAAGGAGGTCCTTGGAATCACATGAACGTCGAGCAGCTCTATGAGGTTTTGAAGAAAAGCCAGGAGGCCAAAGGCTACTATTTCAATAAAGACAAAAAACGGGTCTTTGATCTGCTGGAGGGATTGCTGACCAACAAAGCGCGCTATGGCTATATGTGCTGCCCGTGCCGGCTGGCGGCCAATGACGCCCAATGGGATAAAGACATCATCTGCCCGTGTGTTTACCGGGAGCCCGATGTCGCCGAGTACGGCAGTTGCTACTGTAATCTCTATGTCTCCCGGGCCTGGAACGAAGAGAAATTTCCCCACGTCTATGTGCCCGAGCGACGCCCCCCGGAGAAGAGCTTCCCGCGCTAATTTTTCTCCCTGAGGCCTGCCTCCCTGGCGGCGTCCGCCGCCGCGCTGCGGTCCCTTGCCGTTCCAAGGGACCGCTCTTGAGTCACAAATCCATTGACCCCAAACCTTCATCTGCGGCATGATAAGGTCAAGTTGACCTGCATCCTGTCCCTTAACCAGGATAAAAGAATCGAGGCATCATGGGCGACCCGACTGGTAAGTTCAATATTCGGCGACTCCTCAAGGGCCTGGGCCTGCTGGTGGTGCTGTTGCTGGCGGTGGCCTTTGTGTTGGGGCTGCTGTCCCTGCAGCGCACTCGCGAGATCGTTTCCGAAGATTTCCAGCAGCAACAGCTGATCCTGGCCAAGACCACCGCCCGGCAAATCGAAGACGGTCTGGAATTTTTGCGGCGGGAGCTCAAGATCCTCAATTACTCTCCGGCTATTCAATACCTGGAGACCGTGGCCTGGTCCAACCGCATGCAGGTCAGTTTCAACGACCTCTCCAAGCTGGGGGTGACGGCCATCATGCGGGTAGATTTTGAGGGTCCCCATGCCAGGCGGGCCTACATCCTGGACGCTAAGGGCCCGCGTATCGTCGATCAGGATTTCACCAACTTCCCGGAGGCCCTCTGGGCCCGGAACCCCGCCAACCGCGGCCGCATTTATCAGGGGCCGATTGTGATCCAGTCCCAGGGAGATCACAAGATACCGTTCTTCACCCTGGCGACGCCGGTGTATGAAGATAGCGTGGACGAGTCGCACCCCAAAGCCACTGGCAAGCTGGACGGGGTCCTGGTGTTAAAAGTGGACGCCAGCCAGTTCACCGGCCACTACTGCGCCGCCATTCGCTCCGGGCGCACCGGCTACTGCTGGGTGCTCAATAGCGATGGGGTATTTCTTTATCATCCGGAGCGGGAATTTATCGGGGAAGACGCATTTACGGCTCGCGGCCGCCGCAACCCGGTGATCAATTTCAGCAAAATCAACGAGATTCAGAAATCGAAGATGTTGGCCGGAGAGGAAGGGACTTCCCAATATAGTTCAGGCTGGCACCGGGGCGTCCTCGGAGAGATGACCAAATTTGTGGCTTACAGCCATGCCAAGGTGACTCCGGATGGCTCCCGCATCTGGCCGGTGGCGGTGGTGGCGCCCACCGATGAGGTTTACGGCACCATCCATTCTCTGTATGTGAGACAATTCCTCATTCAAGGAATTCTCATTTTCGCTTTGATTCTGGCCGCGGTGGCGGTGATCTACTACGAAATGCGCTGGTCGGTGGAATTGCAGCGGGAGGTGGATGATACCACGGCGGATTTGCGCCGCAGCCGGGAACAGTACAAATCGGTAGTGGAAAACGCCCGGGATTTTATTTTCTTGCTAGATGACCAGGGGACCTTCATCAGCGCCAACACCTCGGCGGCCCGGGCCTTCGGCACCCCGGCCGCGGGTATGCAGGGCAAATCCCTCTCGGACCTCTTTGAAGCCGACGCCGCGGCCGCCATGGTTTCGCAAGTGCGAGACGTCGTGGACAGCCGGAAGAGCGCGGAAGTCAAGTCCCCGGTGCGCATCAAGGACCGGGTCTATTGGCTCTCCACCCATTTCGTGCCCGTGTTCGGAGAAGACGGCCGCACGGTGGACCGGGTGCTGGTCATGGCCCGGGATATCACCGATCGCCAGCGCATGGAGGAACAACTCTTCCAGACCGAAAAACTCGCGTCCCTGGGCACGCTGTCGGCGGGGGTGGCGCACGAGATCAATAACCCGCTGGGGGTCATCCTGGGGTTTACCGAAATCTTACTGGACCGCATACCGCCGGACGGCAAAGAACATGAGATTCTCAAGACCATCGAACGGCAGGGGCTCAGCGCCAAGAGGATCGTCGAAAAATTAATGACCTACGCCCGGCAGCCTTCCAAGCAGGAAGAATTCACCAACCTTAACAAAGATATTGAAACGGTGTTGTCCCTGGTTCAGAATAGCTTGCTCACCCATAAGATAGACTTGGATATGCGTCTGGCCCGGGAGTTGCCCCAGGTGCACGGCGATTCCGGGGAACTGCAGCAGGTGTTTATCAACCTGGTAAATAACGCGGTGGCGGCTATGCCGGAGGGCGGCAAGCTGACGGTCATTACCAAGGTCAACCCGTATAGCCAGATGGTGGAGGCGATTTTTGCCGACACCGGCAGCGGCATCCCCAAGGAAATCGCCGACCGCATCTTCGACCCATTTTTCACTACCAAGAAGGTGGGAGAAGGCACCGGCCTGGGTCTGGCCGTCAGCTACGCTATCGTCAATAAATACGGCGGTAATATCCGGTTCGAGACGCGGGTTCAGGAAGCGGTGGAAGGCAACCGGGGCACGACGTTTTTTGTATCGTTGCAGCCGGAAACCACGGTGACCGCCAAGGGCGCCAAAAAGTAAGGAGATCAGGGAAAATATGGGACGGATTCTGGCCGTAGATGACGAATTGGACATGCTGTCTCTGCTCAAGATGATCATCGAGGGTTACACTACCCATCAGGTGATCACGACCAACAACCCGCTGGAGGCCGCGGAGCTGCTGGGCAAAGAACAGTTTGACCTGATTCTGACCGACCTGAAGATGCCGGGCCTGGACGGCATGGAATTGCTGGCCCTGGCCAAACAGCGGGACTCAGACGCCCTGGTCCTGATGATCACCGCGTTCGGTTCCATGGAATCCGCCGAGGCGGCCATGGCCAAGGGGGCCTTTGATTACATCAGCAAACCCTTTCGGAAAGAACAGATTCTGCTGGCCATTGACAGGGCCATGCGCTGGCGCGAAATGGCTCTGCAGAATAAGGAACTGAAGAAGCGGCTGGAAGGAGAATAGCTTTTAGCTGTCAGCTATCAGCTTTCAGCAGTCAGCGAAGGGCAATAGATATAAATTTGGTTTCAAAGATTTGGAGATACCGATGGCACATTCCCCGCAGGGGCTCAACGGTAAACAGGTATGGCAGCGGCTCATCGCCGGTAATATGCGTTTTGTCCAGGGACTGTTCCAGGGGCGAAACTTACTGGATTTAAGGCGGACTCTTACCCAGGGCCAGCAACCCGAAGCCGCGGTGCTCTGCTGCTCGGATTCCCGGGTGCCGGCGGAAATCATCTTTGACCAGAGTTTAGGCGATCTGTTTGTGGTGCGCACCGCGGGATTGGTGCTGGAGCCCACCAGTATCGGCAGCCTGGAATACGCGGTGGGGCATCTGCGCGTTCCTCTCCTGGTCATCAAGGGCCATGAAGGCTGCGGTGCGGTCACCGCGGCCGTCGCCCACCCGGAAGCTGCTGAAAGCTATATCGAGTCGATCGTTAAGCAGATTGCCCCGGCTGCGGCTCAGGCGCGGTTATCCGGCAAGAGCGGCCATGACCTGGTGGAAGAGGCCACGGAACAGCACCTGAAATCACTGGAAGAAACCCTGCGCCGGGAGAGCCGGGTCATCGCCGCGGCCCTGGACCGGGGACGCCTGGATCTGGTGGTGGTCAAGTATTTGTTGCATTCCGGCAAGGTGGAGATCCTGAACGCGACCTTCTAGGCTTCAAACAAAATTTATATCTGCATTACTTACCGGGTAGCCTGTCGCACCTAGAAAGCGGATATCAACGCAGTGCGGGAAAGCCTTTTCCTTGAAATCGGCTCATCTAGTCCAGTGGAGCACATTGCGGACAATGGACCAGCGAGGGGTCTGGCGCAGAGGGGTTTTGCCCAGAACCCAGTAAGAAAATTGTGCCTGAGCCGTGCCGCTCGTTTTTTGGAGACGGAGCCATTGGTTGAGGTAGTCCAGGAAAGCATGGTCGCCCGCGGTGATGGCCACGGGATAGGCCAGATCATAACGAAACATCACGGGATGGGGAGCGGCCACGCCGAATTTCGGGTCTAGCAGAGCCCAGGCTTTGCCGATCTTATCGGTAGTCAATAAGGCGTCAGCCACCTCGGCTTGGGTGAAAAAATCCTTGATCGAAGCCAGCTCAATTATTTGGGCATTGGGGAAATTTTTTTTCAGCTGCAGTCTCTCGGCTTGAGAGTTGGCCGGGGTCACGGCAAGGCGCAGGTGAGGAATTTTCCGGACGCTTTTCAGAGTGCGAAAAGCCTTCTTGCGGTAGTCTCGGACAATGAAGGCTGCATTCATGTCCAGATAAGGATCGGTGAAATTCACCTTTCCCAGTTCTGCCGCGGTGATGGGCACCGCGGACATGACAATATCACAAATACCCCTCTCTATAGACCGGTCCATCATGTTGCGTTCCACCGGGATGAACTCCAGGGTGACCCCCAGGTCCCGGGCCAGTTGGTGGGCCATGAAGATATCGTATCCGACCAGTTCCCCCTTCTGGTTAAAAAAGGCAAAGGGTAGGGCCTCGGCATTATATCCCACTTTTAAGACCCCGCGTTCCTTGATCCTGGATAAGGTCCCTGCTGTTCCCCCGCCTGGTGGCAGCGGCCCAAGAGGGGAACGCCAAACTTTGGCCGGAATCGAATCCGGGATCTCCATGCTCTTGAGGACGATGTCCTCGTGATAGACATTGGTCACGATATATTTTAGGCCAACAGTAGCCACCATCAGGCAAGCGCCGATGAGAACCACGTTGGTGAGCAAGGCCACGGAGATTTTTTTGAAGCTAAAAGACCATTTGTTGATCATCGCGAAGGCCAGGATCAACGTTACCGTCTGAAAACTCATGGCCTGCACCAAGACTTTAAATTTCCGGGTGACCACATCGTAGATAATATAGAGGTCGAAATAAGAGGCGGGCAGTTTCAGATAATCCAATAAGAAAGGCACCCCCACTTTAGGGGAGCCGAACAGGCTCATGATGCCTGCCAGGGCGAGATCGAGGTGTCGCACTAGGCTCAGGTGATAGTTCACCGACCAGGCTACGAACACGATAAAGAAAATATCCAGTATCCGGCCCAGGCTGGGAAAACAGTAAGCCAGGGGCAGCACCGAATCCACGATGGTGGAGGTCGGTTTACCCTTCGGATTGGCTTTTTGCAATAGTTCTATAGATTTACTCGAGATCAGGGGCAGGATCACAAAATTGTTGCCCGTGGCAAAACCCAGGATAAGGGCGTCTTTGGAGCAATTAATGATCTCTCTATAGGTGAAGGTGGTAAAGCAACTGATGATGGCGGGCAAGATCGCAAAGGTCAAGAGCAGTGCCATCAAGATATAACAGACAAAATAAACCTGCAGCCGCTGTAACTGCTCGAAGGTCAGGGTGCCGGCCGCCACCGCGGTGAGGGCGAAGACGCCCAAGGGGGCAGTCTTGATGATCATTTGGGTGACCCGGGACAGGGCCTGGGCCAAAATGGCAAAGACATTCAAAAACGTCTCTTTTTTATCGATGCGGCTGAGAGCAAAGCCTAAAAAGACGCTGAAGACCACGATAGCCGGGATGGTCCCTTCGGCCAAGGCCCTGAAGATGTTGGTGGGAATGTAGAGGTTAAGAAAGTCAATTTTTTTGGGGGGAAGGACATCCGCTTCGCTGAAAAAGGCGGAGGTCTCCACCAGGGGAAAGGCCAGGGGGAAGACAAAGATAACGATCAGGCCTACGGTCCACAAGAACAAGAGGACCTTGTAGCCCTTGGTGGCGATGAGCCTGGCGTCGGACCTGGACAGGCTGCCCAACCCATGGATGAGGGAGACCACGATATAGGGGAGCACGGCCATCTGCAGCAACTTGATGAACGCCTTGCCGATGAAGTCCAATGAACGGACCATCTCCCCGAAAAACAGGCCGACCGCCACCCCCAGAATCAGGCTGAGGAGAATATAGGAGGACAGACTGATTCTGGTCAATCGGGACCACATGTCTTGTAAGGCCACAGTCACGCGCTACTTTTCCTTAGGTTCCCCGGACCATGCGCCTGCTTCCTGGGGCTCCGGCTCCGCGGGTTTTTCCAGTAAAAAGCCGCCCGCGGACCTCAGGGTTGCCTGATAAGAGCCGGGGGGAGCCGGAGGGGGAGTTTCCCCACCCAGGCCCTGATAATTCAGTCCGTTAGGGGCCTGAAATTTCTTGGGGCCGAAAGCCACATAGCAAGGCGCGGAGCCCACGATCAGCCCTATCGGCTTGTCGGTCTCCAGGGTGATGGGCAGGTCGATTTCCGGGGTAAGGCTGCCCTCATCCACGTCGGCCCTGAATTCGACCCGCAAAGCTTGTTTATCCCAGGCAAAGGAGACCCAGGCATAAGTGCGTTCAGCCCCCCTGGCCTTGGCGGTGTAGCGGTAGATCAGGGAACCGGAACGCGCTGGCGCCTCGATCTTCACGACGGCGTGGGGATATTTCTTTAAATAGCCCAGGGTAGTTAGATAATAACCGAAACAGAACCCGCCCAGGCGCAGTACCGGAATAGTCTCATCATTGAAATCGGAAAAATCCCCTTTAATTTTGGCGCTTAAGGCAAATTGCCAGCGCGGCGCCGGGCTGGTTTGACCGACCGCGGTTTGACGCGGGCTCACCCGATAAACTTGGCTGAACCTCACCTCTGCCTGGTCCCGGGCGGTCCGCCCGGCCACGGCCTGGTAAGAATCGCCGAACAGCAGACGCTGGGGCAGGTTGCGGAAGGAGAGCAGTCTGCCGTCTGGGGCATAGGTTAAAATATACATCCGGTCATAAGTTTCATGAGGCCAGTTGCGAGGCCGGAGGTCGAGGACTCCCAACGCCTGGGCCAATTCGTCAATTTCCAGATGTTGCATGCAGATCAGGACGGCTTTGCCGTCATATTGCCGCTGTTCCTTCAGCCACCGGACTATTTCTTCCGCCTGGCCGTAGGTGAATTGGGAAACCACCGGCAGTTTCAAGGCGGCGGCCAGGGGCGTGACGGTTTCTAAACAGCGACGGGTGGCTTTTTTCGGGGAGGGACTTTGGGCGATAATCCCCACAGGCCGGCCGAACTCCAGGACTCGGGGATCGGATTGGAAAAATTGGACCAGCGCCAGGGCCCGGGTGCGCCCCATCGGGCTGAGATGAATCTGGCGGCGGTCTTCATACTTTTCCGCATGGCGAATGATGATGACCTGGGCCGGCATGGCCTGGGCCCAAGCCGCCCATCCGAACATAAGGCCGATTGCGAGACTGAAGCGGAGGCAGCACCGCAAGAATGACCGGTCTTTCAACATGACGGTAATTCTCCCATGTTCAGGTTGCCGCAAGCCTTTATTTGGGGCTTAGCCTGAGATCATGAAGGAACCTTGGCCAGCGCATTCAAAAAAAGGTTTCGGAATCCCATCCTGGGTCTAATCTCGAAAAGGTTTCTTTAATTTGCAGCCAAATCGTCTGGTGAGAGTAGGATAGCACAAATTTCCCTTAACCTACATTTTTTGCTCAAAAGCTCGAAACGGGCTGGGTAAGAAACGCTTGTCCATACCTCTCATCAGGAAAGCATCGGCAAATCGCGCTCACTTGCCACAATGGACAGTTATCGGCAGGGCCGAAAAATTTAGATATGATCTGGAGAGCAGGGCTGGGGGAGGGCCAATCATAAAGGTCGAAATAATCGGCATGCGGCTTAAGTGCGTCTATTTTCCTTTCGAAGTCTCGATGTGCTCCCGAATGAAATCCTTGATGTACCAGTCCACGATGCCTTCGGAAAACAGCACCATGTCCAGTTGCTTGGTGTAGAGGGTGAGTTTGCCGAACCAAATCAGGCGCTGCTCCATCTGCTCCCGGGGGTATTTGGCCAGTTTGGCCTCAATGGTGTCCCCCTTGCGCTGATAGTTGAGGTCCATGCGGTCGATGATGGCTTCGATCAGCCGGGCCCGGCGCTCCCGACGTTCCGGAGTCGAACCGCCGCCCCGGAAGGTGAAGGTGATATAGTTATCGTTGATCTGGTCGCTGACGTAAGCCTCAACCGTGGATAGGTGATATCCCAGGCGAATGCTGAAGTTCATATAATTCTCGGAAAGCACCACATAGCTCTGATCCCGGTAGGGATCGGCGCCCTGGGCCACTTCTTCCTCACTTTTGACAAACACGGATTTCAGGCTTTGTGTCCCCGCGGGTTTGCCCTTAGGCCAGCGCATGGCGGTGAGGCCCTGCCAAAAGGCCTTGAAAGGTAGAGAGGTTATTTGCTCGGGCCGGACTTTGCGCTTCCAGCCCCGTTTCAAACCGCCGCCAAGGTCCAGGATACAGACCTTAAAAGGCAGGTCTGATTCCAGGTTGACTACCTCCCCGCCGCCCTCGACCTCGTTTTCCGTCAGTTTGAACATCTCCCGCATGGAAAATTCATGGGCAAAGCGCACGATGTCATGAATGGTGCGGCAGCCGGCCGGCGAAAAGGTGTCGCTTTGGGGATTAATGAGATTGAGAGGGATTATTTTTTTCAGCAGCGCCTCAAGGGTGCGGAACACCGGACTGTCGGCCAGGTCATTGGTCTTGGCGCGGCGGGGCTCCAGCAATTCGGCAATGATGCCGGCATAGACGTTGCTGAAATTGGCATCCACGGTGACTTCCTGGCCGGGTTGCAGGATCTGGGTGGCGCTGCCGGTGTTGAGGATGGTGGGCACCTGAAATTCCCGGGCCAGGAGCGCCATGTGGCCGGTAGGGCTGCCGGCGTCGGTAATGATGGCCGCGGCCTGGGGCATAACCGTCACATATTTGGGGGAAGTGTGCCGGGCCACCAGGACCCCGCCGGCCGGGAAATTTCGCAGATCCTCATCCCGCCGCACCAGGACCACCGGACCGGCTCCCACTCCCCGGCAGGCAATGCTCCCCTGGTCCAGCAACACGGGGTATTGTTTCAAAGTCCTGGCCTTGACCTCGGGGCTCCGCCTGGCCGGCAATTGCAGGGGCCGGCTTTGCAAACACCAGAGCCGGTCCTCAAAATCCAGGGCCCACTCCACATCCTGGGGCCGCTGATAGTGGGCTTCCAGGGTGGCTGCCCACCTGGCCAACTGCTGCAAATGAGCCTGATTTAAGCAGGGGACGTTGACCAACTCCTTCGGCACCGGCGCCTCCTGCACCCCGCCCCCGGCCACGTTCACCAGCATCACCTCTTTAGGCGGGATGCGCTGTTCAATGACCTCTCCCGGAGGCTGGTAGGATACCAGATAGTGATCGGGGTTGATCACTCCCCCCACCGCGTACTTACCCAGTCCCCAGACCGCGTTGATCAGCATGGCTTCCTGATCCGCGGCTTCCGGCTGCCGGGTAAAGAGGACTCCGCTGGCCCTGGCGTTAATCATGGGCAGCACGGCCACGCCCATGGCCATTTCTTCTTCCTTGAAGCCCTTGTTTTTATAGTAAAACAAGGCCCGCGGAGTGAATAAACTGGCCACAATGTCCTTATAGCGGCTGACCAGTTCGCCGGGAGGAATATTGAGATAGGTGGCATACTGGCCGGCAAAGGTGAGGGTCAGGTCTTCCCCCACGGCGCTGGAACGCATGGCGACCAGGGGGTGTTGTTGGTCCTGTCGACATAATTCTCCATAAGCCGTCTGGATGGCCGCCTCCAGGTCCGGGGGGACCTGGGCCTGGTGCACCATGGATTTCAATTTCTCGCTGACCTGAGCCAGACTATCCAGGTCGTCAATCCGCCAGCCTCCCAGCAGATCGGGGATGCGCGTCGCCAGTTGATTGTGATCCAGAAACAGCTTGTAGGCATACGTCGAAATGGCAAAACCGGGCGGCACCGGGAGATGCACCCGGTTTCTCACCTCTCCCAGGTTGGCATTCTTGCCCCCCACCATTTCCGCCAGGTCCAGGGAGAGCTGATCAAAAGACATGGTCAGGGGAGCCTGGGGAATGTCGCGCCGCCGGCTTAAAACATCTTCCACCTCGCTGATGATGCGCCGATGGGCCTCGACCAAAGCCTCGTACCGGTGGTCTCCAAGGTTATTCAAGGCCTCTACCAGAGTGGCGGTCTCCTGGGCCAGTTGGCTAACGCTGGCCCGGATATACTGGAGATCGAAGAGGAAATCGCCCGACAGCTTTTCCTCCATGTCGGTCATCAGGCTCAACACCGCATTGTTGGCAGCCAACAGCCTTTGGAAATTGGCGTATTTTGCCGCTAAGGCCGCCTGAGTATTGCTTTCCCGGCCGGGTTTAATGAGGCGTTGCCAGACGCGTTTCAGGGGAAGGTCCTCCGGGGTTGGGGAGAGATGGGGTGGATACTTTGCTGAAATTCTAAGCTAAGTTAGACTGTCCAGTCAAGCCGGCGGACCGGGCGGCCGGGTCAGGGATTTTTCCGGCAAAGTATTGGAAAACCCCGATTCGCACAGAATGTCATTTTGAGGCAGCGAAGAATCTAGCGTATTCGCCGGCCTAGACCCTTTGCGGCGCTCAGGGTGACAAAAAAAGCAGTTTTAGAATGGATTGAAACCTATTCGCCCAGGACAATCTTGGAGACTTCGCCGAACAGATCGCTCAGGCGGAGCATGCCGGCCACCTTGCCGCTTTGCATCACCGGGATCAGGCTGACGTTTTCCTTGATCATGAAATAAAGAGGCTTGGTGATGGGATCCTCGGCGTTGACGGTGACCTTGATGGGCTTCATGACTTCGCTCACCGGCCTTTGGGACTGCTCTTTCATTTTGGGCCCGAAGAAGTCTCCCATCAAGACCGTCAGGCTGGGGTCCATCTTGATCAGGCCGGTTTCCTGAAGAAATTTGGGTTCCAGACCCGTGATGATATCCCGCAAGGCCACGATCCCCATAAGCTGGTATTGCTCATCGAACACCAGGACCGCCCGGGGTTCGAAGCCGGCTTCGAACCTTACCGTCGCTTCCCGGATGATGGCCATAGCCTGCCGCAGGGTGAACCAGTAGGGGATGTGCGGGTAATCCTCCAGGGGAATCATCAAATCCTTGGCGTTCTTCTGGTAAGGCATATCATCCTCTCCGCATGGCCCTGTCGCAAATTTTCAAAAATGTAGTTCTTTTCTAATGGAGCGACTGGCAAAAGTCAAGGGGAAGCGCGGGCCCGCCAGGGGTCTTGTGAAATAATGCACGATTTTAACGCAAATTTAACGGACCTTTCCCCCTTTTTAACCCCGTTTTAATCTGCCCATTGCTAAAAGAATAGACATCGAATATCCGCTCCCGAAGCTGACCAGAGGCGCTCAAGATTCTTCTGGTCGGAAAAATTAACCGAGATGGAGGTTCCCATGCCGTACGACAAGAAAGTGAAGGATTTAATGATCCCCCTGGAGGATTACCCCCACATCCCTTACTGGTTCTCTTTGCGGCAGGCCATGGCCATAGTCCGGGAAACGAGCATTAAATTCGAAGGCCAATTTGAGCCCCGGGCAGTTTTGGTGTTTGACGAGAAATACCAGCTTATGGGCATCCTGACCCTGCGGGACATCATTAAAGGGCTGGAGCCCCGGTTCCTGCATGAGACCAATTTAATCAAAGCCGACCCCAGCCTTACCGTTCTGATGGGGGACCTGTTCGGACCCGGTCTGAAAGAGGCCTCCCAGAAACCGGTGAGCGAAGTCATGAGTCCCATCAGAGCCACCATCCAGGGCAACGACCCCGTCGGCAAGGCGATCTTCCTGATGATCAAGGAAGACGTGGGCATGATGCCGGTGATCCAGGATAGCAAGGTGGCCGGCATGGTGCGCTTGAGCGATCTCTTCAAAGAGATCTCCGAAATGGTGCTGGGCGAATAACCTTCCCCGGACCTCTAACCGAGAAGGAGTTAGTTGCCATGGTTGAAGATATTAGGAAAATGCCCGTAGGCGCCGGCCTGCCGGAGATGCCCGAAGAAATCAAACTTGCGCCCAAGAAGATTGTCATCGATTGGAAGCGCATCGCCTTCATAGTTCTGGGCTTGGCCTTATTTTTCCTCTTCTATTTCATGTCGGATTTAGGGGACGCAGTAGATCCCTCCGGCAAGCACTTTCCCCTGCCGCCCCAAGGCCGCATGGCCATCGGCCTCTTTCTCATGGCTGCGGTCTGGTGGATCTTCGAGGTGATGCCCATCGGGGCCACCGCCATCGCCATCGGCCTGTTCCAGACTATCTTTATGATCCGCACGGCTGATCAGGCCCTGAAAGACTTCTTCGATCCCTCCGTTTGGTTTATCTTCGGTTCCGTGGTCATGGGTCTAGCCTTCTCGGTCTCCGGGTTGACCAAGCGCATGGCCTACAAGATGCTGAACATCGTGGGCGAAAATACCAATTTCATCCTCCTGGGCACTTTCCTCATCATTGCCGGGATGACCCTGCTCATGGCCCACACCGCGGTGGCCGCGGCCATTTTCCCGCTGCTGGTGGCCATCCATTCCCTTTATAGTGAGTCCGACCAGCCCACCCGGTTCGGCAAAGGCCTGTTCATCGGCATGGCCTGGACAGCGGGCGCGGGTTCGGTCATCACCTTCCTGGGGTCAGCCCGGGCGGTGGCCGGCGCCGGCATGTTCCAGAAGTTCACAGGCGGCACGGAAATCGGTTTCTTCCAGCTTATCTGGTACATGCTCCCCCTGGGAGCGATCATGGTGTTCTTTATCTGGCTCATCATCATTACCTTCTTCAAACCCGAAAGGCCGCGTATTGAGGGCTTGCGGGAGCGGGTGGCCACCCTCGGAAAAGAACTGGGACCCATGAACAGCAAGGAAAAGTTCGTCATCGCCATGGTCCTCGTGGTCCTGTTCCTGTTCATGATGAAATCCTTCTCACCCATCCCCTTCTTCAAAAATATGGACCGCGCAGCCATCATGATCGTCGCCACCGTGCTCTTCTTCCTCACCCGCACTCTAGAAGTGGAGGACATGGAGACCATCCCCTGGAACATTATCCTGCTCTTCGGCGGGGCTATGTCCATCGGTTACTGCCTCTATGACACCAAGGCCGCGGAATGGATGGCCGTGAGCTGGGTAAGCTGGTTCCAGAAGGCTCCCTGGCTGGTGTTCGTCCTGGCCATCGCCTTCTTTGTCCTCTGCATGACCAACTTCATTATGAACGTGGCGGCCATCGCCATTACCCTGCCGGTGTCCCTGGTCATCGCCAGATATCTGGGGGTTGCCCCGGAAGTCATCTTCTTCGCGTCGCTGGCCACCGCGGGTATGCCCTTTAACCTGCTCATCGGCGCGGCGCCCAATGCCATCGCCTATGAGAGTAAGCAGTTCACCGCGGGCGAGTTTTTCATCTATGGCTGGATCCCCAGCCTCGTCCTCATGGCCTTCCTGGCGGTGTTCTGCTATTTCCTCTGGCCGATGATGGGTATGCCGGTGTTGTCGCCGAAATAATTTCCTCAGACCGGGAGACCGGGCCTCGTGAGGCCCGGTTTTCTCCGGCTGCATGACAAATCACGCGATGTTTAAAGGGGATTGAAAATGCGTAAGAGGATGGTTTCCTTTCTCAATATCCTGATTTTCCTGTTAATCGCCGGAGCCCTGGCTGTCCCGGCCGGCCTCGCGGCTCCGGCCCCCGCCGGCGACCACCTGGCGGTGTCCGGGCTGGTCACCAATCCCATGAGCAAGGGCCTCAAGGAAGTGGATGTGGAAGTGCTGGTTAACGGCCGGCACGTCAAACCCACGGGTAAAGACGCGGAAATAACCACCGGCAAGCCCGGGGGCTATGTGGCGGATTTCATGCTGCCCGCCGGGACCCTGCCCGCGGCCAAGGTGGAGGTGCAGGCCTCCAAACCCTCCTGGAAGCCCATTCCGGCCACCCCGGTGAAGGTGGTGGAGGCGGGGGTGGACGCCGCGGGCAACAAACTCTTCCAGGCGGTCCAGAACCTTACCCTGAACCGCACCACGACCGCGGGCTTCTGGATCGCCGCCCTCGTCCTGCTGCTGGTATATGTGGTCATTTCCCTGGAGTTGATGCACCGTACCCTGGTGTCTTTCCTAGGCGCGGCCCTTATTCTGTTCGTCACTTACACCCTGGGGTCTTGGGACAAATCCTTTTACATCATCTCCTTTGACGACGCCATGGGAGCCATCGACTTGAACGTCATCTTCCTGCTCATGGGGATGATGCTCTTCGTGGGGGTGATGAAAAAAACGGGCATGTTTCAGTTCCTGGCTTTCAAGGCCTATGCCCTGGCCAAGGGCAACGTCTTTGTCCTGTCTTTCGTCCTCCAGATAGTGACCGCGGTCATTTCCGCGTTTCTGGATAATGTCACCACCATGCTCCTGGTGCTGCCGGTGACCATCGAGATCGCGGTCACCCTGAAGATCAACCCCTTAACCCTTTTGGTTCCCGAGGCCTTTGCCAGTAACGTCGGCGGCACCGCCACCCTCATCGGGGACCCGCCCAACATCCTCATCGGCTCCTATGCCGGGCTCACCTTCGGCCAGTTCGTGCAGAACCTGAGTCTGATCTGCGCCATTTCCCTGGCGGCCTCTTCTCTGTTCCTGGTTTGGTGGAACAAGAAGGAGTACCTCAAGGCCGAAGTGAAAGATGTACCGCGCACCATTGAATTTTTAAGAGAAGAGTACCAGATCACCAATAAGAAGCTGATGATCCAGGGCTTGCTCCTGCTGGGCTTCACCATCCTGCTCTTTGCCCTGCACGGCTTCCTGCACATGCAGGTGTCGGTGGCCGCGCTTATCGGTTCTCTGCTGCTGGTAGCCATCTCCGGGGAAGACATCGTGGAGCTGCTGGAAAAAGAGGTGGAATGGCCCACCCTGATCTTCTTCATGGGCCTGTTCATGGTCATCGCCGGAGCCGAGGAAACCGGCCTGATCCAGATGATCGCCAACTGGGTGAAGGACGTCTCCGGCGGCAACCTTACCGCGGCCGTTATCATCGTCCTCTGGGTGAGCGCCATCGCCTCGGCCTTCATTGACAACATCCCCTTTACCGCCACCATGCTGCCCATCATCGCCTTTTTGAACCAGACCATCCCCGGGGCAGAGTCCGGGGTGCTCTGGTGGTCCCTGTCCCTGGGGGCCTGCCTGGGCGGCAACGGCACCATGATCGGGGCCAGCGCCAACGTGGTCACCGTGGGCCTGGCGGAAAAGGCGGGATATAAAATCTCCTTTATGGAGTATATGAAGGCCTGCTGGTGGCCAATGATGATCACCGTGACGATTGCTATGGTCTATCTGTTGATCGCTTACTAAGGGTAAGGAAATCAGTCAGGGCAGGGATTCCTGCCCTGACTGACCCCTTGGTAAGAATATGTTATAATTCCAAATATCTGTCCCTTCCGGTAGTCGCAGCCAGACATACGAGACCGTTACCGGAGCAGTTGCGCCTGCGGCTCCTGGGATCCCTGGCCAAACAAGTCGCCCTGGCTCTGGAAGTGGAGCGCCTGGAAAAGACGGTGTTAAATACGAAGATAGCCCCTGAAACCTGACCCTTCTTCCCTTTGCGCCTTGCGTCTTTGCGTGAGAATCATTAATCGGTGAAGCGCCTCTTGACCCCAAGGCCGTAACCGGTTATCCTTGCAGTAATAATTTATCTAAGGATATAAGAGACATATGCCGGACCCTGCCCCGGGGGTGACGTCGCCGCCAGAGGAGAAGCCCTTACTTTCCGGCAAGAAACGTTTGCTCGTCTGCCTCAGCCCCAGCCCCTTCTCCATCCCCTTGATCCGGGCCACCCAACGCATCGCCGAGGCCCAGCAGGCCAGATGGTTTGCCCTTTACGTCGAGACGCCCGCCCACGACCGTCTATCTCCGGAAGATCAGGAACTGGTGTCCCAGGCCCTGTATCTCGCCGCCAAACTCGGGGGCCAGGCCGTGAAAGTTTCCGGCTTTCGCATCGGCGATGAGATCCTGGCCTTTGCCAGGGACAACCAGATCAGCAACATCTTTGTGGGCAAACCTTACGCCCGCCGTTGGCGCCGGTTTCTGGGTATTTCCCTGGTGGATCACCTGATCTGGCATTGTGGTTCCATCGATATCTTTGTGATCTCCGGGGAGGACGAAGAAGCTGCCGCGCCGCGCGCCGCCGTGGGCGGACCGAAACCGCGGCCGCGGCTCAAAGAATATCTCCTGGGGGCCGGCGGGGTGGCACTGTGCACCGGACTGGGGTTTGCCTTGTTTCCCCACCTGGCCCTGAGAAACCTGGCGATGATCTATCTGCTCACTGTGGTGATCCTCTCTTCCTTTCTCTCTTGGGGACCGGCACTGTTCTCGTCCTTCTTTAGCGTGGCTACCTTCGCCTTCTTTTTCGTGCCTAAATACTATTCCTTCGCCATCGCAGACACCGAATCGGCTATCACCTTGTTGATCATGCTGCTGGTGAGCACCCTGGTCAGCGGCTTGACCACCCGGGTGCGCCATCAGGCCAGAGTGGCGCGCCAACAGGAACGACAAACCGCGGCTCTCTACGAAATGAGCCAGAATCTCACCGCTATCGACAGTCTGGAAGAACTTCTGCACGTGGCGATGGAGCAAATCTCCAGAATTTTCGACAGTCACGTCACCATCTTGATGCCGGATACCGCGGGCAAGTTGCAGGTGCGGGCCGGACAGCCCCTGGCCGCGGAGGACGTCCGGGAAGGGATGGTGGGTAATTGGGTCTTCAAGCACGGTCATATGGCCGGGGCAGGCACCGGAACCCTTTCCGCGGTGAAAGGCATTTATTTGCCGCTGAGCGCCTCACAGCACGTCATTGGCGTCTTGCGGCTGGAAACCAGCCAACCTGAGCGCATCGTCGAGGCCGACTCCCTGCGTTTGCTGGAGGCCCTGGGCACCCAAGTGGCGTTAGCCATCGAGCGGGAGAATCTTTCCCACCAGGCGGAATTGGCCCGGTTCGAGATTGAAGCGGAGAGAATGCGGAATGCCTTGCTCAGTTCGGTTTCTCATGATTTGCGCACTCCCCTGACCGTGATCGCCGGTTCCGCCAGCAGCCTTTTGGAAGGGGAGCAGAGTCTTGACCCCGTGACCAAGCATGAGTTGGCCCAATCGATCTATGAAGAAGCCAAGCGGCTTGACCGGTTGGTGTATAATCTCCTGGAAATGAGCCGGCTGCAATCAGGGGAGATTAAATTCCACCAAGAGTGGCATGTCCTGGAAGAGGTCATCGGCTGTGCCCTGGCCCAATTAGACACCCAGATGCATGAGCACCCGGTGAGCATCAGCCTGCCCACCGACCTGCCTTTGGTCCAGATCGACGGCTTGCTCATGGAACGGGTGGTGATTAATCTTCTGGAAAATGCCATGAAATATACCCCGCCCGGCACCCCCATAGAAATCTCGGGCCGGGTTCAGGGCCAGGAACTGCTGGTGACCATAGCCGACGGGGGGCCCGGCTTGCCGGCGGGCCAGGAAGAACGGATTTTTGAAAAGTTTTACCAGGTGGCCCCCGGCAGCGCCAGAGGCGCCGGCCTGGGCCTGACCATCTGCCGCAGCATCGTTGAATTCCACGGCGGCCGTATTTGGGCGGCAAACCGGCCGGAGGGCGGCGCGGTGTTCAGCTTCACCATCCCCTTGGTGGAGGGAGCGCCCATCTTGGACTAGATGGAGAGAAATCTTGGCGATGAATCCGATCATCCTGCTCATTGAAGACGACTTCCAAATCCGGCGGTTCTTGAGGGCGAGCCTGGTGACTCAGGGATTTGATCTGATTGAGGCCGAGACGGGGCGGGAAGGCTTGGCGCTGGCGGCCTCCCAAGTCCCGGAGGTGATCTTGCTGGACCTGGGTCTGCCGGACATGGAAGGCATTGAGGTCATCAAGCAATTGCGCCTCTGGACCAACACCCCGATCATCATCCTGTCCGCCCGGGGCCAGGAACGGGACAAGGTCGCCAACCTGGATGCAGGGGCGGATGATTACCTGACAAAGCCCTTCGGAGTCGGCGAGTTGCTGGCCAGAATCCGCGTCGCCCTGCGCAAGGCCATGCCGGCTGAAGAAGGCAAGCCGGAGGCCATGTATGCTTTGGGCAATATCAAAGTGGATTTTGAGCGGCGCCTGGTTTTCCGCGGCCCGGAGGAAGTTCACCTGACCCCCATTGAATATAAACTGCTGGCCGTCCTGGTTAAACATCGGGGCAAGGTCGTCACCCATCGCCAATTATTAAAAGAAGTCTGGGGCCCCTCATATATTGAGCAAAATCCCTACCTGCGCATTTTTATCCTCAACCTGCGCCGCAAACTAGAGGACGATCCCACCCGGCCCCATTACCTTTTAACGGAACCGGGGGTGGGATACCGTCTGCGGGTGGATTGATGAACGCCCTTTCTTTGCAGGGCCACCGCGGCCCACACCTCGATAGGCGGTTCTTGACTTGGAGCTATTTTCTTGTAAAATAACATCTTGCCCAGTTTTCGGTCGATTCTTTTGCCTGATAGTTATGCCCAAACTTCCGGCTCTATGATTTCCCGGGAGTCAAGAGGCGGCTTCTGGGCCGCTTTTCCTGTTTAAGAAGCCAAACTTTATACCATTTTCCTGTTTTGCCGGATACCAGCAGGCTGTCCTGAACAGCCCCAAACCGGTGTCTCGGCAAAACAAATCCAGGAAAGAGCGAAGGTAATCCGACTGATTTGAATCTGTCGAGGTCCGTCGGGTGAGAGGCGCTCGAGGAGTAATAAGTAAGATGGAAAAAATTGTTCTGAAAGCTACCAAACGTGACGTGGTCGGCAAGAAAGTGGGCGCCCTGCGCCGCCAGGGGAAACTCCCGGCCGTGCTGTATGGGCACAGCATCGAGACGACCCCGATCCTGCTGGATGCCTATGATGGGGCGCAGACGCTGTCCCGTCTGACCTCGTCCAGCCTGTTGACGATCGATCTGGACGGGAAGCAGTACCTGGCGCAGGTGCGAGAGAAGCAGCGCGATTTTATCAAAAACCGCTTGATGCATGTAGATTTCCAGATCGTCTCGCTCACGGAGATGATGCACACCAAGGTCGGCATCGAGCTGACCGGCACGGCCCCGGCAGTCAAGAACTTCAATGCCGTGATTCACACCGGCCTGACCGCAATCGAGGTCGAGTGCATGCCGCAGGACCTGCCGGCGCGCATCGTGGTCGATATCTCCGGCCTGGCCGAAATCGGCGACAGCGTCCGTGTGCGCGAGATCGTTCTTTCAGACAAGGTGAAAATCATGGCCGATCAGGAAGAGATCATCGCCATTGCTGCCGCGTCCAAGAAAGAAGAGGTGAGCGCAGAGGCCCCGGTTGCAGAGGAAGCCGAGTCCGAGGAGGCTGAAGGCGGCAAGTAAGGGTTACTTATATTTGGCAAGGAATGATCTCCTTGATAAATAGAGGACAGCGGTGTGTTAAACACCGCTGTTTTTTGTTCTTTGGGCTCAAAATGCCATCAATCCTCTTGTCCGTAACATATAAAATGGCTGACTGGGCAAGAGTGCTGGTCCGGGAAGCTACTCACTCACTCATGAGCGCCAGCAGACGGAAGAGCTTCTGACTGAGCGGTACAAACAGCTAAAAGCAAAGGCGCAACCCCAAGGGGAGCAGTATAATTCCCCCGGTAATTATAGTGCCGTTGCATTCGTTCGGGGACCCTGCAGAGGCGTAAATATGGAGCACGCTCCCCAACTGCACGAAATTGGCCGTACGGCGCTTTTCGGCCCTATGGACAGTCAAGCGTTTATTTTCCCAGTTGGCCTAACTTCACTGTGTATACTCAAATCTCCCTCACAACTCAACTGTCCGACTTAAAAAGATATGGGAAACCTCGTTAAGACGCTCACCCCGGGGGCGTCGGGAGAAAGACCAATGCCCACTGTCATATCAACAGCAAAATTCTTGGATACCGTATAGGTGGCACCAATATTAAGCGAAACCGCATTTATATTGGTATCGGGAAGAGCATTGCCGTTTTGCTTGGTTTTGCCGGTGATCCTTTGGTCCAGGGCAAAATTAATGGAAAGCCGTTCCTGGATGGCGAATATCAGCCCAATGCTATATTCAATAGTATTCCCTATCTTGATGGTCCCAAAATCAGTGGGTGGAGTCCCGTCGATTCCTACATCCCGAGCAAAATTATAGAAATAGGCCAAATTAAGGAAAACAACGGCAGGTTCGACGCTCTTGATAAAAGTCACTCCCACGGAAGTGCCGTAACAGCCGGTACCGGTGGGAAATTCCGTAGGCACCAGGCCTAATCCGGGGATATTTGTCCGATTCAAACCATAGGGGTCAATACCGGTGGGAAACTTTAAGCCGGCCCTGACAATAGCGTCAGGAACCCAAGGAGCCCAAGTGCCTTCCTTCAATAAATGATAATAGAGGTACAATTCAATATCACCGATACCTTTATCAGAAAAATTTTGCTCCAAAACTCGGCCGGACTGCTGGCCGCTCCCGGGAAAGACGGCTTGATCGGTGCGAATATAATAAGGGATTCTTACGTTTAGTTCGGCGTTTTTGAGTCCCAGCCTCAGATTAACACCAGGAATGAAGATATCTCTCTTGAGTTTTTGCACCTGAACCTGACCGATCAAGATGGCTTCGAAGATGGTAAACCCACTGATAGAAACATTCTGGCTAGTGACATGATCATACTCGAAAAAGGGTTCCACTACGAACCGCCAGGATGGCAGGAGGGCGCCGCCTTGCTCGACGCTCATGGATTGCCGATGGGTCTGCCTCTCGGCCTGCTTCTCGGCTTTGCGCTCTTCCCCAACGGTTCCCGAGGGACTGTTGTCAGCGGCGCCATGTACCGAGTAAGGCAGGACTGCTAAATGCAGGACAATTAGACAAACTGAGGCGCTGAAGTTCCTTTGCATTAACCCTTTCCTCCCGAAACAGAGCATGTCTCTATGATTTCTGAGTGACACCCCTGAAAGGTATCAGCAGAATACATACTGGCTGAACAGATTCCCTTCAGCAGGAATCAACCTGCAGCCGCAATCTCAAGCTATTCAAGCTAAAGACTCTTCATAGTGGTCCTTTTCGGAAAAAAATCCCATAAGGACGCCCCCAGCTTGCAGACTGCAATTTGTTACAGAGAAACTAAAAGGAAGGAGAATTTGCTTGGAAAGGATTGCAAGAGCCAAGCCATTTCAGCGAAATCCCTTTTCCAGTCATAGAAGACGAAAAAGGCGATCCGGAGATACCAAATAAAATAGTTATTATAAATAGATGTGTATTATGACCGCTCAGGCTGCCAATCAAGATCGGCGGGGAACCAGCTTATCAGCAGAGGAATAAGGGGGGTGAGGGTTGGCTTCACCTCGGCCCGTAGTCTCCCCGCGCAGTTCGATGAGCAGGGTTCGACAAGACGTTCTCTTGCTGTAACTCGTTAATATTCTTTATTTTTATAAGTCGCAAAGGGTGCACCTGTCCGGATATAAGGACAGACGGCAGCAAGGATAATCCTCTGAAAATATGAATAAAATCATTTTTTTACCAAGTATTGTCCAATTTAAAGACAATGATTTATGACAGTCTCGTCCGATAGCTACCATGATTAATAGCCTTTTGAACTGGCACTTGGCATGCAGTAACTTTGCATAGGGAATATCCCCATTTTCATGGATCTAAACCTTCCTTTCAATGCGTGAGGAAGAAAAAGCCCGGACGGAAGAACTTCGCAGTCTGATCAAGTATGATCCCTCCGGGTCGAGATTGTGGGGGGATGCCGGCTGGAATCGGCTCGTAATGTCGAGAGCGGCGCGCCTGCAGGGTCTAACCGCCGCACAGACCTTGGTCCACTACCTGGTGACCTAGTCAGTGTTGGCAAAATAATGAAGGTTTTGAACTATGGAATATAACATGCAGAAAATCCGAGAGAAGGAGACTGACCTGACTCAGTTATTAGAAGTGCGCCAGCAGAGAGTAGCAAAGCTGATGGAGGTCGTCCAGAGGGGGATCTATCAAATAGATTACCGTGGATTGGCCAATCGGATAATTTTTCGGCTTATTCTGGAGCGTCATCGACTGAATGTTGAGGAAAGACCAACAGAGAAGAGAGCTGAGTCAGTAGGGGGCGAGGTTCTCGTCAATAATGAACAGTGATTTTGAGGTCTCGGAGAACAGGGGAACTGCTCCCTGTACAACCTTTGGGATAAACCCATCAGGTCGAACTCTTCTCAGGCAGTGCTTTTATCGGCTTTTTCAGGGCAAGGGCAACAGGTAACTTCGAAAGCCCGGGCGGCTCCACGTTCCCTAAAAGATTTTAGAGTTTTTTTGAAAAATACATCTTGACTTAACTTAATTTTAATATTTAAATATTATTGTGAATAACAAATTAACTAACTAGGCCTCAACGGCTTAGTGGCCCAAGGAGCCCGGAGTAAATAGGGAAGCGACTATAACTGGACAAGGAGGTGCAGAGATAGGCCACAAGGAATGCAGAGGATTCGGGATGCTGCGGTGACGGTGACCTTCCGAGATTGCCCATGGGAACGAAAGCACCCTTCGCAGTCAAGCTATCCTTAAAAAGCAAACTCATTTTCGTGCTGGTTATTTCCCCCCTATCCTCAAGATATTTCTTCATCTTAATTCCAAAATCTCATTTTCTCGGAGTTGGGAGGCATCTGCCGAACCTTTAACTGGGTCGATTTTGCCTTAAGTAAAGGCCTGAGAGGAATGACCGATGGAAGATTATCGTATTATACTTGCGGACGACCATCCCCTCATTCGACAGGGAATAAAAAAATTTCTCTCAGAAATTCCTTCTATTAAGGTTATAGGTGAGGCTGCTAATGGAAGGGAGCTCTTGGAAATATTAAATAAATCAACTCCGAATCTGGTTATTCTTGATATCGGATTGCCTGATCTCGATGGGATTGAAGTTGCGCGTAAGATCAAAGATAATTTCCCGCAGATTAAGATTTTATTCCTCACTATGTACAGTGAGGGAGAATTCGTTTATGAAGCGATTTCCACCGGGGCCGAAGGTTATCTGGTAAAATCAGATAGCGATACCGAACTGAAACATGCAATCACAAATATTATGAGAGGGGAAAATTATCTCTCACCTTCCCTCTACATGGATCTAACTGCTCTTCTGTTTGAAAAATGTCGACATGACACGGCCAGAAGGCTTGAAGAATCATCAATCTCCCCCCGGGAAAGAGAAATCATCAAGCTGATTGCCTCGGGAAATACCAGCCGCCAAATTGGCGAGAAACTGTTTATCAGCGAACGCACCGTCCACCGGCATCGCGCCAATATCATGAAAAAACTTGGCCTGAAGAGGACCATCGAATTGGGCAAGTATGCCTTCAACACGGGATGTTTCTGAGAGCATATTAAAGTCCAAGTACCAAGATAGTTTAAATTATAAGCCGAATGGGTATATTCTGCCATATGATGAGGTATTTTCATTATATGGCTGCCTGATAATTTATAAAATACCCTAACCCGCCTAGCATTTAATTCTCTATTAAATCAGTTAGTTTGCCATTTATTAAGAAATTAACATATTTGTCTGCAATTCTTGGCACCCCTAAAACCAATTTTTGGCACTCCTAAAACTGGGTACAATTTTTCGGCCCTCAAAATGGGTATTTCCGCGTATTTATTTTAAATATAAAACAGTATATTGTAGCTTTGCCTTGATAATTTATTAACTTTCTTCTATCGGCATATATTTTGCATTACCTAATCTAGAATTATATATCCCACTTATATATCATCTATTATCTGTTTTGCTGATTTCAGGAGATGATCTCGAGAGAGCCGAAATCAGGAATAAGCTGGCTTTGGGGAACCACAAGCTTTGTGTAACCCTCACGAAAGGAGAGCCAGGCCTTCCCGTTGCATGGGATTTTTCTGATGACCGTAGTTACGAACAATCGGCTGTCCTGGATTTTAGAGGCACCTCCTTGGAATGCCTTATTTTGCACAAATTAGAGTCTAAAGGAAGTGCAGGCAAACAGTCATTATCTGCGAAACCCTAAGATTATTCCCTTGTGGGTGCCAATGAGAGGGGAGGAGAAAGAAAGAATGTGCCGCCCCCTTTTCTCCTATATGCCTTGAAGGAGGAACAAGTAATGGCGGAAAATGAACCTCAGGTAAACGAATTCCAAGAGATGATCGGCACCTGCGACGCCATACTCCATGTCTTTAAGATGATTCGCAAGGTGGCAGCCACCGATGTTCCGGTTATGGTCACCGGAGCCAGTGGCACGGGAAAGGAAATGGTAGCCCGAGCCATTCATCAGAGAAGCAACCGCGGTAAGGGTCCGTTTGTCCCTATTAATTGCGGCGCCATTCCCCGGGAACTGCTGGAATCGGAGCTGTTCGGCCACGAGAAGGGATCTTTTACCGGGGCATACCGCAGTGTCGCCGGAACGGTGGAGCGGGCCCAGGACGGTACTCTCTTCTTAGATGAAGTGGGCGAACTGCCCCTGGAACTGCAGGTCAAACTGCTCCGTTTCCTCCAGGAATATACCTTTGAACGGGTGGGGGGTCGCAAGAGCATCAAGGTGGATTTGCGGGTAATCTCGGCCACCAACAAAGATTTGGTGGAATTAATAGGACAAAACCAATTCCGAGAGGATTTGTATTATCGGCTCGATGTCATCAATATCTCGTTGCCCCCCCTGAAAGACCGGGGTGATGACGCCATCATCATGGCGACTGTTTTTTTAAAAAATTATGCCAGCAAAATTGGAAAGGATATTCATGGGTTCTCGCCGGAAGCTATTACCGCCATTCAGACCCATAGCTGGCCAGGGAATATTCGAGAACTGGTGAACCGGATTCGCCGCGCCGTGGTCATGGCCGAGCGGACGACCATAACTCCGGATAATTTAGGGCTGCAATTCGGTTCCATCAACCCGGAACCCTTTGTCAACGGATTGGGGCTGAAAGAAGCCAAGGCCAAATTTGAGGCGGAACTTCTCTCCGCCGCCCTCGCGCGTTATCGGGGCAGTGTCCAGTTAACTGCCAAGGCATTGAAAACCAGTCGGTCGGTGATCTATCACTTGATACAGAAATACGAGATCCCCCTGACGAGATTGACGAGTTAATATCAATTACCCCGTAGGAGGAACGGATTATGTGGAAGATTCGGGTAGGCCTGGCCATTTTCCTCACCCTGGTGCTGGTTTCCGTGAGCGGGGCCCAAACTGGTCAAAAGGCTCCTCCTCCGGCTCCTGCTTCCCAAAAGGCTCCTGGCCCCGATATGATCAGTTCTCTGGGCAAAATGACTCTGGACCAGGTTAAGAAAAATGAGCCGGGTGGCACCGAGACTCCGGTGAATAGCCTGCCAGGCTCCCGCTTGAGCCTTATAAAGGCCACAACCCGCTATGAAGTGCCGCGACATGGGGTAAGCTATTACTTCAACAACCGGCGGATTCTGGTCAGCGCCTCCTCAGCGGCAAGCAAGCCCTTGACCAAGGAACAATTAATGCGGACCGTCAAGGGACTGCAGTTCAAAAAGTTTCCGCCCAACAATGTGTCTGCGGCCTTTGTCAAACGCTCTCCTTGCGTCGTCCAGGGATTCTATTTAACTCCGGATGATAAATTTGTTAACTTGACGACTTACGATTACGTCTGCAAATAATTTTTGTCTAGTTCAAAAAAGGCTGTCTGTTTTCTAGACAGCCTTTTTTATTTTTTCATTTCCTTAAAAACTCATTTTTAGTCCGGTTTTCAAACAATAGTTATCCCATTGATTTACTTTTTAAATTGTTCTTAAATGAATTTTTTTGGAAATTAGGACTGATCTCCACAATCCTCAGACCTCCCGGTTAAATCCAAATTGGCGTCTAAAACGTAGACAGACATCGATTTTTCTGTCTTCTCCCTTAAGGATTCCACAATCTTGGACAGCAAAAGATTCCGCCTTCCTAAAAAAAGTTAGTTAATTCAATAAGATTCCAAAAACTCCCCCCATTTTTGTCCAAAACTTGTATTTCGCTTTTTAAGAAATTCTTAACTATTAATTAAATTAATTAATAAAAACAGCAAGTTAACTATTTGGCACAAAGGCTGCTTTATCTGTGGGCAACAAACATTGATGGTCAAGGCCTATGGCGCCCCTGGGAGAAGAGAAGGGTTCTTACCTGCCGTTCAGCAAGCGTAGCCCAATCCTTCCCAGGGAAAGAGAGCAAGAGCTCGTCGCCGCCGGGGTGGCCACCTCCACCCCATTAGGATGGCCGTATCACCATAGGGGACAGGCCTCCCGGGGTACCATAGCCAGGCCGATGAAAGTGGCTCAGCCATCTATCCGACCGACCGTCAAATCAGAGGAAGGAGGTGAGAGAGTGCACTGATTGCGGTTGTTTGAAAACCAACCATCACCAACCACACTAACCATCAAAATTAAATCAACCAAAGGGGAATGAGATGAAAAAGGTATTAGCGGTTTTAACGATTGCGACCTTGGTGGCCTTCGCAGTACCGGCGTTCGCGGACGACTGCTGCCCGCCGCCGCCGCCGTCCCTGGACGGACACTGTGACGTGAGCCTGGATGGCCAGGTGACTTTCACCAAGGATGTGACCATCACCCAAACTCGGACTGATAACTACACAACCAGAATCAATAAGCTTTTCGATCCCAAGGCCCGGGCTGACGCCGAAGCCGTGAAGAACGACCTGAACAATGGGAACGATATGTGGGTCTCGAATTCGACCTTCGACGATACAATGACCGGTTCCTTTCAATTCTTCCAAGGCATTGGGCAGTCCAACCAGGCGGCCAGCAACATGAACAACCAGGGGAACATCGTGGCCGTGGCTTACGCCGGCGCTCAGGATGTCTACTCTTCGTCCCTGGCCGCGTCGGGAGTTTCTAACAGTGGGAACTTTTACGGCGGCGGGTATTCCTATCCCTGCAGCGACCTCGACCAGACCGACACTATGACCGGTTCTTTTCAATACTTCCAAGGCATCGGCCAGTCCAACCAGTCGGCCGGCAGCATGAACAACCAGAATAACGTGGTGTCTGTGGCGGCCGGCGTGGACGACAATGGCTCCGGCGGCTATTTTTGCGGTTGGGGCGGCAAAGGCAGCATGGTGGCCATGGCGGGTAGCGAGCTGGCCATGAACAACACCAATAACACCTTTTGCCTTTCCAAAGCCGACTTCTCCACCAACATGAGCAGTTCCTTCATCGCCTTCCAAGGCATTGGGCAGTCCAACCAGTCGGCCGGCAACATGAACAACCAGTGCAACGTGGTGTCCGTGGCTGCTGCGGTTTCTCTGGGCCAGTAAAGGGGTATGAAACCATGAAAAGGCTCTTGGTTCTATCGCTGGCAGTGGCCGTGCTGGCCCTCGCAGTTCCGAGTTGGGGCTATACTCCCCCCGGAAACGATGGCAGCCTGGACCAACACTGCGACGTGAGCCTTGATGCTCAGGTGATCGTCACCAAGAAGTTGACCATTACTCAGTATCGGTACGACAACGCCTCCACTGGCACCCGGGGGCATTTCGAGCCCAAAGCCCGGGCCGACGCAGAAGCGGGGAAAAACGATCTGAATAAAGGTAATGAGTTTGACCTTGGTGACGATCCCGTTTTCATGGATGACATGCGAGGGAGTTTCAAGGACTTCTGCTGGATCGGGCAGTCCAACCAGTCCGCCGGCAACATGAACAACCAGGGGAACATCGTGTCCGTGGCCTTTGTCAAAAGCGATCAGGCCTATAGTTCGACTCTGGCTGCAGTGGGTTCCATCAATGTCGGCAACGATTTTGAGGTGAACTGCTCTATCCTCAAGCAGAGCGATGCCATCTGCGACTCCTTTAACGGGTTCGCCGGCATCGGGCAGTCCAACCAGGCCGCCGGCAATATGAACAACCAGAATAACGTGGTGGGTGCGTCGGCCGGTGTGGAAGACCCCCACAGCGCCCCCGCCATGGTGGCCATGTCGGGCAGTGAGCTTGCCCTGACAAACACTTGCAATGAGGTGAAAATTAGCAACGCGGTTTTTACCAACTCGATGGACGGATCTTACAAGAATTTTACCGGGATTGGCCAAGCCAACCAGTCGGCCGGCAATATGAACAACCAGTCCAACGTGGTCTCAGTGGCTGTGGTGGTCTCTTTCAGGTAAGCGCATCGTTTTCCGTCCAATAAGTCTCCCTGGGGGGTGAAGACCCCCCAGGGTTTTTCGCCGCAAACGGCAACCGCGACCACTCCACGGCCTCTCAAAACCGAACAGGAGGAGTATTTCATGGAGCAATCGCCGCTGAGCCCGCCGCCCTTGCCCCCGAATCCCGATGCGGCCAAGGTTCCGGCAATCACGGTAGGCTGGATCCGGATTTTGTGAGTTTTCTCCAACAGTTAAAATTTGCGGCCCCTTATTCCCGAAATTTTGTCAATTTTCCGGAATTAGCCATATCATATTGTATTTACAGGAAAAAACACTTAACTCTTAGATCTCCTGCCTAGTTTTCGGACATAACGGCCTACCGGTAAAAGCATCTTAATTAGTAATAAATATAATAAGTTATATGATTGGCATAGGTAATGCATTTAAGAAAAGCCAAAGAACCGCAGCGAGGGAACTGATGAGAAGAAAATGTCTCTTAGCCATGGTGATCTTGGGATTGTTTCTCTGGCCCGCCGTCCTCTGCGCCGGTGCACAGCAAGCGGCGGACAGATATACACCCGCGGTATTCAATCTCCAGGAGAAATTGAGCGACCAGCAATTGGCGCAAGCAACCGGACATGGGCACGAGAAGGCCAGGCCGTGTCAGGATGGCAAGATCATTCTCTGGGATGAGTGGAACAGGGCCAAACCGGCATCAATGAACAACGCGGGCAACCAGGGCCAGGTGATCATCGGCGGTTCCCCGCGGTAGGTTCCTGGAAGATAAAAATTGGAGACAAGGAGGTGATGTTATAGGAGAACCTGCCCCAGCAGTAGCGTAAGTAAATGTTTCATGAACCCCAAAAAAAACAATGAGGAAGGAGAATTAACCATGAAGAAACTGTTAGTTGCCTCGATTGTCGTGGCCCTGGTGGCCATCACGGCTCCGCTTTGGGCTCAAGAAGTCTGTGACGTGAGCCTGGATGGCATGGTGACTTTCACCAAGGATGTGACCATCGACCAGACCCGGACTGATACCGCGACAACCACTATCAATAAGACTTTCGATCCCAAGGCCCGGGCTGACGCCGAAGCCGTGAAGAACGACCTGAACTATCTGAACGATATGTGGGTCTCGAATTCGACCTTCGACGATACAATGACCGGTTCTTTTCAATTCTTCCAAGGCATCGGGCAGTCCAACCAGGCGGCCGGCAACATGAACAACCAGAATAACGTGGTGTCTGTCGCGGCCGGCGTGAGCGACAATGCCTCCGGCGGCCTTTTTTGCGGTTGGGGCGGCACCGGCAGCATGGTGGCCGTGGCGGCCAGCGAACTGGCCATGAACAACACCAGTAACACCTTTTGCCTTTCCAAAGCCGACTTCTCCACCAGCATGGGCAGTTCCTTCATCGGCTTCCAAGGCATTGGGCAGTCCAACCAATCGGCCGGCAACATGAACAACCAGTGCAACGTGGTGTCCGTGGCTGCTGCGGTGAAATAAAGGAAAACCGTAAAGCCAACAGCTGGACTGTTCGGGGGGTCTCCGGACCCCCCGGAATCTTAAGGAGAACGGAAAATGCCAAGCGCCTGCTTGTTCCTGATCCTGATACTCAGTCTGTTGGGATCCCCTAGCAGTGCTCCCGCCGCCGACGTCATGATCCACCTCCCCCCCCACGGCCAGGGCCTCTATGTCAAGAAGGTCAAGAGCTACCGGGAAGTGCGCATGACCAACGTCATTCCGCAAACCGAAGATTTCAGTTGCGGTGCCGCGGCCCTTGCTACCCTGCTCCGCTATCACTTCGGGAACCACTTAACGGAACGAAAGGTTATCCTGGGCATGTTTGAACAGGGGGATAAGGAGCAAATCAGGAAAGTAGGGTTTTCGATGCTGGAAATGAAACAATTCTGCGAGCAACTCCAATACCAGGGTCAGGGTTACAAAATCGACTTGCAGAAATTGCGGCAAATCAATATTCCGGTGATCACCTTGATGGATACCAGGAGCTACAAGCATTTTGTCGTCATCCGTAGGGTAGATGACCGGTTTGTTTATATCGCCGATCCTTCCTTTGGGAATCGGCGCATACCCTTGGCGGATTTTGAAGCTTCTTGGAACCGGGTAATTTTTGTGGTCACGGGGGCGGTCAGCGGGCAACCTGAAGGGCTCTATGCCGAGAAGGACCGTTTCAATTTGCCCAAATATGAGGCGCTGGAGGCGGCCAATATCTGGCAACGTGCTGCTATGGATCCATCCATGTCCCTGCTCTGGACGGCCCATGGCGGCATCTCCCTTGTGAGCATAATAAATGGTACTTTCAATTAACCCCACAAGCATTAAAGGGAAGGGCTTATGAACCCAAGAGGCTGGATAAAAATGAAAATACAAGGGGTTAAGGTCCTTATAGCCCTGGGGTCGGTTTTGCTGTTGATAACTGGTTGTGCAGGCACGCTCCCGTCGCAGAGTGGCGGGCCAGTTGAAACCCGGCCAATAGCACAGGCTAAGCCTGAAAAAAAACACGTAAAAACTCCGAAAATTCTACAGACCTGTGCGGCTATGCCTAGCAAACAGCTCCAGGAATATCGCGGCTGTTATGCCACCTATTTCTTCGGCATGGATGTCGGCATCAATCTTGCGAGCAACGCCGCCCCGGGCATCGCGGTCAGATTTACCGCCATGGTTCCGGACGGCAGTCCGGCCCCAGTGGCAAGCCCCGGAGGCAATCAGGTGTCCTTCAATAATGGCCAGGTGGCCTTCAGCGCCGGAGTCGGCAACACCTCGTTGGGGTCCGGGATCTTTCATGTGGTCCAGGTGGCAGGGAATAACAACCTGGTAATTTCCAATATGAATGTCAATATCAATGTCGCCAACGCGGGTGATTTGGCTGCAAAAACCAACGCTCTCAGTTTTTCAGGCCTCAGATAAGGAACCCGATATGCACTCTCATCCTCTAAGCCTCCGGATCGGCATCCTGGTTTCTGTGCTAACTCTGGCATTATGGTGGCCTGCAGGTTTGCCAGTCCCTTTGGCGGGACCTGCTGCTAGCTTGGCCCAAGAGACGGCTGCCAGCGGGGAGGTCGTCCAGGGCTACGCCGGGGTTAGCATCGAGGCCATTTCGAATATCAGCGGCAACTATGTGGTGGAAACCAACACCGTCTATAATTCCAGCATCATGGATTCCTTCCGGGGGTTCCAGGGTCTGGCAGCCAGCAATCAGGCGGCCGGCAACCTTAATAACCAGGGAACTTATGTCGGATTTGCCATAACCGGCAACAATAATGCTCTGCTGAGCACCGATGTCAACTTCGCCACCAAACATGAGAATAACAGCCTGATGACCAACAACACGTTCTATCAAGCCACCATCGGCGGTCAAGCCTTCAAAGGTGGCACCGGCATCGCATTGGTAAATCAAGTTTCCGGAAATATGAATACTCAATTGAAAGCCGTCACCGTCAGTATGGGAAACGGAGCTGCCATCCTGAATAATTCGCAGTTAAGCAACGTCAATATTAATAATGACCTCCAGGTGCAAGGCCCCATGACTGCCAAAGTATCATTAGATGAAGGCGCGTTCCAGGATTTCAAAGGCGTTGCTTCAGTAACCCAGGTGGCCGGTAATTTAAATCAGGTAGCCACAAGTCTCAGAATAAATGTAAATTTCCTACCATAGCATAATCAATTAGACCTTCCTTAAGAGTGATGTTATGAATATTATTCTTTTGATAATATCGTTTATTCTGGGAACATTTTTTGGTTTAGTCTTACACATCTTATTAACATTTTCTTCCAGTCAAAACGAACATGAAGCCTTTCCAGAAAATAATTATTCTGACCATCATGAGCAATAGGATTGCGATCATTATTTTAATTAGTGGGTTTATTTGGGGAAATGCAGCAGTATCTTACGGCAATGGGAAGAATTTTCAGGTTGAGATGCTGGGACCCGGAGGGTTCCGAATAACCTCCCTGCAGCCAGGCCCTATTTCCAGCCAGACCACAGGGAGCGGTAGCAGTAAGCTATTGAATTGTTATGAGAACGGAAAAATGGTCATTTATGCCTGGATGAGCGCAGGGGGCAAGCTCTTGGTCTCGGCAGGCCATCATCACCTGAGAATCACGGTAGATCATCACCAGCAATATAAAATTGAAGAAGACCCACATTAAAAATTCAACTTCAGATGGCCTTGATGAGAAGGGGTTTATTTTTTTACACCCCCTTAACGGCACCAGCATCTCATTCGAACCGCTCGAGTCGAGGCAGTAAAAGTGGGTAACTTTACAATTTGCTTGGCCAACAGCAACCCCATCATGGTCCAAGTCATCAGGGAACTAGTTGCAGGGACCTCGGACTTGGAAATATTGGGTGAAGCCAACGACGGACAAGGCCTTTTGGAGCTTGTCGAACCCAGAAAACCGGATCTAATTATTCTCGATATCTTTCTACCCCATATTCATGGACTAGAAGTCACTAAGATAATAAAGGCAAATTATCCTCACATAAAGATCATGATCTTAACAAAAGAAAGTGATTTAGAATGTTTTTTCCACGCTATTTATTATGGCGCTGATGGATACTTATTGGAAGAAGATGTCGAATCTACATTGTCTACCGCTATTGATACGATCATGAAAGGAAAAACCTTTATTTCCCCTAGTTTACATAGGCACCTACCCGAAGTAAATGTGAAGGAATATGTTAACCAGGATGGCTACTTCAGACCATTATCTCAGCGATTGTCAGACCGGGAGAAGGAAATCTTGACACTCATTAGTAAGGGAAATTCCAATCAGGAAATCGCCTTTTTACTTAACATAAGCATCAAGACTATACATAATCATAGGGCGAAAATTATGAAAAAGTTGCATTGCCGACATTCAACTGACTTAGTGCGATACGCAATCCAAAAGCTGCCTTTATTTCTTGATTTCCCCACAGGGGGCCTCAATCGGACGTCGGCATAAATCTGGTAAGACCCAAGCAACAAAGCTCAGCCAAATTGCGGCCGAGTCAAAAACCCCTTATTGTGCGAGGGGTTACTTCCCAGGGATAATAGATTTTCGCCTTGAGTGCAGCAGGCTCCCGCCAGTAATTTAGCTTCTGAGCATTGATCAGGATGATGGGATAAGATATGCTCCCGAATTGGAGAATTTTGGTTCCTGACATGGTCCCCACCACTGATACCAAGTCTCCGAGGTGAATTTCTTTTAAATCTTCCCCTGGGAATTGGATCAGGAAGACGCCCTGAGAACTGGCCGAGGCTACCGGTTTCTGATCAACATCCAGAGGCTTTTGTTTCACTTCAATATTAACCAGGCCATCAGATGTTAGATCCGCGGAGACAATTTGTCCTCCCAAAAGAACGGTCCGTCCCTTAAAAGCCTCAGGGTTCTGCTGCAGAAGAGGAAAGGTGATCCCTTGGTCCACGTTCTTGATCACTTCGGCATCAAAGGCGGGGGGACTCAGGGAGGCACAGGCGGCAAGAATGACTAGCCCGCAACAGGTCAACAATATTTTTATCAGCCTCATATCATGCATGTCCAAACCTCAGACAAATGATCTGTTTTTTTACAGCAAGTATTTATCGAGCCTGATCCTCTCCTGATACGGATTTTTCCAAAGTAAAATCGCAGGTTGAGAGAGAAGTTGCTTTTCTCGAGCTAATCCTGTTGTCCAAATTGACGGAAACCGTTCCCTTACAGGTCGATGGGGCCAGTAGCCCCGGGTAACGGGTTAGGAGAAATCATTATTGATTGGGAATCATCACGGCTCGGCGTTTGAGCGGATTGATGGCCGGGGCCAGTTCTTGATATTTCATGCTGAAGGCCCGCTGTTCCAGAATTTGCGGATTGAACGCTTTCGTCAACGCGATTTCCCGGGGTGATAAAATATGGACGATGCCATAGTCATCGACGATGGCAAACTCCTCACCCTTGGTGAGGCACAAACCGACCGTTTGTTCTCCCTTATGCTCCTCTGAGCTGACACAGAGCAACTTGGCGGCAAAGGTTCCGGAAGGGTTGGTGAGCAAGAAAGCTAAAATAATAAAGATTAACCATAGCTTAGTTTTCATTCTTCTACCTCCCTTTAACTTCCAGATATTCTCTGGTTTTTTCATAAGCCGATCTCAGGATAAGCGACTTTCGCTTAAGGCTACCAAATCTGATGCTTCGGATGTCTTGACCATGAGATTGGTTATCCCAATCAGGGTGATCCAAGGCCAATCTCTGATTTTGGTGCCAATCTAAACAAAATAATAGATAAAAGCAGATAATTATAATTTTTGGCAACAGGCACAGAAAATGCACAATTCAATCAGAAATTAATAAACTTAAATTTAATTGAAAAGGCATTGTTAGATAGTTAAATATCTTTAAAGGAGTGACCATGTGCGCTGCCGAACAATCCTTTAAGAGCGAGTACCCGGGTAATTCTCCAAATCTAAGGAATGATAAGCGAATCGCAGAACCGGATATTAAAAGTCTTGACGGCATGCTGACTATCGGACAGGTATCCAGGTTAACAGGCGTAGATAAAAATACATTGCGATACTGGGAGAAAAAATATAGTGAATTTCTTATTCCAAACCGCATAGGAACATCACAGAGACAATACTCATTGAGGGACGTTGAGATAATCAAGACAATAAAGAAGCTTCAAAATGAAGAATATCTTACTGTAAAGGGTGTCTATCTGCGACTTAAGACTCTCTTCCCAAAGAAGAAAAATAAAACATAACATTATTTTAATAATATTCATTAATTGAATTGATCCGCCGAATGGAACATCGATTTTTATTTATTATTAGAATAAATATTCCCTAAGTCGGACCAAATCTTTTTTACCGCCTGGGCTGAATTACCTCCATCTCCTGCTGCCATTTGTAAGGGTTTTCCTGAGATTCTTCCTTCGGTGGATTCGTTGCACAACCTGCCAATAAGTTTGCTAACATCACTATAAGAATCCCATAAATTATATTTTTCATATCCAAATCCTCTCTGATTATTGAATTAAAAATTAATTACAATTAGCATAATTTCTACCCTTTCCAGGCAACCCGGCTGTCTCATTCCGGTCCAGAGACCCGCAGGTTTCCATCCCCGCCTCGCGGCGAGTTCGGCTTTGTCTGATGTTGATTTTGCAAGAATTGTTCCACGATTACCGTAAAGCATCCTGATAGGATTTATAGCGTTTGCCGAAAATTCTTTCCTCAACGAGGAGTGAGTGGGTATCACGCGAATCGTTCCAGTGAGCGAGTCCTTTGATTGTCCTTTGGTTGAGCCATGACCCATAAGAGGGCCTGGTCGATGCGCTCCAGCAATTGGTGCCGCGTTTTGGCGAAGAAATCGGCGAACCATTCAGCTTTGATCAGCAGCCATAAGCGTTCAATGGGGTTCAAGTCCGGCGAATAAGGCGGCAAAAACACCGGTTCGAAAGCGCCCCACTTCAAGGATTTCTTTTTCTGCTGAGGCTGTCGAAAAAGGTTTCGTTCTGATCATTTTTTTTCTGATGTTTGTCCTCACAATTCACTCCAAAAAATTACCTAAGCAATTATAATATTTAATAAATATCTTGATTTGTGCTATCCTTGGCTAATGACTTTCCGAGAGGATAAGACATGGCCCGATATAAGACCTACGACTATCGGCAAAGAGTGCTCTTACCGGTTTCTCTGGAAGACCAGTTGATGCCTGGCACCTTGGAGTTTGCCATTCATACCCTGGTGGAAAAGCGGCTGGATATGTCCGTTTTTGACGGCAAGTACCATAATGATGAGACCGGCCGTGCCGCCTATGACCCCAAGATACTTTTGAAAGTGGTTTTACTGGCCTATTCCCGGGGATTGATTTCTTCTCGGAAGATTGAACAAGCTTGCTGGGAGAATGTAGTGTTCATTGCCTTAGCGTGTGGCCAGCAGCCTGATCACAGCACCATTGCCGCCTTTGTGTCGTCCATGAGAGATGAGATCCAGCCCCTTTTTAGAGATGTACTGCTGGTTTGTGAGGAGATGAACCTGCTGGGCGGCACCATGTTTGCCTTGGATGGCTGCAAACTGCCTTCCAATGCCTCGAAAGAATGGAGTGGCACTTTTTCCGAACTCCATAAGAAAAAGCAGAAGATTGAGGCCAAAGTGGCTCAGTTGCTGGCAGAGCAGATGCAAGCAGACCAAAACGAAGAGAACCCCCCCGAGCCCAAGGGTTCAGGCAAGAACCTGCAACAGCAGGTGAAAAAATTACAAAAGAAGGCAGCGCTGATTGAGCAATGGCTGGCCAAGAATCAGCCCAAGATTGGTGCTGTGGGTAGAGAGAAACAGAGTAATGTTACGGACAATGACTCGGCCACGATGATGACCTCCCATGGTGTCGTGCAAGGCTATAATAGCCAGGCACTTATTGATGCCAAGCACCAGGTCATTGTTCACGGTGAAGCCTCCGGTGACGGACAAGACCATGGCCATGTCCCGCCCATGTTGACCGGAGCCCTGGAGAACTTACAACGCCTTGGCCATGAGCCGGATTACTTTGAAGGCAAGATTTTTACCGCTGACAGCAATTACCATACCCTGGTCAATTTGCAGAAGTGCCAGGAGTTGGGGTTGGATGCCTATATTCCTGACTGCAGGTTCCGCAATCGAGACCCGAGATTTACCACCCAGAAGCGGCGCCAGGTGAGAAGATTTACCTTGCAAGACTTTCATCATGATGAAGCTTTGGACCAGTATATTTGCCCCAACGGGAAGATTCTTAAGTTGGTGGTCAAACGAGTCCTCAACCGTGGGCACCTCTACCGCAAGTATTATGCTTCGGAAACGGATTGCCAGATTTGCCCGTTAAGACCACGGTGCATTTATGGTGTTGGTGCCAAACGCAAGCAATTATTTGTCCCCATCAATAGCCTCTCGCATCAGATGGTGGAGAAAATTCAAACGGAGGAGGGGCGCAGAATCTACCCGCAACGACTGGCCATTGTTGAGCCCGTGTTCGCCAACATCCGGATTAACAAGCGCTTAGACCGGTTCACTCTGAGGGGAAAGATCAAAGTAAACATCCAGTGGCTGATGTACTGCCTGGTCCATAACATAGAGAAGATCCTGAACTATGGAATGGTATATGGATAAAGCTGAAGGCAGGTGAGACCAGGTGAGCCGCTATCAATAAGGAAAAGTAGAAACCAGAAAGACCGTCACAAGCGCCAGCAAAAAAAATGCTTCAACACCAGATCACGATAGATTCAAAAGCCTTTTCCGACAGCCTCGCTATCTATCAATCCTTATAAAATTAATCAAAGTGGTTTGATATGAATATCATATCGTTACGTAAAACCCTGGCGACATTTAAAGTTTTAGTCCCAAGTGTTAGGTCTAAATTGATCTCGATTTGATGATGGTCAGCTCAAATTTTGGTCAATACGGCTTAATTACACCACCTGGTTGATGACCCTCACGGTTTCCATCAGCCCCGGCTGCATTACGTCAACCAAGGCGATATTGAGACCGGCCCCCGCCAGAACCCCCAGCGCCGCCTCCTCTACCCGCACGGGGTAGGTGTGTCGGAGACCGCTGCGCAGATTGGAGAGTCCCGCCATGGTCCGGACCGGCTCGGGCCAGACCTCGCCCCCGGCCAGGAGGCGTACGGCCTTGACCACCGCCGCGGTCTGCTCCCAGGCGTCGGGCCAGGTGAGGTTGGGCAGGACCGGGTCAAAGATCAACTGGGAGTCGTTCAGCCCCGCGGCCAGGGCGTGCTCCCTGAGCTCCAGGGCCAGGGTGATCTTGCCTTCGAGCCCGGCCGCGGGAAAAGAGCGGGCATCCAGGAGCAGGAGCACCAGATCGGTCCGGTGAGCCGCGGCCAGGGGCAGAATCTCCCGGAGCTTGTCATTCTCCAGGGTGCAGGCGTTGAGGATGGGCGGCTGCCGGCAGACCGCCAGCCCCCGGGCCAGGACCCGGGCGTCGGGGCTGTCCAGGATGAGGCGCAGCCGGGTGGCCTCCTGCACCGCGTCCACCATAAAAGCCATGCGGTCATGGCGCCGGGGCGGGAGAAAGCCGGGGTTGATATCGATCAGGTGGGCGCCGGCCTGCTCGGCTCTACGGGCCAGTTCCTGAAGAGGCTTGGGGTCAAGGAGGTCCAGCGCCCGGGCCACCGCGGGATTCAGGATATTGAGGTTATCCGCGGCAATGATCAGAGGCATGGCTCTCTCCCCTGAAGCTCATCCCGGACCTTTAGATAGGTATCTTCAGCCGCGGCGAGCGCCTGCGCCAGTTCCCGAGTCCAGTGAGCGCGGCCGGAGCCTGCGGGCAGCAGCGGCAGGTTGGCCCGGGCAATATGGTGCGCCCCCCGGAAGGCCGCGCCCAGCAGTTCGCAGGCGACCAGCAGGTCCGAAAGCAGGTGCAGCCGGCACCGGGACCCGGCTTGGGCCAGCCAGAGCAAGCCTTCCCGAGCCTGCTCCATGATGTGCAGGGGACAGGCCACCGCAGCTTCCAGGGCGGCAGCAAGCTCTCCCGGAACGCCGGATTTTCTGGCCCGGGATAGGTGAAAATAGGCCCGGATGTCCTCCTCCTGGAGCAGCGCCAGGGTCTCGGCCACCCGCTGCACCTGCTCTAAGAGAGCTTCCCAGAAGAAGCCAGGCCCCTCTGCCGTCCGGGGACGGCGAGCCTCGAGCCGCACCACTTTTCCCAGCAACGCTACCCCCAGGGCGGCGCCATGGGCCGCGGCCGCGCCGCCGCCGGGGTCGGGCCGGGCCCGGGCCAAGGCTTTCAGAAAGGCTGACTCCATATTTCTCCGCATATAGCGTTTGCCATAAATTCATTCCACTTGCTGATTTTTAAATCCCCCTAAATCCAATACTGTTCACTTAATTATCTTAATTGCCAATTGGGGGTTGAGTTTGAACATTGGATCAGAGCCGCGACGCCGCAGAGGGAAATTGCTCATCTTGCGCTTGACGGCTCGTGGGTTGCGCCGATT
>JALNYP010000023.1 GCA_023229795.1 Syntrophobacterales bacterium
CTTCACCTAAGATAACACTTTCCGAGTTAAAACGTGATTGAAAAATTACCCTTTATTAAATTATTTCAGCCAGATATCATTTCTGGATGAGAACTAACTCGGTATGAGATATCAAGAGACTTTTCGCCTCTTCGCCTTTTTCCCCTGTTTTTAAGGCCGGCCGCAGACCGGCGGCTGGAGGGTTTCGTTGTGGGACGGCGAGCAGATGTCGTTTTCGAAGCAGGTCTTGGAGAAATCGGATTCCAGCGCTACGGGGTATTCGCCGGAGAAGCAGGACAGGCAGAAGTTGCTGTGGTCCATGAGAGTAGCTCCGACCATGCCCTCCAGGCTCAGGTAACCCAGGTAGTCCAGACCCAGGAAATCCCCGATCTGGTCGATTTCTTTCTGGGAAGCTATGAGTTCGCCCTTGCTGGAAAAATCGATGCCGTAGTAGCAGGGATAGCGGTGGGGCGGGCAGCTCACCAACATGCTGATTTCCTTGGCGCCGGCCTCCCGCAGGGATTTGACCCGGGAGCGGGTGGTAGTGCCGCGGATGATGGAGTCTTCAATGACTATTACCCTTTGGCCCTTGAGAATGTCCCGCACCGGGTTGAGTTTGATGCGTACCGAGAAATCCCGCATGGTCTGGGAGGGCTGGATAAAGGTGCGGCCCACATAGTGATTGCGGATCACCCCCATTTCGAAGGGGAGACCGGTGGCCGCGGTGTAGCCCAACGCGGCGTAGGTGCCGGAGTCGGGAAAAGGCATCACCAGGTCGGCCTTCAGGGGGTGTTCCCGGGCCAGGGCCGCGCCCAGGCGCTTGCGCACCAGATAAACGCTCTGGCCGTAAACCAGGCTGTCCGGCCGGGCAAAATAGATATATTCGAAGATGCAATGGCGGGGCGGCACCGGCGGCAAGGGCTTGTGAGAATGCAGGCCATGCGCGTCCATGACCACGATTTCGCCGGGTTCGACCTCGCGCCAGTAGTCGGCCTGGACCAGGTCCAGGGCGCAGCTCTCGGAGGCCACCACCCAGGAGCCGTTGAGGCGGCCCAGGCACAGGGGCCGGAAGCCGTAGGGGTCCCGGGCGGCGATGAGTTGGTCGGCCGTGGAAATCACCAGAGAATAGGAGCCCTGCACCTGGCCCAAGGCCGCGGTGAGGGATTCCACCAGATCGCCCTTGTGGCGGGCCATGAGGTGGACGATGACCTCGGTGTCCATGGTGGACTGGAAGATGGAGCCGGCCTCTTCCAGGCGGCAGCGCACCTCGCGGTAGTTGGTCAAGGTGCCGTTGTGGCCGATGGCGATCATCTGGCCGCCGTGCTGGACCACGAAGGGCTGAGCGTTAATCAGCAGGGTGGAGCCGGTGGTGGAATAGCGCACATGGCCGATGGCCAGATGCCCCGGCATTTGATCCAGGATGGCCGGATTGAAGACCTCGGGCACCAGGCCCAGGCCGCGGTGCATGGTGACGCGGGAGCCGTCGCCAACGACGATGCCGCAGGATTCCTGGCCGCGGTGCTGGAGGGCATAGAGGCCGAAGTAGGTGAGGCGGGCAGCCTCGGGGTGGCCGTAAATGCCGAAGACGCCGCAGTGTTCGCGGGGATGGTCGGAGTCGTCCTGACAAACGGCCGGGCTTTCGGTTTCAGGTTTACGATTTTCGGTGGAATTCATAGATAATCGGGTCAGTCAAGGCGATGGCTTTATCTGGTCCTTGTGTGTCCTAGATTAAGCTATTTCGGCTTAAATGTCTAATATAACCTAAATGAAAAAAAAGTGGCATGGGATAGCTGGTGGAAGGTGGGCCGTGCCCACCCTACATATCTCTATTTGCCGCTGGCTTTCCGTAAAGCCTTATCCACCATCCCATGATACTCCTGGAGGCTTTTGACTTCCAGTTTGCCGCGTTTGCGGGCTCGGATGGAGGCCAGGGTGGTCGAGGTCTATAAAGATTGTCCCGCTCGTCCCTCTAACCACTTTTTAAATGAAGTCTGGCTTTCTCCAGAAGGTTTCCCGATTAGTAACCCTTCGATGCTGATGTCTTCATCCAGGTCTTTCCAGTGAATGCCATGTCCTTTGCCGATCAGTCGCCAGTTGGCGCGCTCTTGAGGACTTGCATGGAACAGTCTGGGAAACCAGGCCAATGGCACGGAAAGAGTGCGACCATCACTGAATTCCACCGTCAGGGCCTCCTCAGTTATGGTGACATTCTCCACATTCGGCAAATTCAAATCAACCGCTAAAGTAGGCATTTCAAGTTAGGTTAGAAAAAGCATATTATCGGTGCGCAGGGCGCACCCCACGTATCTCTATTTGGCGGCGGCTCTACGTATAGCCTTATCTACCATGCCGTGATATTCCTGCAAGCTCTTGACTTCCACTTTGCCCCGTTTGCGGGCCCGGATGGAGGCCAGTGTGGCATTCGCGGCGGCCAGGGTGGTGGTGTAGGGGATGTTGTATTCCAAGGCGGCGCGGCGGATGGAGTAGGAGTCTGCGGGCGTGTAGCGGCCCTCGGGGGTGTTGAGCAGCAGGTGGATTTCCTGGCTCTTGATGTGGTCGATGATATTGGGGCGGCCTTCCCGGATTTTGTGCACTTCGGTGACTTTGAGGCCCTGCTCCCGGAAAAAGGCCGCGGTGCCCGCGGTGGCAAAGAGGCGGAAGCCTTCGGCCTGGTAGCCCCGGGCCAGGTCCACGGCCTGGGCCTTGTCGGCCTTCTTGACGCTGAAGAGCACGCCGCCGGTCTCGGGGATGATCTGGCCGGCGGCCAATTGGGACTTGGCGTAGGCCAGGCCGAAATCGGCATCGATGCCCATGACTTCGCCGGTGGAGCGCATCTCGGGGCCTAAGAGCGGGTCCACGCCGGGGAAGCGCCGGAAGGGGAAGACGGACTCTTTCACCGCGAAGTACGGCGGCTCGATTTCCCGGGTAAAGCCCAGTTCGGCCAGGCTGCGGCCCAGCATCACCTTGGTGGCCAGCTTAGCCAGGGAGACCCCGGTGGCCTTGGACACAAAGGGCACGGTGCGGGAGGCCCGGGGATTGACTTCGAGGACGTAGATCTGCTTGTCCTTGACCGCGAACTGGATATTGAGCAGCCCAATGACACCCAATTCCATGGCCAGGGCCCGGGTCTGGGTCTTGATGTCTTCCTGGATGGTTTTGGTCAAGGAGTAGGGCGGCAGGACGCAGGCGGAGTCGCCAGAATGGATGCCCGCCTCTTCGATGTGCTCCATGATGCCGCCGATAACGGTGATGCGGCCGTCGCAAATGGCGTCCACGTCCACTTCGATGGCGTCTTCCAGGAACTTGTCGATGAGGATGGGATGGTCCGGCGAGGCCTCCAGGGCCCAATTCATGAAGTTGATGAGCCCGGCGTCATCCGCGACGATCTGCATGGCCCGGCCCCCCAGGACGTAAGAGGGCCGCACCAGCACCGGGTAGGTGATCTCGTGGGCAATCTCCAGAGCGCGTTCTACGCTGGTGGCGGTATCGTTGGGCGGCTGCTTGAGGCCCAACTTATTCAACATCTGCTTGAAGAGCTTGCGGTCTTCGGCCCGATCAATGGCGGAGGCAGAGGTGCCCATGATGCGCACCCCGGCCTGGCCCAGGGGCACCGCCAGATTTAAGGGCGTCTGGCCGCCGAACTGGAGGATCAGGCCCAGGGGCTTTTCAGTGGCCACGATGTTGAGCACGTCTTCCCGGGTCAGGGGCTCGAAGTAGAGCTTGTCCGAGGTGTCGTAGTCGGTGGACACGGTTTCGGGGTTGGAGTTGACCATGATGGACTCCACCCCCAGTTCCCGCAGGGCGAAGGAGGCCTGGCAGCAGCAGTAGTCGAACTCGATGCCCTGGCCGATGCGGTTGGGGCCGCCGCCCAGGATCATGACCTTGTCCCGGTCGTCCGGGCGGGATTCGTCTTCCCACTCATAGGTGGAATAGTAATACGGGGTGTAGGCCTCGAACTCGGCGGCGCAGGTATCCACCAGCTTATAGACCGGGGTGATGCCGTGGTCCCGGCGCATTTGGGCCATCTGCTCTTCGTCGCCGCCCCAGAGATTGGCCAGTTGGCGGTCGGAGAAGCCGTACTCCTTGGCCCGGCGGAGCATATCCTCAAGCTGGTCTTGGCCCCGCCCCTGGAGACGCAGGATCCCGAAGGTAGCCAGTTCCTCGGTGAAACTCACCAGGTCGCGAATCTGGTAGAGGAACCAGGGGTCGATGCCGGTGAGTTCATAGACTTCGTCCACCGAGAGGCCGTCCCGGAAGGCCTGGCGCAGATAGAACAGGCGCTGGGAATTGGGGACCCGCAGCTTGGTGCGCAGCTCAGAGAGGGGCAGGTCCGGCAGGTCCTTGCCGTCGGCCCCCAGGCCGAAGCGGGAGATTTCCAGCGACCGGATGCCTTTTTGCAGGGACTCTTTGAAGGTGCGGCCGATGGCCATCACTTCGCCCACGGATTTCATGGAGGTGGTGAGGAAGTCTTCGGCGCCGGGGAATTTTTCAAAGGTCCAGCGGGGAATCTTGACCACGCAGTAATCAATGGTGGGCTCGAAGGAGGCGTAGGTCTCCCGGGTGATGTCGTTGTGGATTTCGTCCAGGGTGAAGCCCACGGCCAACTTGGCCGCAATCTTGGCGATGGGAAAGCCGGTGGCCTTGGAAGCCAGGGCCGAGGAGCGGGACACCCGGGGATTCATTTCGATGATTACCATTTCGCCGGTCGTCGGAGAAATGGCGAACTGGATGTTGGACCCGCCGGTTTCGACGCCGATCTCCCGGATGATGGCGATAGCCGCGTCCCGCATGGCCTGGTATTCCCGGTCGGAGAGGGTCTGGGCCGGGGCCACGGTGATGGAGTCGCCGGTGTGCACCCCCATGGGGTCCAGGTTTTCGATGGAGCAGATGATCACCACGTTGTCCTGGAAGTCCCGCATGACTTCCAGCTCGAATTCCTTCCAGCCCACCACAGATTCTTCCAGCATGACTTCGGTGATCATGCTGGCATCCAGGCCCTCGGCGGAGAGGGACTTTAAATCTTCCAGGTTGTAGGCAATGCCCCCGCCGGTGCCTCCCAAAGTGAAGCTGGGGCGGACGATGACGGGGTAGCCGATCTCCGGGGCCGCGGCCACGGCTTCGTCCAGGGTGCGGACGATGACGCTCTTGGGCACCCGGAGGTTGATATTGGCCATGGCGTCCCGGAAGAGTTCCCGGTCTTCGGCCTTCTTGATAACGTGGGTGTTGGCCCCGATCATTTCGACGCCGTATTTTTCGAGGATGCCGGTCTCGGCCACCGCAATGGCGCAGTTAAGGCCGGTCTGGCCGCCCAGGGTGGGCAGCAGGGCGTCAGGACGCTCGCGTTCGATCACCTGGCAGACCATCTCAGGGGTGATGGGCTCGATATAGGTGCGGTCGGCCATCTCCGGGTCGGTCATGATGGTGGCCGGGTTGGAGTTGATCAGGACTACCTCGTAGCCTTCCTCCCGGAGGGCCTTACAGGCCTGGGTGCCGGAATAGTCGAATTCGCAGGCCTGGCTGATGATGATGGGGCCTGAGCCGATAATGAGGATTTTCTTGATGTCGGTGCGTTTGGGCATTTTGGGTTGCTACCTTGAGCGCAGGGCAGAGGGATGAACTTTGCCCGCGCCCATGTTCCTTTCCGTTACCCTTAACCGTCAAAACGCCTGGGCAGGCGTGGTTATACGGGTTTTTTATTGAGATGGCCGGCTGGGACCGGCATGAAGGCCCGGCAGGTTTAACGTCCTTATAAGGATATCACGTAATTATAATGCTTTTGCAGGATATAAGGCCAGTATTTTTGCAAAGGCGGCGCAGGCGCGCTGACCGGGAGACGCCCGGCCCGGTGCGGCCTGACGTTCTCCCGGCGATTTTCTGCATGAATTTCCCCCTGAAGGCTCGGATTTCCGAGCCCGCGGCATCAGCCCCAGGGTAGCCCGGAACCAAGGTTGCCGCTAACCTCATGGTGTCAAAGGGGTCGGCTGGGCGCCACCCTGACGCTGACCACCCGGACCCGGACCCGGCACCTGGGGTTGCGGGATGAGCGTCGGGGGAATGGTTTGCATCTGGATGACCTGATCCGGGCTGGTCGGCAATCTAGAGGGCAATTCCCCCGCTACCTGGGGACCGGGACCGATATACAAGGCGCCTGCGATTATGCCCGTATCCATCAAGCCCTCCAGGCTGCGCAGCATTTCCGGGGTCATGGGTCGGGGGAGATACGGCTGCTTCCCCATGGGGATCTGGGTGAATTGCATGGACCGGAGTAAGAGCAGGGCGGGAATGGCGGCATTATTGGAGCTCACCCCCAGGACGCCGTGGGCCAAATACAGCGAAGTAAAGCCGGGCATCAGGAGGGTGTACCAGTCGGTGCCGCGCACGCCGATGATGGCGGTATGCGTCTCCATGATGAAATCCGGCTCTTCGGTTTCAATGACCCGCCTGACCACAGTGTGGGCCAGGCCGCGGAACAGCCGCACCACCGCGCGCCGTTCTCCTGAGGGTTTATAGACATAATCCGCCACGGCCAGGCGGGACTCGGGCGCCAGGGTGATGACGGAGTCGTCCACCATGGTGAGTTGGGCCTTGGCCTGGTACTTGGTGCGGATCACGTCCCCGGGCTCCACGGTGTCGTAGAGCTTGACGGGGAGGCCGGGAATTTGACCACGCTTGAGCACGTTCACCTCGCCCCTGACCTCGGTGAAGCGGCCCACCACCGCGGCGTGGGCGGCCAGCGGCGCGGCCAGCGCCATCAGTACGAGAATTATCAACGAGAACCGAAATAATTTCTGCATAAGGTGCGCTCCTTTCGGCGGCACAGGCGGCCTGTGCGTGGCATAATAGTGGTGGGCGGCGCCCACCCTTTAAAGCTATTGTTTAGAATGCCTAATCGTAATATATAGTAATCATGATTGTTCAAACTTATAACATCCAAAACCATGTTTAATTCTATTCGTTAATATTTCCGTTATAGCACTAGTTCTAGACAAAATATCCGTTATCGGGAATACTTCCTCAAATTCAAATGTTGTATTGCTCCAAACATAATTAATAAATTCTGAATGTCTCATATATTCGATCCACCTTAATTCATCGTAATGTAGATACATTTTATTAGAATTATCTAATAAGAAAGTAATTGTGACAGGCCCATAAAAATGTAATTTCTTATAATAGGAAGCTACCATATTCATGATCTTATTCAATATTGGAATAAGCCCTTTTAAAAATAATATATTTAAATTAATACCAGCTACAGTCATATTTGTAATATGATCTTCAAGGTTATAACAAATAGAAAATATGCCATTGAAATAAGTCTTGATAACAAATTCTCTATCATGACTGATAAATGTAACCCCATTTAAAAAAGATACCTTATCTCGTATGAGATGATTAGGTTCTATTAAGTTAGAAGCATCTGAATAATTAAAATATTTGGAATAAGGTGATAAATAATATGGAGACACAACAAACTTCAAATAATAATTCGATTGTTTTACATGATTTAATCCAAATTCAATATTTTTAATAAAATCTCTCAATTTATTATTTGTTAAATTGCGTACTTGATATAATATATCTACTTCATGTTCTTCCATCGGTTCTGATTTAAAATTACCCCGCTTGTAGTATTTATTGTCTTTAAACCCGGTTACCATATGCGGGGCTACCCAACTTTTTGGATGCCAGATAAGATAAACTATTTTATTGATATCATGTTCAAGTGATATTTGACGAATTCTTAATTCTGGTAATGGTGGAGATATGATGCTACTTAGAATGTTCTCAATATCAATCAATTGACGATTGATCGGTTCAATTCCATACTCTTTTTTCGGAACCGGAGCCGAATCTATACTTTGTCTATCTTCATCAATTCCGTATAATAAACACCCTCCTTTTGTATTAGCAAACGATGAAATATCTTTTCCCAATTCTATCTTTTGTTTCTGTGTTTCGAAAATTAGTTCTTTCTTGTAATCCAAAAAAATCGATTCTGGGGTTTTTGTGTGGACCCACGAATTAATCTTTTTATAAAGATCTTCATCTGTCATTGTGTCAGGATGCTGTTCTAACATAATTTAATATCCTTTTTTATTTTTGTAAACCACCCGATACACCACTCCCGCCTTATCATCCGAAATAAACATGTCGCCGTTGTCCTTGATCAAGATGTCCACCGGGCGGCCCAGGGCGCCTTCGGCGGTCAGCCAGCCGGTGATGAAGTCCTCCACGCCCAGGTAATTGCCCGCGGCATCCAGTTTATAGCGCACCACCTTGTAGCCCGTGGGCACGGTGCGGTTCCAGGAGCCGTGCAAGGCCACCAGGAGGTGATAGCGGAATTCCGGGGGCCAGGCGGCCGGGAAGAAGGCCAGGCCCAGGGGCGCGGAGTGGGCCGGGATATCGATAAAGGACGGGATGGTTTCTTTGCAGAACTCCCGGTGGGTGCCGCGGGGATCGAATTGATCATCATGCACCCTCTTGCCGTAGCACCAGGGCCAGCCGTAGTCAGCCCCGGGCATGATCAGGTTGATCTCATCGGGGGGCAGGTCATCCCCCAGAAAATCCCGGCCCATCTCGGTGGCCCAGACGTGCCGGGTGAGGGGATGGGGCGCCAGGAAGACCGCGTTGCGCAGGCCCGAGGCATAGGTTTCCAGATGGCCGCCGCCGTTCACGTCCTGCGCCAGGATTTTGGCGTAGCGCCAGTCTTTCTCGACGCAGACATTGCAGTCGGAGCCTACCGAGATCAACAGCCGGTGCTCATGCGGCGGCGGCAAGAAGAGCAGGGTCCGGGTGAAATGGCGTCCGCCGGGCGGCAGGTCGGCGATTTTCCGGGGGTGCTCGGCCTTCAACTGCTCGGCATCGTAATCGTAGGCCGATACCTTATCGGTTTCAGCCACATAAAGCCGCGGGGGCTTTTCCGGCCCGAAGGCCAGGCCGTGGGGATGGTTAAGGGCGGCAAGCACCGTCACCGGAGCCTCGGCTACACCGCTCTCGTGCTTATCCGGCAGGGCCACCACCTGTCCCTGGGAGGTGAGGCTGACCAGGAGGTTGCCCTCCGGGTCCAGGGCCAGGACCCGGGCGCCTTGGAGATGGCGGGCGAAGATATTGATGGCAAAGCCTTTCGGCAATTGTAAGGGAATGGCGGCGGGATCAATGAGGGGTCCAACGCCGGGCGACCTGGCGGTGGGGGGGATTTCCGCAATATCCCGGGGCGGTGGTTTAAAGGCGGGGCCGGAGCCGCGCAGGTTGTGCCAATAGAAGTTCCCGGCCCATAATCCGCAGGCCGCCAGGATGAAGGCGACAATGACCAGGGGTTTTTTCATCGGCAGGCAGATCAGGATAGATTTATAAATCTTAATGCCCAGTCTTTACTATTCCCAATGTCTTCTTGGCAAAGAAAATTAAAACATTTGTCACATCCTAATTCCAATTAAAATCAAAGAAAAATAAATTTGGACAACAATTAATAATATACCAAATATTATCCTTTGACATATCCCAAATTACTACCAACCAAACAACAATAAAAGATATCGGTATTGCTTTATTCAACCAATATCTTTGGGATGTCAAGCGAATAAATTTATGTTCTTCAATATCTTCCTCACGCAATAAATTCCATTTGTGACTGGCCCCATCGAATAATATCTTCTTATCGATAATAAACCGATCCATTTTTACGGTTTGGGATAGAAAATTAAACTGCGTTTCGACTTCTCTCAACGCCATTTCATCAATAAGAAGTGATAAATAATGTCTTTTTAAAACAATTAACAAAACTATATTAACAAAAATGCCAAAAATGGAGATAACAAAAGATAATGTTTCAAATAAATCAATGTACTCAATAGATTTTAAAAAGGAATAATACCAGGCTGCAAATATAAATGACTGTATAATCCATAGAAGATTTCTCCTCTTTTCCATCATTTCATCTTGCATTTTATAATGATTCCATAGTAATTCCCATTTCTTTAATAGTAATTCTAATATAGCGTTGTTATTCCTCATTGCTCATTTCCCGAGTCCTGTACCGCCTCCAGGATGTCAGCGATTCTAAACTTCCAATCCCTGACCGGCATTTTGGGCCTCATTCAGGATGCCCTCACGGAGCGGAGATTTCAAGGCCTCCGGGGTAACGAGGTCCACAGGTCGGCCCAGCAAGTCGGACAGACGCTGCTTGAGGCGTATAAAGGCCAGCAAGCCGATGGGCCTGGCAAATTCCACCAGGATATCAACGTCGCTTTCCGGCCCGGCCTGACCTCGCACTATGGAGCCAAATAACCTCAGGGATTTCACCCCTGACGCCCGTAACTCGGCTTGATGGAGGCGCAGAATTTCCAGGGGTGCTGAGGTGCCCACCAGATCGGTCTCCCTTATCTCTGGTTCCCAAGTTGAATTTGGGAACCAGAAAATTTATGGTGCGCGGTGCGCACCCTACCCGAGTGCCGTAAGATCAGGATTGCTCCACCATCTCCAAGAATTCCTCAAACAGATAATCCGCGTCGTGCGGGCCGGGGGAGGCCTCGGGGTGGTACTGCACCGAAAAGGCCCGGAGCCCGGGATGGCGCAGGCCCTCCAGGGTGTTGTCGTTCAGATTGATGTGGGTCAGCTCCACCGCGGGGTCGGGGATGGATTCCAGGTCCACGGCAAAGCCGTGATTCTGAGAGGTGATCTCCACCCGGCCGGACAGGCGGTTTTTTACCGGCTGGTTGGCGCCCCGGTGGCCGAACTTGAGCTTGAAGGTGCGTCCGCCCAGGGCCAGGCCCAGGAGTTGGTGCCCCAGGCAGATGCCGAACAGGGGCTGGGACCCGAGGCACTGGCGGACGTTATCCACGGCATAGGTGACCGCGGCGGGGTCGCCGGGGCCGTTGCTGAGGATAATGCCGTCGGGCTTCAAGGCCAGGACGGCCGCGGCGGGGGTGGCGGCGGGCACCACCAGGACTTCGAGGCCGCGAGCCTTTAAGCTCCTGATGATATTAAACTTTACGCCGTAGTCATAGAGGATCACTTTCCTGCCGGACCTTTGACCCCACAGGGTGGCCAGATCCACGGACTCGCCGGCGGCTGGCAGGTCGGGCCACCAGTAGGGGAGGGCACAGGTCACGGTGGGCACCAGGTCAAGGCCTTCCATGCTGGGGAGTTCCCGGGCCCGGCGCACCAGGGTGGCGGGGTCCAGCTCTGCCGTCGAAATGATGCCGCGCATGGCGCCGGCTTCCCGGAGGCGCTTGGTGATGGCCCGGGTATCCAGGCCCTCCACTCCCAGCTTGCCGGAGGCCTTGAGATAATCCGCCAGATTGCCCCGGGACCGCCAGTTGGAAGGGTAGGGGTGGTATTCCTTGACGATAAAGCCTTCTACCTGTACCCCCCGGGACTCCATATCCTCGGGGTTGACCCCGTAATTGCCCATGAGAGGGTAAGTCATGGTGACGATCTGTCCTTTATAGGACGGATCGGTGAGAATCTCCTGATAACCGGTCATGGCGGTGTTGAACACCACTTCGCCGCTGGACTCGCCGGGCCCGGTGAAGGACCGACCCCATAAGACCAAGCCATCTTCCAATGCCAGCAATGCTTTCAAAGACTACCTCGAAATTCCAGGATTTCTCATAAATATACCATATCTAGCCCCAAACCAGGTCATTTTTTTACAGCTTGAGCCCGGTTCGAGGTCGCCGACGGCAGTGCTGACGCTCTCCCCTGGGTGGAAAGGGGGAATTTTCAGATCCTCTGAAGCAGGCCGGGCTTGTGCCTTTGAGCCAATTTTGTGCTATCATGTTTACGAAGACTGACTAACACGGCTGCGACCGTAGCAATCCGGTGGGAAAATGGAACCTAATAAGGTCAGCCTGACCGCCATGGGGACGGCCTTCATGCGGGCTTATCACGCCGCCCACGACCGCCCCAAGATCTTTGATGATTCTCTGGCGCAGCACCTGATAACCGAGGAAGAACGTCAGGCCAGCGAAGAGCGCCACCTCAGGGCCCTCCATCTCTTTGACCCGGAGCGGGCCGCCGCGTGTCCGGATCGGGCCAGCGCCCTGGCCGGCTGGATGCAAAGTGCGGCCGCCCCGCCCATCGTCCTCGGCCGGGCCAAGTACGCCGAAGACTTCCTGGAGCAGGCCGTCAGCCAAGGCGTCAAGCAATATGTGATCCTCGGGGCCGGCATGGATACCTTTGCCTGGCGGCGTCCGGATTTACTGGCGCAGCTTCACGTCTTCGAGGTCGATCATCCCGCCACGCAGGCCCATAAGCGCCAGCGCCTTATGGAGGCGGGCCGGGGACACCCTCCGCAAGTGCAATTCATTGAGGCGGATTTTAGCCAGGAGAATCTGGCCGCGGCCCTGCGGCGCTCGGCCTATGACCCGCAGGCCCCGACCTTCTTTAGCTGGCTGGGGGTCAGCTATTACCTCACCCGGGAGGCGGTGCTGGCGCTGTGGCGGGCCATCGGCGAGGTTGGCGCGGCCGGCAGTTCGGTTATCTTCGATTATCTGGATACTGACGCCTTTGTCCCCGAGAAAGCGTCCCGGCGGGTGCAATTCATGATGGAGATCGTCAGAAGGGTGGGTGAGCCGATGATCACGGGCTTTGATCCGTCCGCCCTGGCTGCGGATATGGCCGGGGTGGGCTTGCGCCTGGAGGAGAACCTGAGCCCGGAGGACATCCAAGGACGCTTTTTTGAGGGCCGAGCGGATGGCTATCGGGCCACCGAGCACGCCTACTTTGCCTTAGCGGTGGTTGCCTAGCATCGCTCCCGATTTTCGCTGACCTGGGTAGTTCCCCTGCCGGGCCAATCCGGTTTCAATAAGCCTATCCTTACTTATGAAGATTCCAGCAGCGCCGCGATCAACTCGGCCTGGCGGCGGGCGGCGCCCTGGTGGGGGATGAGCGCGGCCCGGGCCCGGCGGCCGAGATCGGCTCGGGTCTCGGGATGGTCCAGGAGGCGGCGCACTGCGGCCGCCAGGGAAGCGGCGTCCTGGACCATGATGCCGGCCTCGACCTCTTCCAGGATAGCTTGGGCCCAGAGGAAATTGCCCAGGTGCGGGCCGTAGAGGGGCGCCAGGCCCCAGGCCGCGGGCTCCAGCACGTTCTGGCCGCCGTGGGGCACCAGGCTCCCGCCGATGAAGGCGACATCCACAGCCCCGTAAAGCGTGAAGAGATCGCCGATGGTGTCGATGATGACCACCGGATGGCGCCGGGTTTCCAGGCCGGCTTTGAGGCGGGTCCAGAGGTGAAAGGCAAGGCCGCGGCGGGCCAGGAGGCGGGCCAGGTCAGGGGCGCGTTCGGGATGCCGGGGGGCGAGGACGAGTTCAAGGGCAGGGTAGGGGGCCAGGAGTTCCTGATAGGTGTCCAATACCGCTTCTTCTTCGCCCGGATGGGTGGAGGCGGCCAGAAACACGGGGCCTGAGGGCTCGCGAGTCAGGAGGCGCCGGAAGTCCCGGAGACGGGAGTCGTCCTTGCTCTCGAGCAGGCAGTCGTATTTTAGATTGCCGGTGAGATGCAGCCGGGAGGGCATGATTCCCAGTTGCTGCCAGCGTGCATAATCGGGAGGCGAGCCCGCGGCAATTACATCGAATAAATTAAATATATCCATGAGATAGCGACTATATTTAAGAAACCTTCTTAAAGATCGGTCCGAAAGGCGAGCGTTGACCAGGGCCAGGCGGACGCCAGCCTGGTGAGCCTGGCTGAGGAAATTGGGCCAGATTTCGGATTCCAGTCCGATGAAGACCTGGGGCCGCAGGTAATTCAGGTAGCGGCGCACCGCCCAGGGAATGTCCAGGGGGAAATAACCCACCCAAGCGCCCAGGGGCTCAAAATGTTTCCGGGCCACTTGTTGTCCGGTTTCAGTGCCGGTGGTGATGATCAAGGCCGCGTCGGGGAGAAGGGCTTTTAGTTCCCGGACCAGAGGGACCGCGGCTTGAATTTCACCCACGGAGACGCCGTGGATCCAGAGACGCGGGAAACCCGGTGGCGGCGGGGTGTCGGGGAGTTTCAGCCCCAGGCGAGGCAGGAAACTTTCTCCCCGGCCCCGGGATTTCAGGTGCCAGTAAAAATAGGGCCAGCCCAGGATACCGGCCATGGTGCTGGCCATTTTATACAGGAATAATAGATGATTAGAAGACATATTTAAGAAGACTTCTTAAGCTTGGCTAGCCATTGGGGGCGCACCGCCAGATAATCTGCCAGGATGCGGGCGTGGTCAAAAGCCAGGGTTTGGGGCAAGGCCTCGGGGGCAAAGACCGCCAGGCGCCGGGCATCGTCGGCGGCTTGAGGAGAGCCTGCGCCCTGGGCCACGTACACCGTAGTGATAGTATGCTGACGGGGGTCGCGCTGCGGGTCCGAATAGGTGTGGAACTGTCCTAAGAGGGTGACTGCTAGTCCGGTTTCCTCCCGGGCCTCGCGCACCGCCGCGGCCTCGAGGGCTTCGCCGTAATCCACGAACCCCCCGGGCAAGGCCCAACCGTGGGGCGGATGGGCCCGTTCGATGAGCACCAGACCCTGGTCCTCATATTCGATAATAATATCCACCGTGGGCACCGGATTGCGATGCTTCCGGATGAGAAAACCACACCGGGGACACTTCTCTTCGGTCACCATCTCTTAGTTGACATAATATATATTATCAGACGTTATGGTTAATGCTGAAATTCTCGCTTGCACAGTCTTTTCAGGTCGTCGTAATTTACCGAGACAATCTGCCAGAGGCCGTGATCAGGTTGGCGACGCATCTGAAACCTGAACTTTTCCTGAGTTTTGGGATCGGTCAGGGTCACCAGGGCCTCATCCCCCTGGGTATCGATCTGGGCTACCGTGGCGGCCGCGGCGATCCCCAGAATCTGCGTGGTATTCAAGTGCAGGAGGTACTGTTCTATTGCCCCCCTAATCTGGGGCTCGAAGCTGGCGAAGAGCTTCGGGAGGAACATCTGCGCGAACTTGTTGCCCAGGCGCTTGGTCAGCTTATCCCAGTTATCCGCCTTCTGGTCATCTTGGCTCTCGCGAGCTTTTACCTCCCGACCGGAGGCCTCGACAAAATTATTGAATAATTCCTTTAATTCAACATACTTAAAGAACTGGTCCATGTCCCGGGCTTTAAGGGCCAGGGCCATCTGCTGCAAGGCATAGCGGGGGGAATTGACCCAGTGCCAGTAGAGGCCCCCGGCCAGGGCTCCGCCCAAAACGACTAGGGCCACCGCAATAATCCAGGTTTTTCGCGTCATGGCGCTCCTTCGCGGTCGTGGTACTCCGGTTTGATGATATACTACTATATCTTAAATGATTGGCGGATTATATCTCAATGGAGAAATGGCCGGCATGGCGGTGATAGAATCTGAAAAATTGATTTCCCGGCAGTCTCCGGGACCAGGCCACCTGAACCCTAGGTCCCCTGCCCTACCCTATTTTTGCTGAAAAATCAGTAACTTTTAGCTATTAAGCTTTTACCGTAGAGGGTGTTATGTCAAACGCAACTACAGGCGCAAGCCCCTTGCCGGAGGTGCGGCTGACGCCCAAGGGCCTCAGATGGCAACGCACGGGGCATCCTTGGGTCTATCGCAACGACCTGGCCGGCCCGCCGGAGCTGCCGGCGGGTGAATTGGTGGCCGTCACCGACCCCCAAGGCCGTTTCCTGGGTCAGGCCTTTTACAGCCATGCTTCCCGCATTGCCTTGCGGGTTCTGACCACGAGCCCTGAGGCCATCGACGCTGCCTTTTGGGAGGCCAGGCTGGACCGGGCCCTGGCCTACCGGCGGCGGGTGGTGGCGGATACGGACGCGTATCGCCTGATCTTCGGCGAGACGGACGGCTTTCCCGGCCTGGTGGCGGATTCCTATGCCGGGCACCTGGTCCTCCAAACTCTCCATCCGGGCCTGGAGCGGCGTCTGCCCGAGATCACCGACCTGCTGGTCCGCAAACTGGCGCCCGCGTCGCTGACCCTGCGCCACGATGCCGAGGTGCGGCTGCAGGAAGGCCTGCCTCTGGAGATCAAAACGGTCTTCGGCGAACTGCCGCCCCGGGTGGAGATCCGGGAAGGTTCGGTAAAGTTGTGGGTCGATGTGCTGGGCGGCCAGAAAACCGGGCTGTTTCTGGACCAGAGGGAAAACCGCCTGGCTGCCGCGGCCTATGCCAGGGGAGAAGTTCTGGACGCCTTCGGCTACCAGGGGGCGTTCGCCATGCACCTGGCCCCGCGGGCTGAGCGGGTCACCCTGGTGGAGAGCTCGGGTCCGGCCCTGGCGGTGGCCAAGGAAAACGCCATCCTCAATGGTTATGACCACCTGGACCTGGTCAAGGCCAATGTCTTTACCTTCCTGAAGGAGGCGGTGGCCGCGGGCCGGCACTTTGACCTCATTTCGCTGGACCCGCCGGCCTTTGCCAAGAGCCGCGGGGATCGGGCCGGGGCGCTCAAAGGTTATAAGGAGATCAACCGCCGAGCCTTTCAGTTGCTGGCGCCCGCAGGCGTCCTGGTCACCAGTTCCTGCTCTTATAACCTGAGCGAGCCGGAGTTTCTGGAGATTGTCCGGGCTGCCGCGACCGACGCGCACCGCCAGGCCCGCCTGGTGGAACGCCGGGGCGCGGCCAAAGACCACCCGGCCCTGCTCTCCCTGCCGGAAAGTCTCTATCTGAAGTGCTTGATCCTGGAAGTGGAGTAAGTGCCGGTGGGCGCCTTGAGGCAGGGCTTCAATCGACAACTAGGAAGATGGTCAGTTTAAGGGGAGGCCATACGGCGCTCTGACGAGGGTATTGGGGGCAACTTGTTTGCAGATAAAGGGCGGTATTAACCACCCTTTATCATTGCTGCTCGAAGATTTAAGCCCCTAAAACGCCATTTCCGGCTTCCAGACTTCCCAGACCTTGCCCACCAGTTGGGGGCCGGGTTTTAAGGTGGGTTTGCCGGGCTGCCAGCCGGAAGGGGTCGCTTCCCCGGTCTGGCGCACGTGTTGGAAGGCCTTGACCTGGCGGAGCAATTCCGCCACGTTGCGGCCGACGGATGGCGTCAATACTTCCATACCCTGGATCACGCCATCCGGGTCGATGATGAAACGGCCCCGGATATTGACCCCGGCCAGACTTTCATAGACCCCGTAAACCGCCCCAATCTTGCCCCCCGCGTCAGCCAGCATGGGGTAAGGCACGCCGCCGGGAATCATCTTGGCCAATTCCTCTTCCTGCCAGATCTTGTGGGAGAATCTGCTGTCGGTGCTCACCGCCAGCACCTGCACCCCCATAGCCTGCAATTCCGGATATTTGACTGCAACTGCAGTCAACTCCGTGGGTCAAACGAAGGTGAAGTCGCCGGGGTAGAAGCAGAGTACCACCCATTTGCCTTTATAGTCCGAGAGTTTCAGGTTTTTAAACCCGCCGCCGGTGAAGGCGTTGGCCTCGAAGTCTGGCGCGGCTTGGCCCACCCGGGCCAACGCCGGGGCTGCGGCGACCGGAGCGGCTGCCGGGCTTCCGGACTCGGCCTTGGGGGCCGCGGCCAGCGGTCCTTTGGCAGTAGCCACACAAGAGGTGTCCATTTTAGCCTCCTTTTTGGGATTCGGTTTGCCCGCCTGCCCGGCTGCCGTGCCAATCATAGCCAGGCCGGCAATGATAATGAGAACACTTGTCAGGTGTCTGGAAACTCTCAACATGGTGCTATTCCTCCTCAACTGCAGGACTTGGGATTTTAGTTTAGGTTAAACCCATTGGCTGTTTCAATTTGCACAGCCCGGTCTGAAGACGGTGATTTAATTTTTGAGCAGACAGCTAAAGCGACATCGAGAGAAGCCGGCTCTTTACAGATAGTCCATGCCTGTCTTGAACAACATCCTCAAGGTTAATCATTGGGTAAGCACTTAGGATGGCTTTGTCAAACCGTCGCTCTGGAAGGTTCCATGGTCTTGTTCCAGATAGAAAGATGGGGCAAGCCATGATCGCCAGGCCCGGTGGTGGAACACCGGGGTGCGGCCAAAGGCCAGCCAGCTTTTTTGTCCCTGACGCCGGCTTTCCCTGAACCTGGTGTCCGCCTGGGTCCAACCCCTAAATCAGAAGAGGCCCTCCACCCGGAGAGCCTCTTTTTTCATATCAGTTGGTCAAGAAAGGCCGATTGGTAAGGCGTCTCTGCATGGGCGCCTTTAAGCCGGAGTAGACCCACCTCGTTAAACCGCCGTTGATCCCAGACCGATCATCCTTAACATTGACTCGCCTGGCCGGCTCGCATAAAATTATAGCCATGCGATCCCGCCCGGCTTTGGCTGTCTTGTCCCTCTCTCTATGTCTGATGTTGATCTCACCGGCGGGAGTCATGGCCGCGGAGGTTGCCCGGCGGCCTGAGACCCCTGCCCTGCCCTTTCATCCCCAAATCCTGGAAGCCTCCCGGGCGCCTCAAACGGCGAAGATTTTGCGTTGGGCGGGTCTGACCTACGCCCCCCATATGTCTGAACGGGAGCGGGAGATAGATTTCTTCCAAAGAGTCGCCCAGGTCAAGCGTCTCCTGGGGGAAAGCCGGCTGGTGGCCCTGCGCCATGAGACCCTGAACCTGCTGCCGCCGCGGCAAGAAGTCTCTTGGGAAGACGTGCGGCGCCGCCGCTGGCCGGGGGGCGAACCCGTGGGGGTTACCCTGGAAGTCCCCGTGTGGGTGCCGGCCCGGGCCCAGCGCCTGCAGACCTACTGCGGCTTCGAAAAAAAGTGGCAAACCGTGGCCCTGACCAGGCCCCGGCCCTCGGGGTATGTCTGGTTCGTGCGCACCATGCGGGAGGTCAATAATAAGGCCGACTACAGGCCGGAGAAGATTCAGTTTGAAGTCAACAGCCGGTTCGCCCCCCTGGCGGCGGTGCTGCTGGAATACATCTTCCGGGAGGGCTGGTACGATCCTTCCCGGCGGGTGCCGCTCTTATCGGTGCGCATGGGGGAAGACACCTACGCGGTGAGCGCCGCGTCGGGGCCGGTGACCGCGGAGTGCCTGACTTTTCCCGACCGCGAGGGCGCCTCCCTGGCGGCCACGGTAGCCATCTGCAATTATTCCAGCCTGGCGGATATTTATCACGGCCAGCACGCGCCGGGCTCCAACCACCGCCTGGGGCTGGGCATGGACCTGAACGACTCCAACTATCCCGGGGTAGTGGACGGCGTCCCCAATCCCATCAGCCGCGCCATACGCCAATATAACCGCAACGCCATGCACAAGCTCGACGCCCGGCAAATGCCCATGTGGGTGTATCAGGCGGCGAGTTGGATGGGCTGCCGCATTCCGCAGTCCTGGACTTACTATGGTTATCAGACCGACTGGGAGCATATTGACGTGGGGACGAAGTGAGAGTTGCCAGTGGTCAGTAGTCAGTGGTCAGTTTTGGTAGCCGCGGGCTTTAGCCTGCGCTGGCACGGGCGAGACGCCTGTTCCACCATTACCCTCTCGCAACTTGGGAACAAGAACGCGCAGGATATGTAGGACCGGCACTACCCGTCATAATGGGGGAGATGGCGGCTATTTGGAACAAAATTGAGAATTCGAAAGCCCCAATATCGTATCGCGGCGGTGGCCTCGCCATCAAACCATATAGTCCACATAATTATCATCTTCAACAAAAATGTTATAATTTCAATTTGAACAATTTATTTAAAATACCTGTAGTAGGAGTAAGGCAGATGTCCTCTTTCCACATAGTTGAAGACCCGGTAATCACAGATTCATCTAAACTAATTTTCGTTTTCTTAAAATACCCCCTTTTTTAAAAATGTAGGCCAGAACGTATGATACAAATGTCACAGATTATGCTTCCTCTGCTCTGAAAATGTAGGTGGGCACTGCCCACCATCTCCATGTAGCCGCAGGCGAAAGCAACGCCCGCACAGGCTCGAAAGCCTATGCCACCGGTGCCTTTCATGGTTTTGGGTGTTCTTTTGGAACATGAATGGCTCGTTCCCAAGCTGTGCTTGGGAACGCTGATAAGGTGCCCAAGCTGAGCTTGGGCGTAAAAATTCGTTCCCAAGTGCAACTTGGGAACGAGAGACGAGAGGACCGGCGCAGGCTGAAGCCTGCGGCTACCTAAGCATTCAATCATGCTGCAAGACTTCATTAATTCCCTGAAAGAAAACGCCGAGTATCGCGATATTCTGGCTCATTACCACTATCTTCCGGCCAAGGAGGTGGAGTACGTGGCCGGGGATGCGGGGCTGTCGCCCGGGGTCTTGGCGGCGCTGGAGCGCCTGGGGATTCCCCGGCTGTACTCCCATCAAGGGGAAGCCCTGGCCCACATCCGGGCGGGGAAGGATCTGCTGGTGGCCACGCCTACGGCCAGCGGCAAGACCCTGATTTACAATCTGCCGGTCCTGGAGTCGCTCCTGGTCGAGCCCGGCGGCCACGCCCTCTATCTGTTTCCCTTAAAGGCCCTGGAGCAGGACCAGCTTAAGGCCTTGCAGGAGTTGGACGCGGCCCTGCCCTACCCTTTTCTCACCGCGGCCATCTACGACGGCGACACGCCGCCCGCCCAGCGCCAGGCCATCAAGGCCAAGCCGCCCCATGTAATCATCACCAACCCGGACATGCTGCACATGGGGCTGATGCCGTATCACCCCACGTGGTCCGCGTTTTTCGCCCGGCTCAAGTTCGTGGTCATCGACGAAGTCCACACCTACCGGGGCATCATGGGCAGCCACATGGCCCAGGTCATCCGGCGCCTGAAGCGTATCTGCGTCCACTACGGCTCGAAGCCCCAGTTCCTGCTGTCGTCGGCCACCATCGCTCAGCCCGATATTTTTGTCAAAACGCTGACCGGTTTAGATGTGGAAATCATTACGGAAAGCGGTGCCCCCCAAAGCGGGCGGCACTTTATCTTCCTCAACCCGCCGGCGGGGGCCCCGGCCACCGCGGCCCAAATTTTTGCCAAGTCCATCCGGGCAGGCCTCAATACCATCTGTTTCACCCAGGCCCGGAAGCTCACCGAGTTGATCCATGTCTGGTCCCTGCGCCTGGCCCCTGAAATGCGGCGTTTTATCAGCTCTTACCGGGCCGGATTTTTGCCGGAGGAGCGCCGGGAGATCGAGCGGTCGCTCTCCAGCGGCAAGATGCGGGGGGTGATCTCCACCAGCGCTTTGGAGATGGGCATCGACATCGGCGGCCTGGATGTCTGCATCCTGGTGGGCTACCCCGGCACCATGGTGACCACCTGGCAGCGGGCCGGCCGGGTGGGCCGCCAGGGCCGGGACTCCCTCATCGTCATGGTGGCCCAGGCCGACGCCCTGGATCAATATTTCATCAAGTATCCGGCGGAGTTCTTCGGGCGGCCCATGGAGACCGCGGTGGTGGACCCTGATAATCGCTTCGTGGTTAAGGCCCACCTGCCCTGCGCGGCCCAGGAGTTGCCGCTTAAGGCCAAAGGCGAGAAGTACTTCGACCTGAAGGCGCATGAGCAGGTGGTGGCAGAGCTGGCCCGGGAACGCCATCTGCTGCATTCCGCCGCGGGAGACGCCTGGTTCGCCCGGTCGCGTTTTCCCCAGAAGGAAGTGAATATCCGGGGCATCGGGGAAAGCTTCGCGATCTTCCAGGTCGGCAAAAAAAAGCCCCTGGGGTCCATTGACGGGCATCGGGCCTTACGGGAGTGCCATCCCGGCGCGGTCTATCTCCACAAGGCCCAGACCTGGGTGGTGGAGAGCCTGGACCTGGCCCGGCGCAACGTTTGGGTCAACCCCATCGAGCCCAACTATTTCACCCGCATCCAGACGGATAAGGAAACGGAGATCCTGGAAATCCTGGAGACCCGGCAGGTGGCCCGGTTCACGGCCCGGATCGGGCGGCTCAAGGTCACCGAACACCTGCTGAGCTATGAGAAGCGGCGGCTGCCGGGCCAGGAACTCCTCGGCCAGGTCGAACTGGAACTGCCGCCCCAAATCTTCGAGACCGTGGGCATGTGGCTGGAAATCCCGGATGAGGTGAAAAACGCGGTGTACGCCGAGGGGCGCCATTTCATGGGCGGCATCCACGCCCTGGAGCACGTGCTGATCAGCATGTTTCCGCTCTTTGCCCTGGCGGACCGCTACGACATCGGGGGCATCTCGCATCCGGCGCATCCCCAGGTGGGCCGGGCGGCCATCTTCATCTATGACGGCTACCCGGGCGGCGTGGGCCTGTCGGTGCGGGCCTACGAGATCCTGGAGGACCTGGTGCGCCGCGCTCTCGAACTCACCACCGCCTGTCCCTGCGAAGACGGCTGTCCCTCGTGCATCCATTCGCCCAAATGCGGCTCGGGCAACAAGCCCCTGGACAAGGAGGCGACTTTACAGATCGCGGCGCTGCTTCTGGGCGAAGAAGAGGTCGAAGTGCTGCCGGAGGCCTTTATCGTCAAGGAACCGGAACCGGCGGTCCCCGCCGCGTCCGAAACCGACGCCGCGGTTCCCTGGTTCCTGACCCGCAAGCTGGGCTTTTTCGACCTGGAGACCTGCTGCTCGGCCGCGGACGTAGGCGGCTGGGGCCAGTGCCACCGCATGGGGGTGTCGCTGGCGGTGCTCCAGGAGAGCCATACCGGGGTCGCCACCACCTATCGGGAGCACGATTTGAAGCGCCTGGGGGAGCGCTTCAAGAAATTAGACCTGATCGTGGGGTTCAATATCAAACGCTTCGACTACCAGGTCTTGCAGCCCTACACGAGCGTGCCGTTGGTGGCACTGCCCACCCTGGACATCCTGGAGGAGATTCACGCCCTCCTGGGGCACCGCTTGTCTCTCAACCACCTGGCGGAAAAGACTTTGGGTGAAAACAAGACCGGCGACGGTCTCATGGCCCTGGAACTCTATGCCGCGGGCAAATGGGAGGAGTTGGAGTCCTACTGCCGCCAGGACGTGGTCCTGACCTACCGCCTCTTTGAGTTCGGGGTGCGCCATGGGTATCTGCTCTATGAGCACCGCCAGGGCGCCCTGGTCCGGGTGCCGGTGGATTGGGGGGAAGAGCGCTTCTTCGGTCAGTGAGTTGAAAAATACCCCGCAGTTGTTCCCGCAATACTTTCAAAAATCCATCGGAAAAACGCAGTCAAGCGCGCTTTTCTTTTGCCCTTTGGCGGGGGTTGATTTATCATTCAACCAAAAATTACAAGGGGGCACAATGAAAAGGAGCAAGATTCTGGTCCTGGGTTGCTGTCTGGCTTTGGTGGTTTTCTTCGGTGCGGTATCTTTAGCAGGAGCCGAAGCGGATCCCAAGGTCGGACAATCGGTGGGGATAGTGAAGTTTAAAGCGCCCCTCACCGAAGATGACGCCAAATATCTGGGTCTGGCCAAGGCTGCACCCTTTTCTTTGACGGACGTCAAGGCGCCCTACGTACTGGTAGAGCAGTTCAACACCAGTTGCCCGCATTGCATGGCCCAGGCGCCCGTGATGGACAAACTGTATGCGTTGGTACAGAATGACGCCGCCCTGAAAGGCAAACTGAAATTCATCGGCGCGGGACAGGGCAACGAAGAAACGCAGTTGAAGATGTGGAAAGCCTTCCACAAGGTGCCCTTCCCCCTGGTGCCCGATCCTGACGGCAGCTTCGGCAAAGCCTTGAATTTCAGTCCTTATCCGGTGACCGTGGTCCTGGATAAGACCGGCAAAGTCCTGTTCGTGAATATCGGGGCCTTCGACAACGCCGATGAGGTCCTGGCCCAGATCAAAAAAGTAGTGAAATAGTCTTCAGCGCCTGCCGGGGTCAGGTTGCTTCTCGAGCAGCCTGACCCTGTCCTCTCCCGATTGACGCCGCCGCTTAACGATATTATCTTAGCCGAAGAGCCAAAGGAAAAATCGATTCCGGAAGGGAGCACCATGTCTCGGAAATTCAAAGTTCTGGCCCTGGCGGGCTGCTTATTGGGCCTGCTGGCTGGCGCCGGTTCCGTATCGGCAGCTAAAACCAGTAACAAAATCAGCAACCTCAAGTTTTCCGGCCCCGTGGCCGAAACGGACCGGAAATACCTCGGCCTGAAGGGAGGGGGGAATTTCACCCTCCAGGACATAAAGGCCCCGTACGTACTGATCGAAATCACCCGCACCACCTGACCCCACTGCGTGGATCAGGCGCCGGTCGTGAACCGGTTGTACAATCTGGTGGCAAAATCGGACCTCAAAGACAAGGTAAAGTTTATCGCGGTGGGCGAGAGCGATAACGGGTCGTCCTTACAGCGATTCAAAACCGCTTATAAAGTGCCTTTCCCCATGGTGCCCGATCCTGATTGGGACATCGGCGTTGACGTCTTCCATATCGCCGGCACCCCCACCACCGTAGTGGTGGATAAGAGCGGGAAGGTGCTCCTGATGGAAAGCGGGGTGTTTGACAATCCGGCCCAGGTCTTCAAAAAGCTTAAGGCGAGATTGAAATAACCCGGGTGGTCGGCGGGCGGGAGGTTGGGCCCGCGGCCCGGATCGGGGCAGTCTCAGGGAGGACATTGATGGTGGACTTCAAAGCCATACTGGTAGCCACCGACTTTTCGGAATGCGCCGGCGCGGCCTTCAAGGTGGCTAAGAATCTGGCCCGGGGTTTTAAGGCCAAGCTGATCCTGCTGCATGTCATCCCGCAGTCGGTGCTGACCCGGGTGGCCGAATATCTGAAAGTGGAACCGGGCAGCCTGCTGCCGGAGTTTCGGGAACAGGCCCAGCAGGGCCTGGACGGCTTCATGAAGGAGTATGGTCACGACGGCCTGGAAGTGACCAGCATGGTGGGCGTGGGCATCCCCTTCCAGGAGATCGCGGTCATTGCCCGGGACCTGGCCGCGGATTTAATCGTGGTGGGCGGCTATGGCCGGAGCGGGCGGGGACCCATCGAAGAGGTCTTCTTCGGCTCGACCGCGGAAAAGGTGGTGCGCCTGCTGCCCTGCCCGGTGTTGTGCGTGCCCCTGGAGAAGGAAGAGAAGTAAAATCTCTGTGTTCAGGGGGGGCCGCCGAATTTTTGCGGCCCCCTGCCCTGCCCCGATTTTCCCTGATAAGCCCCTGCTTTGGTTTTGCAGCCTTTGGCCCCGCCAGCCTCAGACGGTTTACTTGACAGACCGGTCTGTCTACTATAAGCTTAGGTCATGAAGAAAGTGCCGGCAGAGAGCGAAGCGCGGCAGCGCATTATCCAAACCGCACTGGACCTGTTTTACCGGCAGGGATATCTGGCAACCGGGATCAATCAGGTCATCGCCGAGGCGGGGGTGTCGAAAAACACCTTTTATTATTACTTCCCCTCCAAGGAAGATCTCTGTGTGGCCTATCTCATCGCCAGGCATAAGGTGTGGATGGGGTGGCTCAAAGAGGCTATCGAGCCTTACCAAGCGCCGTATGACCGGCTTATGAGCGTCTTTACCTTCCTTGAATCCTGGTTGACCAGGTGCAACTTCAGGGGCTGCGCGTTTCTCAATATCGCCTCCGAGGTCCCCGACATCAATCACCGCATCCGAAAAGAGGTGATCGCGCATAAAGACGAGTTGCGGGCTTTATTGCGGGAATTGCTTGATGACCTGAAGTGCCGCGACCCGCAATTTGCCGAGATCAATCCGGAGTTTCTGACCGAGATGCTGTATGTCATCGTCGAAGGGATCATCGGTTCCTGCCAGATTTATGGCAATACCTCTCTGATTGCCGCGGCCCGGCAGAATTTCGACCGGCTTCTGAGGGGTGCGCCATAATTTTTTTTCGCCTTTAACAAGACAAACTTGTTTGTATAGCAGCGGGCTCACCACCCGAAATACCATAAAATGAAGGAGGCCACATGGCTAAAAGATTGGGAATTTATATCTATAACGGCGCCGAGGTCATTGACTGGGCCGGGCCGGTGGGGGTTTTTGCCGTGGCCCGGCGGCTGGACCCCGAGTTGGATGTTTTTCTGGTCGGTGACTCGCTTTTGCCCGTGATGGCCACGGGCAATCTGACGGTGCAGCCGCGCTACAGTCTCGATCAGCACCCGGATATGGACGCCTTTCTGATTCCCGGCGGCATCGGGTCCCGGGCCGAGATGCACAACGGCCGCCTCCTCGCCTTTGTCAAAGGCTTGCCGGAAAAGACGCTGCTGGTCAGCGTCTGCACCGGCTCCTGGGTTTACGGCGTGGCGGGGCTATTGGACGGCCTCAAGGCCACGAACCGCAAGAACGGCGATCCCAGCGAAGTCATCATTCCCATCGACCGGCTGGCCCAAATCGCGCCCAAGTGCCAGATCGACCGGCACCGGATTGTGGACAGCGGGCGGGTCATCACCGCGGGCGGCATCACTTCGGGCCTGGAGATGGGTTTCTATCTGCTGGAACGCTTCGGCTTTGATGAGCCCTTCATCGATAAAGTGGCCCATATCATGGAATATACCGAGCAATGGAAGCTGATGAAGGGAGACCGGCTGGTCGCGCGCTGAGGCAGGCGATAATCGTGGGACCTATCCCACCATTGGGTTAAGCAAACGGCCACAGACTCTGTGGCCGTTTCTTTATTATACGGGGAAGTCCACTTTGATCTTGAAGACTTCCTGGGCCGGGAGGCTGAGGATCTCGGGCACGCCCGAGGCCCGGGAGATGTCGGCCAGGATTTGATTGAGGCGCGCCTCGGATTCGGCGATGAGGGTAAACCAGACGTTGTAGCGGTGCCGCCTCAGGTAGTTGTGGGTAACGCCGGGATAGCGGTTGACCACGGCCACGAAGTCGTCCAGCTTATCGGGGGCCACCCGGGCGGCGCACAGGGTGCTGGTATAGCCCAGCTTGCGGGAGGTGAAGTTGGCGCCGATGCGCCGGATAATGCCGCCCTCGGCCATGGCTTGCACCCGGGTCAGGACTTCGGCCTCGGTGGCCCCTACCCTGTCGCCCATGGCGGCGTAGGGCCGGGAGACAATGGGGAAATGGGACTGGATTTCGTTCAAGATGGCCCGGTCCAGGTCGTCTAAAGACTGGGTTCTGGGTTCCGGATTCGGGGTTTTGGGTATCGTCATAAGAATACTTTAGCGTCTTGGCGGGCGATATTAGCCCACCGGCTCGTAGGGGCAGATAGGGTCGTCCCCCAGGACATCCCCGGTCAGGGCGTAGGCCCGGGCCCGGCAGCCGCCGCAGACCTTGCGGTACTGGCAGGCGTGGCACTTGCCGCGGTAGTCGTCCACCCGACGCAGTTGTTGAAAGAGCTCGGAGTTGGCCCAGATTTCGGGAAACGGGGTCTCCCGGATGTTCCCCGCCACTAACTCCAGGTAGCCGCAGGGCTGCACCTCGCCTTTATAGGACACAAACGCAAAGCCCTGGCCTCCCAGGCAGCCTTTGGTCATGGCCTCCATGCCGTGGGTGGCCGGAGTGATCTTTTCACCCCGGGCCGCGGCGTCCTGGCGCCAGAGCCGGTAGTATTGGGGGGCGCAGGTGGGCTTGATGAAGAGCTTGCCCTCCCGCTGGCGGGCCAGGAGCCAATCAAGGGTGGCTTCGTATTCCTCCGGCGAGACCAACTCTTCCCGCATCAACTCCCCCCGGCCCGTGGGCACCAGCACAAAGACATGATGGGCCGCGGCCTCAAGCTGCATCGCCAAGGCATGGATGGCCGGGAGTTCGAGCCGATTGGCCCGGGTGACCGTGGTGTTGATCTGGAAAGGCAGCCCGGCCTCTCTACAGGCGGCGATGCCGGCGAGAGCCCCGGCGTAGGCCCCTTCTACCGCCCGCAGGCGGTCGTGGGAGGCCGCGCTGGCCCCGTCGATGGAGATGGACACCCGTTGGATGCCCACGTCCTTGAGGCGGGCGGCGATGGCGGGCGTCAGCAGGGTGCCGTTCACCGCCATGACCATGCGGTGGCCGAGTTTCGTGCCGTAAGCCGCCAGATCGAAGATGTCTTCCCTAAGCAGGGGTTCGCCGCCGGTGAGGATGACCACTACCTGGCCCATGGTGGCCAGGTCATCCAGGAGTTTGAGGCCCTCATCTGTGCTCAACTCCCCCGGATAAGGCCCGGACCCCGCCGCGGCCCGGCAGTGGAGACAGGCCAGGTTGCAGCGCCGGGTGGTCTCCCAGGCCAGGAGGCGGATGGGGGGGGCTAATAATGAAACATCATTCATAAATATAAGTTAGCATCATTTTATAGGTTTATGCTACTCATTAACCTAACCAATAATCCCTACCAAGGGGAACCGAATTGATAAAAGGAGTAGGGATCCAGTTTGTTGGTAGTTAGAAATGCTTTAATCGAATTCAGCGCAACTTTTGAAAGGTTAATTATAAAATTAGTCGGATAGACAAGTTCCCAGGTATTCTCTTCGATATCTAAATCTGTCATTTGGTGGTAATAAGGTGACTCATTGTCATCGCTGAACTCCATGCCGTGACCTGGTTTCCTAAATTCATGGATAAGATTATTGCGGTATGTATAGAGAAGTTCGGCATGGCATGAATTCTTTAATAATTTACTTTCTTCTTGGCTTTGTACAAGATGCTGTATTTCATGGTAAAATGGATCAATATCTAACCTTACAATCCTTCCATTTTGAAATTGATTAAATAACGCTCTAATTTTCAGTTTTAGTGGCTCGTTAATCCTAAGATTAGCTTGCCTTATTCTATAAAAAGTCATTGGGATACTTATTCTATCAGAGTGTTCCCATTTAATGCATTGCCTTATTAACTTCATAAATCTTAATTTATTTCTATTTTCTATGCCTTTTGACCAAACCAAAGACAATGTATCCATCAAAATGATAATAAGAATCTTTTGATAAAGAGGATTATTTAGGTCAACGATCTCATTAATACGGTCATGAAAATACGAACAGAACTTCTCTACAATTTCTGAATTTTTTACCATACGCATATACGTATATTATATCAAAAAACCCGTCTCTTTAAGTTAAAGTGTGCCACTTAAGGGATTGGGTAAGGGGTTTGGGGGAGTTTTTCATAAAGGAAAGGGCTTTTGCCCTTTGCCCCCTCCCCCAATTTTTTTCATTTCCTCAGCAACGCCGCGGCCTGTTTAGCGAAGTAGGTGAGGATCATATCCGCGCCGGCGCGCTTGATGGAAAGGAGCGATTCCAGCATCACCGCCTCTTCATCCAGCCAGCCGTTGGCCGCCGCGGCCTTGATCATGGCGTACTCGCCGCTCACCTGGTAGGCGGCCACGGGGAGATCGAACTCCGCGGCCACCTGGGCAATGACGTCCAAGTACGGCAGGGCGGGCTTGACCATGAGGATATCGGCGCCTTCCTCAACGTCCAGGGCCGCTTCCCGCATGGCCTCCCGGACGTTGGCCGGGTCCATCTGGTAGGAGCGCCGGTCGCCGAAGGCGGGGGCGGACTCCGCCGCGTCCCGAAAGGGGCCGTAGAAGCTGGAGGCGTATTTCACCGCATAGGACATGATGGGAACCATCTCGAAGCCGCGCTCGTCCAGGGCTTCCCGGATGGCCCCGACCCGGCCGTCCATCATGTCGGAGGGGGCGACCATATCGGCCCCGGCCTCGGCGTGGGACACCGCCACCTCGGCCAGGAGGTCCAGGCTGGCGTCATTGTCCACTTCCTGGCCTGAGAGCAGGCCGCAGTGGCCGTGGGAGGTGTAGCCGCACAGGCAGACGTCGGTGATCACCACCAGTTCGGGCACCTGCTTCTTCAACTGGCGCACCGCCTGCTGGACCGCGCCTTTGGGCGAGGCGGCTTCGGAGCCGGTCTCATCTTTCTTGGTGGGCAGCCCGAAGAGCAGGACCGCGGGCACCCCGACGTCCAGGGCGCTCTTGGCCTCGGCGACCAGGAGGTCCACCGACAGGCGGGCCACACCCGGCATGGACGCCACCTCCTGGCGCACCCCCTTGCCGGGGGCCACGAACATGGGGTAGATGAAATCTTCGGGACGCAGATGCGTCTCCCGCACCATGCGGCGCAAGGGTTCCCGCCGTCTTAAGCGCCGGGGGCGAAATAGCAGTTCCATAAGGGCCTCTCACGAATCGGAGCAGAAAAGCACTACGCAGGCCGGTTTTGCGGGCCGCGCCCGCCGCTCCCCTGGGATGGATAAAGGGACTTATGCCGATCACCGGACGGGGCCGGTTATCAGACCATGAACCTGATTATCCGTATATTTTTACCTACCGGCCTTCAAGTGTCAAGTTTGGGGCGGCTGTGTCCCCCGCCCGGCCCCCGCCGACCGGCGAAAAAGGGGTTGACGGCCCGCGGCGGATAGGATACTAATTCGTCAAATCCATCTGGCAGGGATAATTATCGGTTGATGATGAGACGCATAGCGGTTGCCTGTTTAGGGTTATTTCTGCTGGGTGGCATGCTGGGTTGCGGCGGCAGGCCGGTGGCTCTACCCGTGCAGCCAGTGGCGGCGCCGGAGCCGGTACGGACGGAGAACAACGACCAGGCCCGGCTCAAAGAGGCGCTCACCGGGCGTGAGCTTTCCCCCGGGGAGGTGGCTGACCTGAGCGACCGCCTCCTGGCGGACGACAACGCCCTCAACGACCAGGAGACCATGGCCCGCCTGGAGCTGGCGATCCTCAAGGCCATGAAGGGACCGGATAAAACCCATCGTGCGGCCCTGTGGCGCAACCTGGGCATCATCCACTACCACCAGAAGAAGTATAAGGCGGCCCAGCACGACCTGCAGTCCGCCAACGAACTCAATCCCAAAAACGCCCGCACCCATTTCTATATGGCCTGTCTATTCGCCCACCAGGGCCAGATTTATGAAAAGCAGGGCAAGAAAAAACTCTCCCGGCAGCAGTTCAAGCGGGCGGCCATCGAAATGGAACTGGCCCGCAAGATTGAGCCCAGCAACTCCCTGTACAAGCAGGACCCGAAGCAAATCATTCAGCAAGAGAACGGCAAATGAAGATCGCCTGCCCCTATTGCGGCAATGACACCGATTTTTACGAAGTTGCGGAAGGGGTGACCATCACCACGTTCTACGTGCAGAACGAAGACGGCAGTTTCTCCGCGGTGAGCGACGATTCGGAGATTCAGGGGGAGGTGCGCCTCTTTTGCGGGGAATGCCACAAAGAACTCAAAGAATACCACGAACACTTCCTGGACATGCTGTTTTAGCCCGGCGCGGTCCTCACGGCTCAGGCGGCGCATACCAACTCCATATCGCGATTTTCCCATGAAACTAGAAATTGATCCGGTGACTGCCCTAGGCGGCGGGAGAGGGCGTCATGCCTGAACTGCCCGAAGTGGAGGTGATCCGCCGGGGCCTGGCGCCGCTGCTGGAGGGACGCCGGTTTTTAGGGCTGGAGGTGGGAGATAAGCGGCTGCGGCAGCAGTCCACCCCCGAGGAATTGCGCCGCTGGGTGGTGGGCCACCGCCTCGTCAAACTCGAACGCCGGGGCAAGTACCTGCGCTTCGACCTGGAAGGGGGGGCGACCCTGCTCATCCATCTGGGGATGACCGGCCGTCTCCTGGCGGGACCACTCCCCACCCCTCCCCTGCCCCATATTCATCTGGTGTTTCAGGTGGAAGGCGGGATTAACCTGTATTTCCAAGATGTCCGGCGCTTCGGCCAGGTTTTGGTTTTTCCGCCTGGGGTCAAGCCCGCGCCCCTGGAACAGGTGGGAGCCGAGCCCTTTTCCCCCGAGGTGACCGCGGCCTGGCTGCTGGCCCAGGCCCGGGGGAAGACCCGCCCTATCAAGAATTTCCTGCTGGACGCCAGGGTGATGGCCGGCATCGGCAACATTTATGCCTGTGAAATCCTCTTTGCCGCGGGCCTCCACCCCGCCACCCCGGCGGGCCGCCTGACTCTAAAAGAGTGGGACCGGGTGTTGCGCCAGACCCGGCGGATTCTGAAGCTCGCCATTGCCAAAGGGGGCACCACGGTTTCCGACTACCTCAACAGCAAAGGGGAAAGCGGCCTGTTCCAGTTGGAACTCAAGGTTTATGGGCGGGCGGGCGAACCCTGCAGCCGCTGCGGCGCGCCTATCGTCCGCCTGGTCCAGGCGGGGCGCAGCAGTTTTTTCTGTCCGGCGTGCCAGCCGGAGAAAGACTGAGCCAACCATGCCACCGGGGAGGTCCCGGGGCGGTTATTCTTGATCCTTAAGGCCCTGCTCGGCCGCCTTCTGGCGCTTTAAGGCATCCTGACGGCGCTTCTGGGCGTCTTGCAGGCGCTGGCCGGTATTTTCCTGGCGCTTCTGGATATCTTCCAGAGTTTGCCATTCCTCCTGCCGCTTCTGCTGTAACTTTTGATACTCCTCATCGGTTAACTGCTTGGTGCGCTCCTGGGCAAAAACCTGACCCGTGAGCCCGAAACTGCCGGGGATTGCCAGAACCCCTGCCAGGACCATCGTCCCTAATATCGTCAGCTTTTTCATTGGTCTTCCCTTGCCGCGGCGGAGTGTCTCAGACCCCGGCGGCAGTGAGTTTTTTGACGTACTCCCGTTCTTGGGCGGCCCGGCCGGTAAAGGTCTGGAGCGCCATGACGTCCCACTTGAACAGGCCCCACATGGGCAGGTTGCGCACCAGCCGGTCCACTTCGTCATGGGACGCGGCCTCCACGATGAACACCAGGGCGCGGTCTCCTACGGGTATGCCCCCTGCCAGGATCTGGTGTCCGGTTTCAAGACGCTTAAGGGCCTCAAAAAGCGGCAACACCATATCCTCCAGGGTTCTCAGGACCTCCTGGGGGGAGGCGAACCCCGGGCCTTCCATGGCGGATACCAGATATTGCATCAGGGAGTCTCCTTGGCCGGTTATTGAATGAACACTGCTAGACGCCGGTAACCTTTAGTCGAATACCCGGATGTAGCCGTGCACGCAGCCATTATCACACCGGGTCTTGCCATTGAGGCAGTAAGGACAGGGTTTCCAGGTGGTCTCGCCGGCATAGGTTTCCCTAAACCCTCCCTCACCTTGGCACCAGGAGCATCTAATCTCCTGGGTGCCGCCGCACTTGGGACAGGGAATGTCACGATAACCCATCGGATTATGTCCTCCAAAGCCCTCGTTTTCGCCAAAGCAGCCCGCTCGAGTGTGATCATTTGTTTAATCATTATCTGAGGGTAGTCAATTGCTGCCGGGGTTTTCCTGGGGACTACGGCGGTTCGGATAGGAAGTACTTTCGAGGGAGGGGAATAAACTAGCGCGATGATGGCGGCCAGGGACGGCCGCCCCACTGGGAAAGAAACTCCATTTTCTTCATGGAGCCCGGGTCAGGGCAGTTGATCCGGCTTTTCCTCAACCAAATCAGGGTAGAGCTTTTTCATGCAGGCCGGACAGATTCCATGGGAGAAATCCACCCCGATATATTCATTAAAATAGGATTCCAGGCTTTTCCAGTAATCCTGATCACCTCGAATCTTCTTGCACTTCGAGCAGATGGGCAGGATATCGCGCAACTTCGAAATCTCGTTGATGTCTTCGATGATCAATAAGACCAGGGGTTCAGGATTTCCCGGCATCGGGCTGGCGGTGATCAGCAATTCGAGGGCTGTTTTGCGCCCTCCCAGGAAAAGTTCGACCTTAGTGCGTCTCCGAGTGATAGCTTGGCCCTTCAAGGTGCTGGTAACCGAATTTCGAATAACGCAATCCCGGCAGAATGGCGCGCGGCCGCAGCCTTCCGGAACATCGCGGGAGTGCAAACAATGCAGCACTTCACCGCCGCGCCGCTTCAGGATGGTGCCCTTATCCAGGCCGAATACCGCGGCCGCGGCCTTATTCAGATCCTGTATCCGCACATCCGCATCGACCACAAAGATCATGAGGGGAATGGCATCCAGGAGGTCCCGGTAGTACCCGTCCCCATGGTTTTCGGTCATATTAATTTGTCTTAACCTCCCGTTAATAGGGAATTAGCCTGGTGCAAGACAACTCGGTTTTCCATGCCCCCGGTTAACTTGTCGGCAAAAAATATCTTTAAATCCACTTTTCCGCAAGGTTTATCGCATATCCATTCACAGCCGCATCATGACGCCGCGTAAGTTTTTCTTGGTTTTTTGCGGCGGGTGGGATAAAATTACTTGTTTAAGTCACAAAGAGGAGAGTCAGACTGATTATGAAAAACGATATCCATCCCCATTTCATCGGGACTACCGTGCGCTGCGCCTGCGGCAACGAATTCGTGACCGGCTCCACCAAAGATAACATCCGGGTGGAGATCTGCTCCAAGTGCCATCCGTTCTTTACCGGCAAGCAGAAGCTCATGGATACCGCCGGGCGGGTAGAGCGCTTCCGGCGCAAATACGCCAATTTCGAGCAAAATAAGGCTGCCGCCAAGCCCGAATGAAGCCTGAAGACCTGCGCAAGGCCGTCGGGGGCCAGGCCGTGCTGGAGGGCGTGATGATGCGTTCGCCCCATGCCATGGCCATAGCCGTACGGCGCCCCGACGGTTCGGTGATCCTCAAGGATGAGGCCTACACCTCCCTGGCCGAACGCTACCCGGCGCTGAAGCGCCCGTTGCTGCGAGGTCCCCTGATCCTCATCGAGGCCATGGTCACCGGGGTCAAGGCCTTGACCTTTTCGGCCCAGGCCGCGCTGCAGGAAGAAGAAGGCCAAGAAGATGAACCCCTGGGTTGGGGCAGCATCACCCTGACCCTGGGGGGCGCCTTCCTGATGGCCTTTCTCTTTTTCGGCTTCCTGCCCCATTGGCTGAGCAGCAAAGCCGGTTTCCTGGTGGGGCACACCTTGACCCCGGCCGACTTCACCTTCCACGTCATCGACGGCATCATCAAGCTTAGCTTCATCCTGCTGTATATCTGGGGAATTTCCTTTTTTCCGGACATCCGCCGGGTCTTTGAGTATCACGGCGCGGAGCACAAATCCATCTGCACCTTCGAGGCCGGTGAAGAACTGACCGTGGAAAAGGCCCGGCGCCATCCCACGGCCCACGCCCGCTGCGGCACCTCTTTCATCCTGGTGGTACTCCTGGTGAGCATCCTGATCTTCACCGTGTTCTTTCCGCTGTTTCCGGCCCTGACCCACCGGGGCCTGGCCAACAATTTTCTCCAGGTCGTGATTAAGGTGGGCTTGATGTTTCCTATCGCGGCGCTGTCCTATGAGATCATCCGGTGGGGCGGCAAACACTCGGGGCACCTGGCGGCGAGAATCCTGTTGTGGCCCGGCCTGGCCACCCAGCGCCTCACCGCGTTAGAGCCGGACGACTCCCAACTGGAAGTAGCCCTGGCGGCCTTGAAGGCGGTCCTGGCCCGTGAGGAGTTGCCAGAGGTCAGTGGTCAGTTGTCAGTTGAAGAGGACCATTGCGCGGCATGTCGGCCATAACGCCCGAACCAAGCCCACCCGGAACCACCAACCAAAAACTGCCGACCGAAAACCGAAAACTGTATTTAGGGCCCGCGGGCTGGGATTACGCGGACTGGCAGGGAGTAGTCTATCCGCCGGGGCTGAAGGGCAGCGACCGCCTGACGTATCTTTCAACCTGCTTCGACGCGGTAGAGATCAACGTCACCTTTTACCGGCCCATCGCCCCCGATTATGCCCGGCGCTGGCTGGCCGCGGTGGCCGCGGCCCCGGATTTCCGCTTCACCGCCAAGGTGTGGCAGGTCTTTACCCACGAACGGCGGCTGGATGAGGCCGATTTAACCCAGTTTAGCGAGGGCCTGGCGCCGCTTCTGGCCGCCGGCAGGCTGGGGGTGCTCCTGGCCCAGTTTCCCTATTCCTTCCACAATATCGAGGCCCACCGCGCCTATCTCCTGCGGCTCAAATCAGCCTTACCCGAGTTTCCCCTGGCTGTCGAGGTGCGGCACCGCTCCTGGCAGCAGCGGGCCGTGCGGGAGTTTCTCAAGGCCGCGGGCCTGGATTTCTGCAATATCGACCAGCCTCTGGTCTCTTTCCCCCTGGGCGCCACCCGGTGGGTCACCGGCACCCGGGCCTACCTGCGGTGCCACGGGCGGCATAAGGAGGCCTGGTTTGAGTTCGGGGACGACCGCCAGGCGCGCTATGACTACCTGTACCCGCCGGAAGAGTTGGAAGACCTGGCGGCCCGGGCCCGGGAGTTGATGGACAAGGCCCGGGAGACCTACGTGATCTTCAACAACCACCCCGCGGGCCAGGCCGTGGCCAACGCCCTGGAGTTGGCGCACCTGCTGCAGCCGGAGCGCCGGGTCACCGCGCCCCCAGGGCTGGTGGCGGCCTTTCCCCGGCTAGCCGCGCTGCAACATGAATAGTCAGGCTAACCTGCCCGGCCACTGCTGGATGAATATACAGGCAACTGGCTGAACTGGCGATTATCAGTATTTTCCTTCAGTATAAATCAGTAGTTTCCTTCCTGGAATTTCAGTAGATCCCCTATTCCTTATCGGGATCAATCGTCTTAATATTTACTCCAAATGGTCGTCGCTGATTAGGGAAAATGAGGGAATAAGTTAGGCTAAGCGCTATTCGAAGCGAAGATGCCGCAAGGTGCTTCTTAAAGGATAAACTCGAAGGGATGAGAGCAATCCTCCCTCACTTTCACCTATAACGCCGCCGCCTAAGGATCAGGGAACAGGGTGAGGCCAGGGAAGGAGATTTGCCATGCAGGCGCGTTTAAGAATTCCGACTGACGAATCCGGCTCGGTGACGGTGATAGCTGCCCTGGCCATGGTTGTGTTGCTGGGAGCGGTGGCCCTGGCCGTCGATATCGGACGCATGGCGGTGGCCAAGAGCGAGTTGCAGAAGGCCGCAGATAGCGCCGCCCTGGCAGGAGCTCGAGGTCTCAACATGGGTCCCCCGTTCCCTTATTGGACCAAGGGGGAAAGCCAGGCCATAGATGCTGCTACGAAAAATAGTGTGTCAGGTCAATTAATTGCGGTCTACCATGTGGATGTGGGTTATTGGGACCTGTCTTGGCAGGGAAATACTACAGCCGCTCTCAAATCCACCGGAATCGTTCCTGGGGCCACGGACGTGCCGGCGGTGCGAGTCACCCTCAAGCGGGACACCGGAGAAAACGGCGGCCGCCTGACCATGCTGTTTGCCTCGGCGCTCGGCTTCGATCCGGCGGCGGTCATGGGCCGGACCACTGCCATCTGCCTCCCTATGCCGGTAAATTGTATCGACCCCGGCATGGGCTTTCCCCTAGCCACCCCCGAGACCTTTGTCAAAACCCTTTGGGGAATGGACCCCCCGCCAACTTTTCGAATCGGCTCTTACTATCATGACCCTACCGGCGGGCAATGGACCTCGTTTTTGACGGACGCCAACGACGTGCCGACCATCAGGGCGCTGATTGATAGCGGCAACCCCGGCCCTCTTAAGATCGGCGACCAGATCTACATCCAGCCGGGAACCAAGACCACGATCTATAACGAAGCCGCCACCCGGGTCGGCGACACCGTGGTGCTGCCCGTCGTGGCCGACGACTTCATGACCAAAGAGCATACGCCCATTTTGGCCTTTGTGCCTTTCAAAATTACGGCCGCCGAGGGAGGCGACAGTAAGTATATCGAGGGCCATTTTGTCCACGACTATCACGTCCCCGGGGGCATCGGCGCCGCCGGAACCACCAACTATGGAGCCAAGGCCGGCAATCCCAAACTGATTCAATAGGTGAAATCTCATTGCAGAGCTTAACCTCAGGGCGACCCTACGGGCCGCCCTGAGGTTTTGGGGGCATGGCAAAAAAGGCGGGAGGGCCGAAGTTAGTGTTAGTTGTGGGCGCCGCGGCTCAAAGGAAGTTGAACCGGCCGGGCCGGAAGGGCAAGCCTAGTTCAGGTGCCGGCCAGACGGCAAGGAAGAGGTTTCAAATGAGAATGACTGCTTATAATCCTGGAGGGCCTTGGGATCATAAGGCCGCATGCAGATGGCATTTTCGCAGGCCTGCCGATAAGCCTTAATGACCTCGCGCTCATAGCCCGCGGTGCAGGTGGCGTTATACACGTGCAGGACTCTTCTGATATTCCCGTCGTATTTCCGCATCAGCCTGGACAGGACCGCGGCCCCGCCCATGATGTTTTCCCGAGGGTTCCGGGAATCCACGCCATACTTCCTGGCCGTGTCCTGATGTAATTGCATCAGGCCGAAGCAGCGGCCGGATTTGGCTTTGGGGTCATAGCGCGATTCGATGGCGCAGACCGCCTGAATGAGGTAAGGGGAGACCTGATATTTTTGGGCCGCTTCCTTTATGTAATCCCAATATTCCTGTTTTAACACGAGTCTTCCGATCTTGGGAGGGGTTTGAGGCCAGGGTTGGGCCCAGGCGGGGGTGGCGAAAACGGGCGAAGCTAAAAGCAAAAATATAGTGAGAGCTTTCAAGGTATTACCTCCTGTGACGTCGGTTTTAGGCTGAGGCGATCAGGCACTGACTGAGCAAGAGGGCTGGAACGTTCAGAGGGGAGAATCGAGGTTGGCCCACTTAACAACTTCGCATAAGTCGTGCCAAAGGTTTGTAGCTTACCAGCAAAATTGACGAAGAGCAACCTTAAATAACTTTAGTGCATTAGAATAGGAGGCCAGCGGGTGCCGACAATTGAGATAATATATTGATTATTCAGCAATATAATGAAATAATAGGTGGGGGTAAAAAAGTTCAAAATGCCCTTAATCAGCCTGTAACTAAGTCGCAATTAAACCGGCGATACGCGCAGTTGCATTTCAAATAAATGATATACACTATGATTATCAATAAGTTACATGAAATACCCTACGATAATTTATCGGGGCAACTCGATGATCGTTCTTTCTTTCACAGAGAATTCTGGGCAAAAAAGCTCTGTGGAAATAGATTTCCCCCGGCCTTCCCCTCAGAAACTAGGCGAACACCAGGGCTCCGAAACCCCGCGTGAGCAGGCCCAGGATCAGAGCCAGGATGAGTGACAGGCCCGCGGCCGCGGCCGCACCCTTCCAGCCCAGTTCCCGGCTCATGGCCGCGATGGTGGAGGCGCAGGGCACGTAGAACAGCACAAAGATGGTGAAGGTGAGGAGCTGAGTCAGGGTCAGGGCCGTGGTGATCTGGGCGGTGCCCAAGGCCTCGGTGAGCATGATCAAGGAGAGTTCCTTGCGCATGATCCCGAAGATCAGGGTGGTGCCCACCGTGGCGGGCAGGCCCAGCAAGGCGGTGAAGGGGCGGCAGATATCGTTGACGTAGACTTCGAGATGGTAGAACTGCAGGAGGCTTAAGATCAGGCTCCCCACAATCAGGATGGGCCAGGCCACCACGATGAATTCCTTGAGGGTATGCCAGGATTTCCGGGCTACATTCTTCAGCGTGGGGAAGCGGTACTCGGGAATCTCCATGAGCAGCCCCGGGGAAACTTCGGGCAGAATCCAGGTGGAGACCTTGCCCAACAGGGCGATGACCACCAGGTTGAAGAAGTAGACCCCCAGGGCCCAGTACGGCCCCAGAGCGTAGGCCACCAGGGCGAAGATGATCACCGAACGGGCCGAACACGGGACCAGCACCGCCAGCATAGAGACCACCAGGCGGTCCCGGGGGCTCTCCAGGATACGTGTGGACATCACCGCGGGGACGCTGCAGCCGTAGCCCAGGATGAAGGGAATGATGGACTTGCCGTGCAGCCCCAAAAAGTGCATGAAGTTGTCCATCAGGAAGGCCACCCGGGGCAGATAGCCGCTGTCCTCCAGGAGGGCCAGGCCGACCAGGAAGGGCAAGAGATACGGCAGCACGATGGCCACGCCCCCGAAGATGCCCATGAGCAGGCCCTCCCCCACGGAGTAGGTCAGGGTTTGGACCCCTAGCCAGGCCTTGGCCAAGCCCTGGGCCGCGGTCAAGTAGCCCATCAGGAAATTCTCGGTGTACTGCCCGAACCGGAAAACCACCTGAAAAAAACCCGTCAGGACCGCGACCAACAGGGCGTAGCCCCAGAACTTGTGGGTGGCGATCCGATCCAGACGTTCGCGCCAGTCGGGTTTGGTCGCGGGCAAAACCTTCGCTACCTGCTCAAAGATATTGACACTTAAGGCATGGCGCTCTGAGGAAATCACGGTCTCCGGCGGCCGGCCGTGGGACTGGGCCAGGATTTTCTGGCTGTTGCGCACCCAATGGACCGCCTCGGCGTCCCGGCGCCGGATCTCTTCGATGACGTAGGGGTCGTCCTCCAGGGCCTTGACCAGCATAAATCGCCAAGGCAGCCCCAGTTTGCGGGAAAAAGAGAAGTCCAACTGGTCCGCCAGGGAGTCGATCTCCTCTTCCACGTCCCGGCTGAACTGGGTCTGGACGGGGCGCACGCCGCCCCGGCCGGCGCTCACTGCGGCGTGCAGCAGGTCGGTCAGACCCCGCCCCGCCGCAGCCACGGTGGTGACCACGGGCACGCCCAACTGTTCGGAGAGCTTGGCGGCATCGATGGTGATGCCTTTGCGGGCCGCTTCGTCCATCATGTTCAGGGCCACCACCAGGGGGCGCTCCAGGCTCATCAACTCCAGGGTGAGTTCCAGGCTGCGGCTCAACAGGGAGGCGTCGATAACGTTGATGATGACGTCGGATTTGCCGGCCAGGAGATAGTTGCGGGATTCCAGTTCCGCTGGGTCGATGGAGGTGAGGGAATAGACCCCGGGTAGGTCCACGCAGGTAAGTTCCTCCCCTTCGAAGACCACCTGGCTGACGGTGAATTTCACCGTGGTGCCGGGAAAATTAGAGACCGCGGCCTTGTAGCCGCTGAAGTAATTGAAAATGGTGCTCTTGCCGCAATTGGGTTGGCCGATGAGGGCAATTTTCATGGTTAAGCGCCGTTGGCGAGGCGTCTCCTTGAATATCTGAACGATCTTGAGCTAAAGGGTTTTATCATTACTGAAATTCAATTGCAATAGCACTTCGGCACATATCCATAAGTGATTGGAAAGATTAATATCTCAGGATGGGGAGCCCCGAGGCCGGCCCCACCCGGCCCAAGCCGCTTTTGGTTGGTAATGTACCTGTTTTGCTTGACACTTGGCCAGATTTTTATATATTAATTCATTTGGGGTTCGTTGAAAAAGGACCGTTGTTACCTGTCATGAAAAGCAAAGTCTTACAGATTAATCTCAAGAGCATCCCTGAAACCGGCCTGGACCTCGCCATCGACCTGGGGCCGGAGTGGTTCGCCCGCTGGCGCGAAGAAGATCCGGACCTGGAATTTGCCGACGCTCACATCACCGGCAGGGTGAACCTGAGCAAGCACGGCCAGGATATCCTGGTGCGCGGCCAGCTCACCGGCCACCTGGAGTTGGCTTGCAGCCGCTGTCTCGAGTCCTTTGAGGCCCCGGCGGACGCCGAGTTCGACCTGCTGCTGGCGCCCCGGAGCACGGCCGCAGGCGGAGAAGATGAGGAATTGAGCCAGGAGGACCTGGACCTGGACTATTATAGCGGCGAGATTATCGACGTGGAAAGCCTCATCAAAGAGCAGATCATCCTGATGATCCCGTTGAAGCCGCTTTGTCAGGATGACTGCCGAGGACTGTGCCCGCGCTGCGGCGCCAACCTCAACCAGGAAACCTGCCAGTGCCGGAACGACAACGTAAATTCACCCTTTGCCCATCTGGCAAAGTTGAAAATGTAAGGAGACTCCCGTGCCTTTACCCAAACGCAGAAAATCCATTTCCAAGAAGAACATGCGGCGCTCGCATGATGCCTTGACCCCGCCGAGCCTGTCCACCTGCCCCAAGTGCAATGAGCACCGGCTGCCTCACCATGCCTGCCCCCATTGCGGGTTTTACAAGGGGCGCTTGGTGATCCCGGAAGCCGCGGAGTAAACCATGGACCATCTGCTCAGCGAAGAGCAGCAGATGCTCCAGGACCTGGCCCGCCAGATCGCGCAGGAGCGCATCAAACCCATCCGGGCGCAACTGGACGAAGAAGAGATTTTTCCCTGGGACATCATTTCCGCCCTGGCCCAGGCCGATCTGTGCGGCACCATCATTCCCGAAGAGTACGGTGGTCTGGGGCTGGGGTGCCTGGAGAACTGCCTGGTCCTGGAAGCCCTGGCTGAAGGCTGCGTCGGGGTGGCCACCACCTATGCCGCCAGCTTCCTGGGGGCCTATCCGTTGCTGCTGTTCGGCACCGACGCCCAGAAGCACCAGTATCTGCCGGCCCTGGCCCGGGGCGAGGCGCTGGCCGCGTTCGCGCTCACCGAATCCCAGGCGGGCAGCGACGCCGGCGCGATTGCCACCACCGCGGTGAAAGACGGCGACACTTACGTCCTGAACGGCACCAAGCAGTGGATCACCAACGCCGGGGAAGCCGAGCTGAACACTATCATTGCCCTCACCGACCGCTCCAAGGGGGCCCGGGGGGCTTCGGCCTTCCTGGTGGAAAAGAACGACCCCGGGGTCTCCTTCGGCAAGAAGGAAAAGAAGATGGGCATCCGGGCCTCGGTGACCCGGGAGATCATCCTGGAAGACTGCCGCATCCCCGCGGACCGGCTCCTGAGCAAGACCGGCATGGGCTTCATCCTCACCATGAAGACCCTGGATCTGGCCCGGCCCGGCGCGGGCTCGCTAGCCGTGGGCCTGGCCCAAAGCGCCCTGGATGAAGCCGGGGCCTTTGCCAAGGAGCGCCACCAGTTCGGCGCGCCCATCTTTTCCTTCCAGGCGGTTCAGCACCTGCTGGCCAACATGGCCACCCAGATCGAGGCGGCCCGGGCCCTGGTGTACGCGGTGGCCCGCCATATCGACACCAAGCCCAAAGATTACTCCAAAGAAGGCGCCATGGCCAAGCTCTTCGCCACCGACATGGCCATGCAGGTGACCATAGACGCGGTGCAGGTCATGGGCGGCCACGGCTACATGCGGGAATACCCGGTAGAAAAGATGATGCGGGACGCCAAGATCCTCCAGATCTTCGAAGGCACCAACCAGATTATGCGGAACGTCATCGGGTTGGCGCTGAACAAGGAATACTCGAAGAAGAAATAAGTGTAGGGGCGGACCTGCGTGTCCGCCCTTTTTTGGCTTCTGGTTCCCAAGTTGTACTTGGGAACCCATATATTTTCAAAGCTGCGCTTTGTAGGCCAAGCTCAGCCTGGCCCTAACTTCGTTCCCAAGCTCAGCTTGGGAATGAGGTTAAAGGTTTTTCTCAGCATATATAAAAACTGAGGAGCCTAATTATGCCCGATCAAGAAGAAAGAATTTGTTTTGTTATTGCGCCTATTGGGGAAGAAGGAACCGAGGTTAGACGTCGATCTGACCAAGTGCTTAAGCACATCATAACTCCTGCTGCAAAGGAATGCGGGTATAAGGCGGTCAGGGCTGATACGATATCAGAACCAGGAATGATCACATCGCAGGTGATACAACATTTAGTCGAAGATCCTCTTGTAATCGCGGATTTAACTGGACGAAATCCAAACGTATTTTATGAGCTTGCTGTTCGGCACGCGGTTAGGAAACCTTGTGTTCAGATAATTCAGATGGGCGAACCAATCCCTTTCGATGTCTCTCAAAGCCGAACCATCCAAGTTGATCATCATGACTTGGACAGCGCTGCTCGTTGCAAAGAAGAGCTGGTTAGACAGATACACTCGGTTGAAAAAGACCCATCTGATATCGACACTCCCATAACTGTTGCTATAGACCTGCAATCATTGCGCCAAAGTGACAACCCATTAGAGAAGAGTAATGCAGAAATAATATCAATATTACAAGATTTAGTACAGAGGATTGATAAAATACCATTTATTTATCAACCTATAATTGCGCATCAATTACTTGATATGATTTTTAAAAATGTATATACATTGAAAAGTGATCTTGAGGTGCTTATCGGGGAAATAGCGAAAGGAAATTCAATTGACCAAGACCAATTGAATATTGTTATAAATAGATTAAATCACTTAGAATTAATGTTAGATAATATTGCTGGCGGATTAGGATATTCGCATGATACTCTGATGGAATATAAGGAAAAAGTCACTCCAAAAGTAAAAAGAAAAGCTCTTTTTTAACAAATAAATATATAAATGCTAAACATCATCGTCTGCATCAAACAAGTGCCCGACACCCAGGAAGTGCGCCTGGACCCGGTGACTCATACCCTGAAACGGGAGGGCCTGGCGGCCATCATCAACCCCTTTGATCTCTATGCCCTGGAAGAAGGATTACGGGTCAGGGAGTCCCAGGGCGGCAGGGTGACCGTCATGACCATGGGACCGCCCCAGGCCGAGGCTGCGTTGCGGGAGGCCCTGGGCTTCGGGGCCGACGCCGCGGTGCTCTTATCGGATAGGGCCTTTGCCGGGGCCGATACCTGGGCCACGGCGCTGACTTTGGCCCGGGCCGTCGAGAAGCTGGGCGGCGCGGACCTGATCTTTTGCGGCAAGCAGGCCATCGACGGCGACACCGCGCAGGTGGGGCCCATGTTGGCCACCATCCTGGATATCCCCTATGTGGCCTGGGCCCGGAAGCTGACGTTCAGCGGCGACGGCGGGCTTTCCGTGGAGCGCCTCCTGGACCACGGCTACGACGCCGTGGAGACGCAGCTTCCGGCCCTGGTTACGGTGGTCAAGGAGATCAACGAACCCCGGATGCCGTCCTTCAAGGCCAAACTCAAGGCCAAGAAAGAGGTTATTCCGGTGTGGGGCATTGGCGATCTCGGGTTGGAGGCCGCGGACGTGGGTCTAAGCGGCTCGTTCACCCAGGTGGTGAAGGTCTTTGCGCCGCCCTCCCGGGGCAAGGCGGAGATTTGGACCGGCGCGCCGGAGGAGCTGGCGGCCCGGCTGTGGCCGCGGCTCAAGGCCCAGGGCAAAGGGCTGGTTTAGCGAAGGATTTTCACCCCACCCTACCCTCCCCCATCAAAGGGGAGGATAAAAGTTAGGGACGTCTCGTCCGACATGGCCTTACAGGAACAATTCGAGAAGACCGGGGAATACTTTTTCAGGTGGAGAAGTTATCTGCCGCTGTTCATGGCCGGGTTGTTCATCCTGGCTCTGGTCGAGCAGCGCTCCCAAGTTCCGCCTCGTTGGGCTCTGGCCTGGGACCTGGGTTGTCTGGGAATTTCGCTGCTGGGCCTGGCGTTGCGCTTTTTTACGGTGGGCTTTGTGCCCCGGGGCACCTCGGGCCGCAACACCCGGGGCCAGGTGGCGGATGTCCTGAACACCACGGGCCTCTATGCCTGCGTGCGGAACCCCATTTACCTGGGCAACTTCATCATCTGGTTCGGCCTGTCCCTGGTGGTGAAGTCGTGGTGGTTCACGACCCTGATCGGGTTATTTTTCACGGTTTTTTACGAAAGAATCATCTGTGCGGAAGAACGGTTTTTGCGGGAAAAATTCGGCGAAGTTTTTCTGGCGTGGGCCGAACAGACCCCGGTGATGATCCCGAATTTTCGGAACTGGCGGGCGCCGTCGCTGCCGTTTTCCTGGAAGTCGGCCATTAACCGGGAATACGCCACGTTTTTTGCCATCATTGCCTCATATACGGTGGTTGAACTATTGGCCGGATCGCTCAGCCAGGGAAAATTAACCCTCGATAAGGCCTGGATCATCATTTTTCTTGCTGGCGGCTGCATTTACCTGACGATCAGATATTTGAAGAAAAAGACCAAGGTGTTGGCTACGGATAATCGTTGAAGATGGTGCGCAATGCGCTACGGTTTAACTGATGTCTTGTCCACGGCGCGGCACAACAATGAGGCCGCGATGCTGGCTAATAACTGACTGCTGACTGCTAATATGGGCTTAATTTTCTATTCCGAAAAATGTATGGCCTGCGGCCAGTGCGTGGAGGCCTGCCCCTTTGGGGTGTTGCTCCTTACAGGCGACACGCTCATTATCGGCGAGGGCTGCAACCTCTGCGGGGCCTGCGTCGAGGTCTGCGAAGTGGAGGCCCTGGCCCTGCCCGAGACCGCGGGTCCGTCGCCCCGGCCCGGAGTGCCGCCCGACGGGGTCTGGGTCTTTGCGGAGCAGCGCCGGGGGGAGTTGGCCCCGGTGACCGCGGAACTCCTGGGAGAAGCCCGGCGGCTGGCCGACACCCTGAACGTCAAAGTGGCCGCGGTCCTGCTGGGCGACGGGGTGGCCCACCTGGGCGATGCCCTGCTCGCGGCCGGGGCGCATAAGGTCTATCTGGCGGAGCACCCGCGGCTGCAAGATTTCCTGGAAGAGACCTATGCCGCGGCCTTGACCGAAATGGCCCAAAAATTTCAGCCGGAAATCATCCTGGCCGGGGCCACGTATCTGGGCCGGGCCTTTATTCCGCGGGTCGCCGCGGCCTTAAAGACCGGGCTCACCGCGGACTGCACCGCGTTCGGGATCGACCCCGAAAAGCGCCTGCTGCTCCAGACCCGGCCCGCGTTCGGCGGCAATATCATGGCCACCATCATCACGCCCCGGACGTATCCTCAGATGGCCACGGCCCGGCCGGGCGTCTTCAAGCACCTGGCCGCCGCGGCCGCGCCTACCGGAGAAGTGGTCCCGGTGGAACTGATGAGCCTGGCCAAGCCGCCCCGGAGCCGCTTTGCCGGAACGGTGCTCGAAATCAAGGAGCGCGTGCCGCTTTCCGCCGCGGAGGTCATTGTGGCCGGGGGCCGGGGTCTGAAAGAAGCTAAAAATTTCAAGCTCTTGGAAGAATTGGCCGATTTACTGGGCGGTGCGGTGGGCGCCACCCGGGGCGCGGTGGACGCAGGCTGGATTCCCTATGCCCACCAGATCGGCCAGACCGGCAAGACCGTCTCCCCCAAGCTTTACATCGCGGTGGGCCTCAGCGGCGCCACCCAGCACCTGGTGGGGATGCAGTCCTCCGACTTCATCGTGGCCATCAACAAAGACCCCCAGGCTCCCATTTTTCAAGTGGCCGATGTGGGCCTGGTGGGGGACCTGTTCGAGATCGTGCCGGCCCTGATCCAGGAGATCAGGAAGGACCGTAATTTAGCAGTTAGCGGTTAGCGGTCGAAAATAGTGAGGTTCGGTCAAAGGAAAATTGCGGGATTAGCGCTGCACGTCAGTCATTATGGGTAAGGTAAACAGCCTGGCTTGGCGCCCAAAAGCAAGACCACCTGAGTTAATGGCGAGCACGTGAAAAAAAGTATAAGAAACCCCTTTCAATTTGTGCGAATTCGTTTTATGTAATAAACCCAGCAAAACTTGAAGTCCGGAGAGGGGCTCCAGGTAGGACTCGGGTATGGCCCGGCGGCCGGGCAGGCAAGCTGCGGAATGAAACTATGAACGATATCAATAAAATAGCCTTAATAACCGGCGCGGCCCGGGGGATTGGCCGAGCCATCGCTCTGACCCTGGCAGGGCCCGGTCTCACCCTGTATCTCAATGACGTGGTCCTGGGCGAAGAAGCCGCGCAGACCAAAAAAGATGTCGAAGCCCGGGGCGCGGTGGCCCGCCTGGTGGAATTCAATGTGGCCGAGGCCGAATCTGTCAGCCAGGGAGTGAACCAGATCGTCAAAGAGGCCGGCCGCCTAGATATCCTGGTGAATAATGCCGGCATCACTCGGGACAATCTCATCATGCGCATGAAGGAAGCGGAATGGGATGCGGTCCTGGGGGTCAATTTGAAGGGTGCCTTCAATTGCATGCGCGCGGTCAGCAAACCCATGCTCAAACAGCGGTTCGGGCGCATCGTCAATATCAGTTCGGTAGTGGGGGTCATGGGTAATCCCGGCCAGGCCAATTATGTGGCCTCCAAGGCCGGCCTGATTGGGCTTACCAAGACGGTGGCCCGGGAACTGGCCTCCCGCAACATCACGGTAAATGCAGTGGCGCCGGGCTTTATCCAGACTGAAATGACCGAAGCCCTGCCGGATGACGTCCGGCAACTGATGCTGGCCCAAATCCCGTTGGGACGCTTTGGCACCTCAGAAGAGGTGGCGCAGGCAGTAGCTTTTCTGATTTCGGATGCCGCGGCCTATATCACCGGTCAGGTGATACATGTCAACGGCGGAATGTTGATGGTTTAAGAAAACGAGGAGGTTTTTGGAAAATGGGAGCAACTCAAGACAAGGTGATCGACATCATCGTAGACAAATTGGGGGTGGAGCGTTCCGAGGTCACGCCCGAAGCCGTATTTGTCGATGACCTGGGAGCCGATTCCCTGGACCTGGTGGAATTGATCATGGCCATGGAAGAAGAGTTCGGCATGGAAATCGCGGACGAGGATGCAGAAAAACTGAGGACCGTTCAGGATGTCATTACCTTCGTCTCCGCCCGGGCCTCCTGAGCCGGAAATCATCGCCATCGGCTGCGATCATGCCGGCCATGGGTTGAAGCGGGTAATCCTGAATTTATTGCACGAACTCAAGGTGCCCTGTATTGATCTCGGCTGCGCCAGCGCGGATGAATCCGTGCATTATCCGCAGTATGGCAAAAAAGTGGTGACAGCGCTGTTGGCGCGGCCCGAGGCGCGGGGTATACTTATTTGCGGCACCGGCATCGGCATGAGTATCATGGCGAACCGTTTTCCCGGCATCCGGGCCGCCCTCTGTCATGACCTTTTTGCCGCCATCATGTGCCGGCGCCATAATAACGCCAATCTGCTAGTGATGGGGGGACGCGTCATCGGACCTGACCTGGGCAAAGAAATTGTCCGGGTCTGGTTGAAGACTCCGTTTGACGGCGGCCGCCATCAGGAGCGGTTGGATTTACTTGAGCAGTTGGCCCACGAGGCTTAATCGGCAGGAGCTTTTAGCGAATGGATGAACTGGCCCGCACCGATCCCGAAATCTACGCTGTCATCGAGCGTGAGCGTCAGCGCCAACTGAACAAGTTGGAGATGATCGCCTCCGAAAACTTTGTCAGCGGCGCGGTACTAGAGGCCCAGGGCTCCATCCTAACCCATAAATATGCCGAAGGGTATCCGGGTCGGCGTTTTTACGGCGGCTGCGAATACGTGGATACCGCCGAAGACCTGGCCTTGAGCCGAGTCAAGCAACTTTTCGGGGCTGCCTACGCCAACGTGCAGCCCCATTCCGGCTCCCAGGCCAATATGGCCGTGTATTTCTCCTTTCTCAAGCCCGGCGACACCATTCTGGGCATGGACCTGTCCCACGGGGGCCATCTGAGCCACGGGGCGTCCGTGAATTTCTCCGGGCGGCTGTTCAATGCGGTCACCTACGGGGTGGAGCGGTCCACGGAAGAAGTTGATTTTGGCGTGGTGGCCGAGAAAGCCCGGGAGCACCGTCCCAAGCTGATCATCGCCGGGGCCAGCGCTTATCCCCGGGCCCTGGATTTCAGCCGCTTCGCCGAGATTGCCCGGGAGGTGGGCGCCTATCTCATGGTGGATATGGCCCATATCGCGGGATTGATCGCCGCGGGGTTGCACCCCAATCCGGTGCCGGAGGCGGATTTTGTCACCTCCACCACCCACAAGACCCTGCGGGGTCCCCGGGGCGGCCTGATCCTGGCCCAGCCGCAATACGGCAAGGCGCTGGACAGCCAGATATTTCCGGGGATTCAAGGCGGCCCGCTGATGCACATCATCGCGGCCAAAGCGGTCGCCTTTAAAGAGGCCCTGGGGCCATCCTTCCGGCGCTACCAGGAACAGACCGTGGCCAACGCCCGGACCCTGGCCCGGGAATTTCTCCAACGGGGCTACCGGCTGGTGGCCGGGGGCACCGATACCCATCTCATCCTGGTGGATGTCAGCCCCACCGGGCTCACGGGCCGCGCCGCCGAAGAAGCCCTGGATCGGGCCGGCATTACGGTCAACAAAAACTCCATTCCCTTTGATCAGCGGCCGCCCACCGTCACCAGCGGCATTCGGGTCGGCACCCCGGCCCTGACCACCCGAGGCATGAAAGAGCCGGAGATGGAGATCATTGCTGACTTAATCCATCAAGCTCTGTCAGCTTCCCAGGATGGGCCCCGTTTGCAGAAGTTGGAAGGCCGGGTCAAAGATCTCTGCCGGAGCTACCCGCTCTTTGCCGAGGAATGGCTGCTGGACCAGCCGGCCAAGCCCTGTGCGGCGCGCGGTTCCAACTGATACGGAGTCGCGGAACAAGGACGATTTTTCGAGGGCGGACTCCTGGGTCCGCCCTCGTATATGGTCGTAGCTCCGCTAAATTTTTCCCCGCCCCTGCCCTGCCGCGATTTGCCTCTTTACCCGGAGACATTTTTATTAGAAGATAAGCTATGCGTTGTCCTTATTGCCATAGTACCAACAATAAGGTCATAGATTCCCGTCCCAGCCGGGAGGCCAACGCCATCCGGCGTCGGCGGGAGTGCCTGCACTGCCAGCGCCGCTTCACCACCTACGAGCAGGTGGAGGAAGCCATGCCCCTGGTCGTCAAGAAAGACGGCCGCCGGGAGCCGTTCCAGCGCTCCAAGCTCTATGAGGGCATCACCAAGGCCTGCGAAAAACGGCCGGTCTCCATTGACGCCATAGAGAATTTCCTGGACAACCTGGAGCGGGAGATGCTGGAGAGCGGGCAGCGGGAAATCGCCTCCACCTGGATCGGTGAACGGGTGATGGCCGAGCTGCGCCAGTGGGACGAAGTGGCTTACGTGCGCTTCGCTTCGGTGTACCGCCACTTCACCGACGCCACGGACTTCATGGATGAAATCCGCCACCTCCTGGCGACGCGCAAGGAAACCCCGGAAAAGAAATGAAGGCCAACTCTGCTTCTGAGGGGTTGAATAAAGCAAACGTAAGTTGGGCACTGCTTGACAGCATAGCCGTGAAAGTTCCATCGTAGAGGCGAGCCGCCGGCTCGCCCCTACGAAAGATTTCAAGCCTCTAACTCTCGTTCCCAAGCTCCGGCTTGGGAACGTAATTATTCGCCCAAGCTCTGCTTGGGCACCTTATGGATTTTTGGCGTAAGGGAGCTTGGCTGATGGACCGCACGAGATACGAGCGCGGCTCGGAGAAACTGAAGGAGATCGACGGGGACGCGGGAGAGCGGGTCATGGAGGCCTTAAAGGACATCGCCCCGGACCTGGCCCGCTATACCATTGAATTCCCCTTCGGTGATATCTACAGCCGGCCCGGCCTGGACCTCAAATCCCGGGAGATTGCCACGGTGGCCGCACTCACCGCGCTGGGGAACGCCGCGCCCCAATTGAAAGTGCATATCCACGCGGCCCTGAATGTGGGCTGCACCCGGGCCGAGATCGTGGAGGTTATCATCCAGATGGCGGTCTATGCCGGGTTTCCCGCGGCCTTGAACGGCATGTTCGCGGCCAAGGAAGTCTTCCAAGAGCGCGACGGGAAGGGCCAGTCTTGACTCCTGAAATCTCTTTCATGAAGCAGGCCCTGAAGCTGGCCGCCCGGGGCGAGGGCTGGGTGAGCCCCAACCCCATGGTGGGCGCGGTGGTGGTCCGAGACGGCCGGGTGGTGGGTAAGGGCTTTCACCGCCGGGCCGGTCTGCCCCACGCCGAAGTGGAGGCCCTGGCTGCGGCAAAAGACGCGGCCCGGGGCGCGGACCTCTATGTCACCCTGGAGCCCTGCAACCATCAGGGGCGGACGCCGCCCTGCACCCAGGCCATTCTGGCGGCGGGCATCCGCCGGGTGATTATCGCCACCGCTGATCCCAATCCCCAGGTCACCGGCGGCGGCGCCGAGTTTTTAAGGTCACGGGGAGTGACCGTTGAGTTGGGGCTGCTGGAGGCCGAGGCCCGGCGCTTGAACGAGGCCTGGTTCCACTGGACGGCCACCGGCCGGCCGTGGGTCCTGGCCAAGGCCGCCTGCTCCCTGGACGGCAAGATCGCCACCGCGGGCGGAGAGTCCCAGTGGCTCACCGGCGAGGCGGCCCGGGCCTTCGGGCACCGGCTGCGCCACCGGGTGGACGCCATCGTGGTGGGCATCGAAACCGCGCTGGCCGATGATCCGCAGTTGACCACAAGATGGCCGGGGAGAAAAGCCAAAACCCAGAACCCAGAACCCGGAAGCCGCGGCAAAGACCCCATCCGCATTGTCCTGGATAGCCGCCTGCGCCTGCCGCTGAGCGCCCGGCTGCTGCACCTGCATTCCCCGGCCCCCACCTGGGTGGCCACCACCGGCCAGGCGCCGCCGGAGAAGCGCCGCGCCCTGGAAGATCAGGGGGCTCAAGTCCTGGTGGTGCCGGAAGAGGCTGGCCGGGTGTCGCTGCCGGCCCTGCTGGATCTCCTGGGGAGCCGGCAGGTGCAAAGCCTCCTGGTGGAAGGGGGCGCGGAAGTGCTGGGGGCTTTTTTCGATCATAAGCTGGTACAGCAGTTCAATTTTTTTTACGCCCCCAAAATCCTGGGGGGGCGAACGGCCAAAGGAGTGTTGGGGGGACAGGGGGTTATCCACTTGGAGGACGCCCATATCGCCAGGGACCTCAGCATCCGCCGCCTGGGCAGCGACCTGCTGGTGTCCGGTTATCTGTAGATAAGCGGCAATCCGGATAAAACCGCCGCGCCTGAGTGAACCTTCTCCTCTGGAAAGCCTCATGGACCTGGACCGGTTCTCCCTTTCAAATCCGAACTTTTTCCACTCCACCGAGAAGTGTCTGGCAAGAACTCTGCCACCCATAAGCCTGAGGCGTTTTTTGGTGACACGGTGGGGAAATTTTTTAGGGGTCATTTTTTGCATGACGAATTTAGCAATAAATACTGATTGTTAAGCATAATTTCTCAGGACACCTGGCACATTTCGGCAATCTTCCTTAAATTAGTACGCTTGTAACGTTTCGGTTCCAGCCATAAAAACGGGACTGGCGCCATTAAGTGCCTGATATTTTTCGAATATTAACGGAACTGCCTCGAAACGTTCCGCTTTTTCCACGTTTCGTTCCGCTTCCCTGCCGCGACAAACCGCTCTCGTCTAGAAGTAGTGCCGGGGAAAAACCGTTTCCGGGAAAATTCTTGCGCCTGGCCCGATTTTGGTCCCGCATAGGTGCCAGTTTATGGAAAAAAAGCAGGATTGCCAGAAGGTATGCGACGATTGACCCGGATAGGGAGGCGTGCAACTTAGGGCGAGGTTGGCGAAAAAGAGGGCGGTTTTCTTCTCTGCCAGGTCATATGTCTCATGGGATATGGTGATCGTATAGGTAACTATCTAATATTTTGGATTAATGTTGATAATTGGCAAATTATGGCTAAAGAGGTAAACTCAGCTTTTATTAACTTCTCTATAAAAGATAATAACCCATTCGACTGAGATGTAGAAAAGAATTACAGTGAAGAAAATTAGTCATTTACTAAAGATATCCTCAAGTGTAATTGGCATTTGTTTGTCACGACGGCAGAGATTCACAATTTAATATTACAATAACAATCTTGAATTACGTGTTTTTTAGATTTGGCAAGGAGAGGCGTAGCATGGGTAAGAGATCTTCCATAAAATCCTCAGGAATCTTCGCAGTTCCATATTTCCTAAATGAATAGAGGCTATTTTTCTATCGAATTTAACCTTAAGTTGGAGTTTTTCAAGAATATATTGACGGTTATTGGTAAACTGTTTAACGGCTGCCCTGACATCTTTATCCCCCTTTAAAAGCACTTTAGCATTCACGCCATTCTCGATTTCAAGTCCAGAAATTTGTAATGAATCTATGACTATAGTTCTATTCAACTGATCTTGAAATGCCGCTACCCAATCCAACAAATTTATTTGAAGATGATTGACAGAAAGGGAAAAGTTGCTCAGTTCAAGAAGTCTGCTGAGATAAACATTAATGCTGCGGGGCGGGTCCCAAAGCTCAATATTCGGAAATTCATCAAATAGAGTGAAGGCTACCTGCCGATAAGTCACGTAATTAAAAATCTCTTCATTTCCAAAAGGGTCTAAAACCTTCTCTTTAGAAATGAGCTTTTCAATGTAACGAGCTTCAATAGACGTATCTCGCACTCGTTCAAGAATAAATCCGTCATAGCTGTCCTGAGTAAAAGGAATGGCCTTCATCTTGGAAGCCAATTCGTTAAATTCTTCTGGCCACCGAGCACCTAACCAGCGATATCTTTTCATGGATTAGCTCCGTCAGCCGGCCTTATTGTATCCTGTTCCTCCTTTGTGCGTAACTCAGTGAGTGTGATATATGCCGTTTGCTCGATCAAAGTAAGTAACTTCTGCTTTTGGTCTGGAAGAATAGGTCTGATGGTCCTCGTATACCCACTGGGCTGATAGTTAAATGCCCCTCGCACGTTATATTTAAAACCTGTGCAAGTTTCCTGGTCCTCAAACCCAGCCTCGAACTCAATAATAGGATAAGGATCACTTATCTGACTTGATCGCCAAACTATGGATGTAATAAAGAAGCCTTTGCCCTTAAGTTGTTGATACTCAGCGGAAACAAGCAAGCTCTTCCCCTTAAGCGCAACATTTTTTACCAAGGCAAGCATTTCCTGCTGTGCTTGTTCTTTATCTTGGTCATCTTCGAGTTCAAGCTCGTTTTCATCGGGTTCTTTGATATTCGATTCAACTTTTACACTGGTTACATTGGAAAGTTTAAAATTAGGCATTTTGCTAATCAAGGAAGTGAAGAATTCGGTCCGTTTCAAGGGACTAAATTCCGTCAGTTCAATCAAATAAATGGGTATATCGGTTTTCTTCTTTGCATCAAGGCGGTTTTTTAAATTATCAACAATTTCCCTCGCTTTATCATTAGCCGGCATTCGGATAAGAGTTTTATCGTCTTCAACAATGAATTCAATATCTGCTTCTTTATAGCGTCGTTGCACAAGTCTAGTCTTTGAGTAATCAATTTCTGAATATTCAACCTTAACAGTATAAACATTGGGGCCATTTGGATTGGTAATTATTTTTTCATCAATTGGGGCTTCTTCTTTATATCTTTTTGAAACTTCTTTAATATCATCAATTGTCAGTGGGGTATTCAAGATAACAGAAGTAAGTTTTTCCGCTTTACCAGAATGCTCACGATGACTAAGGATAGTATTTAGATCATGATAATCATGAGTTAACAAAGAAAGGTTGCTGGCAAGCGTTTCTCGTGAATCTTTGGGTGAATAAAAAATCCCCCTGTCTTTTGCCCATTCAAGTAAGTCAGTTGCTCTAATTTGCTGCTTGGAAGACATAAGAACATCGAATATCTCTTTATCAGTAGCGCAATAATGTAGAATAGTCTTATCCATTTCTTTCCATTCCTATTTCGATCTCTGAGAATTTCGTTTGAACCTGCTTCATTTGACTATAGCTTATTGAATTGAGCCTTTCTTTAACGTCTGTTGCTCCACCACAATCATCAATGTATTGACCTTTCGCTTTATCAAAAAAGGCAGATGCGTTAGGGTGTGGGTCTAAGGCTCTGATCTGAATCTCTGTTGGGTAAAGCAATACTTGGTAATGCATAAGATAATCAATTAGATAAAGGAATTCCTCAACTGATTCTCCTCTCCTTTTGTAGAAAATTATGAAGTTTCTGTCGTTTTGTGTAACAGGATTAGTATAGGAGAGGATAATCCAAGGAGCAGTTAACATCTCCAGTGTGGCTGCCTTAGCTTGCTCGAGCTGAACTATTTTCTTTCGTGCAAGGATGGGATAGAAGAATTGACAATGTTCATAGGTTGGCAATTTTCCCATGCCCCGCATAAGTACTATTTCATTTCGTACATTGTTCAGCCAAAATATATCTGCCGGCCCCAAGACAATAATTTTTGACCTTTTAGGGATATCGAGCCCTTCATGTTTAACTTTATTCAATAGGGTCGCAAAATCTTTATCGTATTCTCCATCATGATTATAAACAAATAGAAGACCACATATTTCAGCAGAGATATGTCCATGAATATATAAATCACGCCATTCCTTGCTTTTCTCAGCACAAGTCAAGGCTCGTGAAAGGCTCGCAATAGCGGCATTTACATTTCCCGTTTTTATTGTTCCTTTTGCATAACTCTTAAGATCGCAATTAATATAAGTTCTTGCAAGCATATATGGTTCATCATAATAAAAAACAATATCCGATGGATGAGACTTTACCTTGTGACGATCTTGCTCCTCACAAGTCCAATTGCAATTCCTCGGCCCAACTTCTCGCCAGAAGAATTCGGAAAAGAGTTCACTAGATAATTGTTCTGCAATCTTGGCGATGTTTGCCGTCTCTGCCATAAACATTCCTCGATTTGTCCGCTCAAAATCTACGGGTTATGAAGTACCCATAGCAAAAAAGATGAGGACCGTCAAGCCGTTATGTTGCCTCCCTTCATTAACTTTTGGAAGAAAATTAATAAAATCGACTTCCAATACCTGCTCTTTATATTTGCTATGCTACCCAGGAGATAGGGTATTGATATGGTTAGTATAATTGTATTTCAATGCCGGCAGTCCTGCGCATCACCTTTTAACTGTGGGACAGGATTGTCCTTCAAGCAAGGTCCAGCCGGTAGGCGATGGGTCCGGGGTGGCCGTCGAATTCCGGGGCTCTTTGGAAGCCCAGCTTTTCATAGATATGGCGGGCCGCGGCCATGAAGGTGCCGGTATAGAGAAAGATGGCGGCGACCCGGTGCTCCCGGGCCAGGCGCAGGCAGGCCCGGGTCAGGCGCACGCCAGCGCCCCGGCTGCGGCTGCCGGGGCGCACCGCCAGCAGCCGGATGGCCCCCGCGCCGGCGGGCCACTGCCCCTGGCGGGCTTGGGCCGCCTCGGGGTAAAAGGTGACGGTCCCCTCCAGCCGGCCGCCGCGCTCCGCCACCAGCACGATGCCGCCCGGAGCCGGCAGGGTCTCACTGATATTAGCCATCCAATGCTGCCAGACCTCCGGCGGCATGAGGGGCTGGAATTCCCGGTAAGCGGTTTTGACCAGGGCTTCCACCTCGGCCAGTTCCCCGGCACGGGCCTCCCGGATATGAATAGCTGTCGCCATGGATGGGGCCATTTTAGGACTGCGTTCTCTCCCAGCTAGTACCATGTAACATTCATAGCTTCGGATAAAGGCGCTTTAGCCTTATCCTGGCATCGGCTGTAGAGAAGCGCCAATCTATTTTTGATTGGCGGTTGTTCCTGTCATTTTCCCAGGCGGCAATGT
>JALNYP010000109.1 GCA_023229795.1 Syntrophobacterales bacterium
GCCCCGCATGACGTTGACGATAACGCAGGGCACCTCGGCTACGCAGGCGAACCCCAGATTTTCCTGCATCAGGGAAAAGCCGGGGCCGCTGGTGGCGGTCATGGCCTTGGCCCCCGCGAGCGAGGCCCCGATTACCGCGCCCAGGGAGGCGATCTCATCTTCCATCTGGATGAAGGTGCCGCCTAGGGCCGGCAGTCTGAACGACATGACCTCGCTGATCTCGGTGGCCGGGGTGATGGGGTAGCCGGCAAAAAACCGGCAGCCCGCGGCCAGGGCGCCTTCCACCACGGCTTCGTTGCCTTGGAGCAGTCGGGGTTTTCCGTCGGTTTCAGGGTTCATGGTTTTGCTCTAGTGCTGGGTATTCCAGCAATATGCTGAATATTCTGCATCGCTTTATTAGACAATGTATTTAAGTCCCCTTTCTCAAGGGGGATTTAGGGGGAAATCAAGAGTTATTCATAATCCCCCCTGCCCCCTTTAGGAAAGGGGGGGAGATATCCGGCTTTTCAAGATCCCCATTGTGCCCATGGGTAAATGCTCATACCAAGTTGCCCTCATAGAAGTAAGGAAACTCTTGACCTGTAGGGGCGTGCCTGCGTAAGCGCCCCCAATCCAGGGCGGACACATAGGTCCGCCCCTACGAGAGATATATTACCTGCTTGATCGCATCTCGGTATCAGTCGGCTTCCTCCGGTATAATTTCTTTGCCCACCACTTCCCGGACGCAGATGGCAAAGTCCGGGCAGTGGAGTTCGCACCAGCGGCAGCCGGTGCAGCGCTCGGCGTGGTCCACCACCGGCGCGCCTTCGGGGTCCAGGCTGAGGCACTGCTTGGGGCAGAACGCGGCGCAGATGCCGCAGGATTTGCACCAGTCCCGGAAGATGTTGATCCGGTATTCCGGGTGCGGTTGATCCTCCGGAGGCACAGCGCCGGGTTTTAGATCATTGCCGGCAGGGCTGCCGGTTTCGCCGTCGCGATTCATGGAGCGCTCACCATGTTTAACCGTCACATAGATAGTATCTGCACAAATACGTAAGCAGCATATAAGAAGGCCAGGGAAAAGGCGCCGAGGCTCAGCCAACGGAACACTTTTTTTCGGGGCCGGTACATCATCTCGGTGGCGGCAATGCCGGTCATGATGATGGCCACTACCCCGGTGCCCATGTGTTTGCTCGACACGGCCTGCAACAAAGGGGCCTTGATGTAGATGAAGCCCATAAGACCCAGAATTCCCAGGTTGACCAGGTTGCTGCCGAAGAGATTGCCCACCGCCAGGTCCACCGCGCCCAGGCGCAACGCACTGACCGTCACCACCATCTCGGGCAGGGAAGTGGCCGCGGCCACGAAGACCGTGCCCACCATTGACTGCTGCCAGCCCATAACCTGGGCGATCTGGGCGGCCACCCGGGGCAAAAATATGCCGGCCGCCATTACTACCAGGGCGTGGAGCCCGAATTTCCAGGCCGCAGCCTTAAAGCTGACATCTTCATAGATTAAGGCCTTTGCCTGTTCCGCCTGGTACGCCGCCAGCTCGCGCCGCCGGTAGCGGAACAGGGACCGCATGGCCACCAGGTAGCACAGGATCAGGACCGGGCTGCTCAAATCCACATGCCCCAAGCTGAGGCCCGACAACGGCGGCGGGGTCATCAAACCCATGACCGCCACTCCCAGCATGACCACCCCGAAACAGGCGGCCAGCAAATGGCCCCGATCGGCCGCGGTGAGCACCGGCCCCGGCGGGTAGAACAGGTCGACCCCGGCCAGGATCAACAGGTTGAACATGCAACTGCCCAGGAGGTCGCCCACGGTGATGTCCGGCGCCCCCACCCAAAGAACCGCGCTGCCCCCGGTGGCGAACTCCGGCAGAGAGGTCACCGCGGCCAGGACCACCAGCCCCAACCAGGTGCGGCCCAGGCCGGTCTTTTCGGCCAGCACGTCGCCGTATTTGGTCAGCCGGGAGCCCGATACGGTGATGGCCCCGGCAATCAGGAGAAATTGCAGCCAGACGCTCCATCCGGTCAATCCTTTACCCCTTCCGGCGTTTCAGAAAATTGCGCAGCAGGTTGAGGCCCTCGCTGGTGAGGATGGATTCGGGGTGGAACTGGACCCCGAACACGGCCAATTCCTGGTGGCGCAGGCCCATGATCTCCCCCACCGCGGTCTGGGCCGAAACGGTCAGGCATTCCGGCAGGCTCTCCCGCTCCACGATGAGGGAGTGGTAGCGCGTCGCCTCAAAGGGGGACGGAAGCCCCTGGAACAGGTCTTTGCCGTCGTGGTAAATCAGGGAGGTCTTGCCGTGCATCAGGCGGGGGGCCCGGATCACCTTGCCTCCGAAGGCCGCACCGATGGCCTGATGCCCCAGACAGACCCCAAGAACGGGAATCTTTCCGGCGAAATGGCGGATGGCGGCCAGGGAAATTCCCGCCTCATTGGGGGAACAAGGTCCGGGAGAGATCACCAAGCGGTCGGGCTGGCACGCCTCCACGCCCGCCAGATCGATCTTATCGTTGCGAAAGACCCGCACCTCCTCCCCCAACTGCCCGAAATACTGCACCAGGTTGTAGGTGAAGGAATCGTAATTATCTATCATCACTAACATATTGAACCTCTAAGGTGAACCACTTATATTTTTGCAGGAGGGCTTGGGGGCCCTTGCCGCCTCTTGTAGGGGCGCACCTAGGTGTGCGCCCTATGCGGGCGGACACGCAGGTCCGCCCCTACGTAAAAGCGGGGTTCCCCAAATCCTCACGCCAGTCCTTCCTCCGCCCGGTCCAGGGCCCGCATCAGGGCCTTGCCCTTGTTCACGGTTTCCTGGTATTCCAGGGCCGGGTCCGAATCCGCCACGATGCCGGCCCCCACCTGGAGATAGACCTGGCCCCGGTGGACGGTAAAGCTGCGGATGGTGATGCAGAAATCCAGGTTGCCGCTGAAGCTGAGATAGCCCACCGCGCCGGCATAGGGGCCCCGGCGGGTGGGCTCCAACTCCTCGATGATCTCCATGGCCCGCACCTTGGGGGCTCCGGCCACGGTGCCCGCGGGGAAAGTGGACTTGAGCAGGTCCAGGCCGTCGTAACCAGGGGCCAGATCGCCCTTTACCTGGGAGACGATGTGCATCACGTGGGAGTAGCGCTCCACGGTGAAGAGCTCCGGCACCCGGACGCTGCCGATCTTGGCGACCCGGCCCACGTCGTTGCGGCCCAGGTCCACCAGCATCAGGTGCTCGGCGCGCTCCTTGGGGTCGGCCAACAGCTCGGCCTCGAGGGCCGCATCCTCTGCATCGGTGGCCCCCCGGGGCCGGGTGCCGGCAATGGGCCGGTAGCTGACCTGGCCGTCCTCCAGGCGCACTAGGATCTCAGGCGAGGCCCCCACCAGCTTGGTATCCCCCTGGTCCAGGTAGAACATATACGGCGACGGATTGATGGACCGCAGGGCCCGGTAAAGATCAAAAGGATCATGGCGCAGCGGGGTGGAAAAACACTGGGACAGCACCACCTGGATGACGTCCCCCGCGGCGATGTACTCCTTGCCGGCCCGTACCATGTCTTCGAAGCGCGCCTGGGACAGGTTGGAGGTCAGCGGCGGCGGCGCGGAGCGGGATACGGCCTCACTCAGAGGCACGGGCTGGCGCAGGCGCTCGATGATCACGTCGATGGCGGCCAGCGCCCGATCGTATTGGGCCTTCAGGGGGACTTCCGGGTCCAGGTGCACCAGGGTCAGAATCTTGATGGTCTGGCGCAGGCTGTCGAAAATCAGCAGGTTGTCCGCCAGCATGAGCCGGGCTTCGGGGATGGCGGTGGGCGGCGTCAACTGCGGTAGCCGCTCGATGTAGCGCACCATGTCATAGCCCAGGTAGCCCACCAGCCCACCCCAAAACCGAGGCAGCCCTGGGGCGGCCACCGGCTTGAACCCGGCCAGCAGACCGCGCAGGTGCTCAAAGGGATCGACCGCGGGGTCCGGGGTTTCCCGGCGTCCCTGGCGATGGATGATGGTGCGGCCGCCCGCCACCTCAAACATGAGCGACGGGTTCAGGCCCAGAAAACTGAAGCGGCCCCACTTCTCGCCGCCCTCGACACTCTCCAGGAGAAAGGAACAACCCTCGCCCCGCAACTTCTTGTACGCGGCCACCGGGGTTTCCAGATCACCCAGGATCTCCCGGTACACCGGGATCAGATTGCCCTGGCGGGCCATGTCGCTAAACGTGCTAAAATCCGGATAGACCATACCTGCTCCATTGGTTAATATAATTATTCTTTACCGCAAATGCGCGCCGATAAACACGAAATTCTTTATCGCCGGCCGCCGCGGTGCATAAAAAAAGCCGTGCACCCCTTGGGCCACGGCTTTTTCCGCCTGAAAAAACCGGGGCCCCTCTCGTGAGGGGCCCCAAACATATCACACCGTCCGGTGAACGCACCTCACGAAGCCGCCATCACGCGCCACCAGCACCAGTTGTTGAGTTGATTTGCCATAGTGAATTTCTTATATCCCATCATCTTTTTCCGGTCAAGAGGTTTTTCGGAGAAATTTTGTGCCCTTGGAAAACTCGATTTTATAAATACTCCAACATCTTTTGGTGCAGCACCCCGTTACTCGTCGCAATATTGGGGGAGTAAATGTCGTAGTCGCCGCCGTCGAAGGTGGTGATCTTCCCTCCCGCTTCGGTGAGGATGACCAGGCCCGCGGCGGTGTCCCAGGGTTTGAGGTTTTCCTCAAAGTAGCCGTCGAAGCGGCCGCAAGCGACGTAGCACATATCCAGGGCCGCGGAGCCGCCCCGGCGCAGTCCCTGGGAGACGGCCACGATCCGGCCCAGGCGGGCCATGGTGGCGGGAATCCGCTCCCGGATATCATAGGGAAAGCCCGTGGCGATGAGGGCCCGGTCCAGGCGGTCGGTGGCGGAGACCCGGATGGGCCGGCCGTTGCGGGTCGCCCCCCCTCCCCTCAGCCCTTCGAAGAGTTCATCCCGCATCGGGTCGTAGATCACCCCGTATTCCAGGACGCCGTCCGCCTCCAGGGCGATGGACACGCAGAAGGCGGGACAGCCGTGGGCGAAGTTGACGGTGCCGTCCAGGGGATCGATGATCCAGCGGCAGGCGGCAGGCGGGTCGGCCTCCCAGGCCGGGCCGGAGCAGCCGGGGGCGGCCGCAGAGGATGGCTGGCCCCCCTCCCCTACCCTTTCCTCGGCCAGGAAGCCGTGGTCCGGAAAGGCCCGGCGGATCATGGCCATGATCAGATCCTGGCATTGGTAATCGGTTTCGGTCACCGGGTCGATGGCGCCCTTCATGGTGATCTCATGGGGTTGTTCGTAGTTCAGGCGCATCACCGCGCCTGCAGCCAGGGCGGCTTGGCGCCCGATCTGGGCGATGTTATCCGGCATATGATTGATCCTTTGTCTTGTAGGCAGGTTTGGAGCCGATATGGCGGCCACAGGCCGCCCTATTAATTATGTTGTGAAAATCTTGTGAACTTGTGGAGGTTACAGGCCATTTCAGGAGCGGTTTCTTGGGTCATCCCAAACGCAGTGAAAGCTCTCAACCTGCTGAAAAAACGAGATTCTTCGCTTCGCTCAGAATGACAACATGGACCCAAGGAGGTTTTGAAATGGCTTGTAAGCATCTTAAGACCTGATATCAGTAGCACAGGCCTCCGGCCTGTGAAAAAACTGCACGGTCATATCCGGCTTCCCACAGGCCAGAGGCCTGTGCCACTAGCCGCCGGGGCACCTTTGGACTGCGGTGCTTGAGTCGGAAGGCCAAGAAGGCCCGCTTATTTTTCTTCAGGCCCAACCGTCAGCAGTTGGAACCCGGTGGCTGGGTCTTTCCGGCGCCGCGCCGCGGCGCCCAGGATTTCCAGCAACACCACTTCGCCCACCAGCCAGACGTCCACCCCGGCCCGGGTGCAGCCCACCGTGGCCTGGCCTTCCCGGCCCGCGGCCGCGTGCATGTGCAGCACGGGGTTTCCGGCCTCGTCGGAGATGAGCGTGCCCACCGCCAGGACCTCCTGAGAGCCTTGCAGCATATGGATCAGGGGCACGACGGCATCGGTGCGCTCGGCGTCGGGGCCGACCACCACCAGGCTGCCGCTGGCGGAGCCGCCCAGGTAAAAGGCCAGGGCGTGTTGCAGATGATGCTCCCGGGCAAAGGTCTCCAGGGTATCGTTAAGGCGCTCGCCGTCTTCCAGCCGCAGGACAAAGACCCGCCCCATCCCGCCTTCAGTGTACTGCATACAGCCTCCTTCGAGGGGTTGTAAAAGATATCTTTGGCGTCAGGATCGAATTAATCTTACTTATTATAGGAAATGGAAGGAGATGCCGCCAGCCTGGGTTAGGGGGCCCGAGCCCCTTATTTCTTCTTGCCCTTGGGGGCCGGCTTTTTCTTGGGTGCGGCCTTGCCCTGGGCCGGGGCGGGATTCGGCGTCAGCGGCGTGAACAGGTTGACCGTGAGCAGGCCGATGAAGAAGCCCCCCAGGTGGGCCATCCAGGCTACGCCGCCGCCGCCCTTGAGGCCGTAAAACTGCAGGGCCAGCCACAGCCCCAGCCAGACGAAGGCGGGGATATAAACGGTCTCCGGGCGCAGATGCCAGAAGACCATGGTCAGGATGGGCGACTTGGGCAGGCGAATGAGGTATCCCCCCAGCACCCCGGCGATGGCCCCGCTGGCCCCGATGAGGGGCACGGCCAGGCTGGAGGCCGCTAATACATGGAAAATACAGGCAAAGAACCCGCAGAAGAAGTAAAAGCCCAGAAAGCGCCCGGGGCCCAGGTCGTCCTCCAGGGCTTCCCCGAAGACCCAGAGGAACCACATGTTGCCGATGAGGTGGAACCAGCCGGCGTGGAGAAACAGCGAACTGAACATGGTGGGCAGCAGCCACACGGACTGCTTGAAGCTCAAAACCTGGAGCCGGCTGAGCTTCGAGGCCACCGCGCCCTTCTGGTAAAACAGGTCGGTCGAGGCCTGGGGCCCGATGTGCAATTGATAGAGAAAAATCGCCAGGTTGACGGCGATGAGCCCCACCGTGACCCAGGGCCACCGGTGTTTGGCCGGCGCGCCGCGCAGCGGGATCATAAGAAGGCTCCGGGATGGAAACCCCGCGGCAAGGCCCCCGGGATAACCAGCCATCCCGGCAGGCGCTGCGGACCTTGCTGATATCTGGAAGCCATAGGGCCGGCTTTGATCCTCTGAGATGGGAGGCGCTAAGGCACCGGCCCAGGAAGCCAGCGGCCCGAACCTCAAGCCCTGGGCATTTTACTCCAATGGCGCGGCCCTGTCCAGACCCCGGCGCGCGGAGTGTCGATGGCAAATGATATATAGCGTTTGCCATAAATTCATTCCACTTGCTGATTTTTAAATCCCCCTAAATCCAATACAGTTCACTTAACTATTTTAATAGCCAATTGGAGGTCGATTTTGGGCATAGTTTTGGAGCCGCGGCGCCGCAAGGGGAAATTGCTCATCTTGCGTTTGACCCCGCGGGGGTTGCGCCGATTACGGCTGGATACCGCACGTTCCTCCAAAATCTCCTCCAGTACCTTCTTATGGAACTCCGCCCTCTCCCCTGGGGGGAATGGCGGGAAAGTTGGGAAGTTTGCGACGGATAACTCGCACCGCGTGAATGAAAGAGAGCCGGTCCGGGTCTTCATCCGCCTTGAGTGCTGCTTCGTGCATCAAACCACGGATGGCGAAGTGGGCCAACAGGAGGCCGTAGAACTCCTGGCGCACCAAGTCCGGAGTCTTGCTGCGCAGGACAATGCGAGCCCCCCGCAAGTGAGTCTTCAATTCATCCAAGGCCGTCTCAATCTCCCAGCGTTCGTGATACAGGGCCGCCAACTCAGGAGCCGTGGCCTTCTCAGGGTCGAGAACCGTGGTGACCAATCGATAAATGGACTCGGCTCCAGCCACGCCTTCCAACTGATAATCGATGACCCGTACCACCACGCCCCTGGTGTTGCGCCGGCGATCCTCTTGGGAAGGGTAGATGCGGCTCAGGTACGAACCGTCAGCCAAACGCCGTTCGCAGGTCAACCGCAGGTTCTTTCTGATCCTCCAGAGAAGATCGGCGCCGGTAGCCCCGGCTTGACGCCAAAAATCGAAGCCAAAGAAATACCGGTCAGCCAGACACAACATGCCTCGGCCCAGCCAGGGAAGCACGCCTTTGGCCAAGGCCAGTTCTGCCGTACCGTAAGGGCCCATCTGGGTGCCGAACAGCACGTGGGTGCCATTTTCCACCAGCGAGACGAAACGAATCTGGGGAAATGCGCTTTTGCCCCGCTGCGCCACCGGCCTTCCGAAGGCTTCTTGGTTGGCATCCTCATCGGCCACATCCAAAGTGCTGCCGTCCAAACTCACTACCCGCCAACCCCGGTACCATGCCCCTTTGGTGGCCTCTACGGCAATGGGGCGGACGGTCTGGTCGTGCAGTTGCTTGAGCGGCTCTTCTCCCAATCTCGTCCGGGCTTGCGAGATCCCGGACTTCCCCGTCACCTTAATCCTGGCGGTGGGATTCAGCAACCATTGAATCCCCTCCAACAAGCAACGCAGCACCTCTCGGTAGGAGGACTGCATGTACAGCGCCAGAGCGATGACGTAATAAACCACCACATGCGCCGGCAGTTCCCGCTGACGCCGGCTGTTCCGTCCGGTGGCCTCCAACACCGACTTCACGGTGGCTACCGGGAAGGTCTTAGCCACTACCCCCAAGCTGATGTAATCCGTGATCCGGCTGCCTTTGGGGAGTTCTGCAAGTGTCCGTGCCATCTGCGGTCCTCCTGGGAAAATTTGACCCAGAATACCACAGAAATATCATTAAGTGAACAGTATTACCCCTAAATCCCCCTTT
>JALNYP010000024.1 GCA_023229795.1 Syntrophobacterales bacterium
CACTTCCCCCAGGCCGTATCCCAGCAGAAAGGCGAAATGCTGCGGCTGGGCCCGGGAAAAAGTCAGGGTCCCCGCCACCTTGCCCCCAAAATCGTGGAGGCGGTCGGCTTCCTCTTTGCCGGTGAGTTCCTCCCGGTTGGGAGTCTTCACCGCCTGATAGTTAAGCACCGTGTTCAAGTCCACCAGCAGGGTGGTGTCCAGCTCTTGCTCGGTGTTCATGGCCACCTCCTGCTGCCTGGCCGACACCGCCAGCAGGTTATGAGTGGCCAAAAAATTCCGGATCGACCGGGTCATGATTATCTCTCCTCGTCAACCCACATCCTGCACCAGCGCGGTGCCATAGTGGGCCGCGTACACGGAAAATTCCTGGTTGTTCAAGAGGGGTTCTTCCCGCATAAGATCAAGGGGCTGCAGGTCCAGCCCCAAATCCTGGTGCCACAGGGCCTGGCGCACCCCGGCCAGAATCTCGTAAACTCCGCCGGCCGCCCGCCTCCCCTCAACCTCTCCCCGCAATTGGCGCACCACCACCAGGACGGTAAACTCCAGGCTCAGGTCATACGAACCCAGGGTGACCTGGAGGCCCCGGCTCTGGCGCAACCGCACCAACACCGCGGGAAAGCGCCAATCCTGCCGCGTCAAGTCGGTCAGCCAGTCCCCTTGATACGTGGCCAAGGTCTGGACCTGACCGTCCAACTCCTGCCTCAAGGCAGCCACCACCGCGTCTTCCACCGTTGTCCAGAGATCGGCCATATCCCGGCCTCCTTACCAATCCGCCAGGGTATTTCGGGAAAACACCCGGCAAGCGCTCCCGGCGTCGGCCACTTCTTTCGCCGCGGTGGGCGGCTCGCCTCCGGAGCCGACAATCACCGCCTGTCCCGCCCCCACCTGCTTCAAGAAGGCCACCGCGGCGTCAAACTTCTGCTGCCGCACCGGCGGCGCGACACTGCGGCGGGAATAGAGGTGGTAAAGAGCCAGGTCCACCGACAAGGCTTTGACCTGGGCCGGCGGCGACACCAGGGGCACGATATACCGAACCCCCAGGTAGGAGTCGATTTCGGCGTCAGCTTTACTGATGGCCTCATTGATGATGAGGCTGTCGGGGACCTCCCCCGATTCCGCCGTCAATTCAGCCAGTTCTGACAGAGGCACCATCTTGAGGAGATCGTCCTCGGAACAATAAGCCATAATTTCCTCACTTAACCCGGTGGCACAGGCTTTCCAGCCTGTGCGGCGCAGGTCCAGTCTGCCGCTGCGTAAGCCCGATAATTTGCCTGAAGCTTTTTTTAGAGGCCTCTTGGCGCTTGATCAGCTCGTCACCGCCCGCTTGATCTGCAAGAAGAAGTCCTCGCTCTTCTTGATCACCGGCCCGGCCCAGGTGCACTTGAGCTCTCCGATGTAGGTCGCCTCCGGCTGACCGGTGTCCGCGGCGCTCAGATTTACCGAGACCATACCATTGGCCGCCTGGCTCTTGTCGAACTCCTCATCGGCCTTGGCAAAAGTGTAATCCGCCTCCGACTTGTCTTTCTTCACACCCAGGAGCAAGGCCGCGCCCGCCAGATCCACCCCGGTCCCCAGGGCGTTCTTCACGGTGAAGGTAATCGTCCTGGCCTCACCCTGTTTCACCACCAGCTTATTGGTCATCTCTTAGCTCCACGCTGATCACGGCGTTTTCCAGTTCCAATGCTAGAGGCGCATCGGCCGCCACTTTAATTTCCATCTCCGTTATGACCTGGGTGGCGCCTCCGCTTACTTCGGACAGCAGGCCCCAGGACGCCAACGCCTTCGGGTTTATAGCCATGTGGGTTCACTCCTTTCCGTGCTAACCCCGTTGTCCGTGTTGCTCCCCTGCGCCGCGGGGGTGACGCCGTCGGTCTTGTAGGCCGTAAAGGCCCCGCTCGCATCATTAATCACCAGCCGGTTGCAGATAACCCAGAAGAGCTTCCGCACCAAATCCGCCAGGGAGTTGGCCCGAAAGCTCAGACTGTCCGACAGGTCTCCGCCCAAAATTTCTCCTATGGTAAGGTCGTTCAGGGCCGCAATGGCCGCCAGAACCGCGGTTTTGTCGGCCATCGCCTCATCCCGGGTCGGCGGGTCATAGGAGTTCAGGACCGCCAGGACATGGACCTCCAGCCCGGCCTCCAGGGCCAGCGGCGCCACCGCCGCGTCCAACTCCGCCTTGGTAGGCGGGTCATACGCAGCCAGGGCGTCCGCCGCATGGCCCTGGACATTGCTCTCACTCGCGGGGTCGGACGGCAAATTATCGGTCCTGGCCTTGATCGCGGCTACATTTCCGCCGCTCTCGGGGGCCCGCGTACTTACCGCCGCGTCAAGGCTAGCGTCGTTGGGGGTGAGCTGCATCACTTTATAGCGGTAGGGATCGGCCAGAACCGATCCACCATCCACTCTGACCACCAAAGCCTCGGGAGGAGTCGCGGTGAATTTGTAGAACCCGCCCCCGATTTCGGTTATTGTCGGAGGAGAGGTGGCATCAGATCCATCCCCAACCTTCTTATAGACGGTGATTGCAGGGGTGAGTCCGGTTTTTGGACTGCCGCCATCGCTAAAATAGAGAACGTAGATCATACTATCGCCTCCATGACTCCCATCGGCAGGAGACCGGCATCAGCCGGGAGGGTGTTAAGACGTTGCAGGGCGATCTCCAAGTCCATCTTACGATCGACGCTGATAGAATTATGATAGAGTTGATACCCCGTTTTGGTAATAGTGAGGGTGTGCGGCGTCCGCATCTGCCTGGCGAGATACCCCGCAGTCACCAGGTCGTTTTCATAGCCACCCCGAAACGAGGAAATTCCACTTATCGCCAACTCCTTCATGGTAATGGCTTCCGTAAATAAGGCTTCGCCATCGGCTCCAGTAGTTAAAGACGCCAACTGCTTCAAAACCCTTTGACTTGCATAACTATTAACTCCAGTAGCTCTTTTGGTTGTTCCACCATAACCTCGAACTACAGTCAAAATATTGCCATTTATGCTTTGCACCTGCAATAACTCTCCGTAGGTTTCCAGGCGGATAATATCACCGGCACTAAATAAAGCCCCGTTAGATACGGTCAAAGTGCTGGTAACATCTGTGTTGTTCAGAGCAGTTGAATAAGTAGCCCCGGACGCCACCCAAATGTCAGAATTTCCAGGGGCATCTCTAAATGTTACTACAGCCCCGTTTATGGGATTACCAGCATCATCGACTACTTTAAGGGCTATAGTAACCTGTCTTATTAACGTATTGTCAGCATAACTTACATTCGGAGCATACAACTTGAAATAAGGCTGATTATCAGTTTGGCCCTGGCTCTGCCAAACGCCATTGACTTCAGCCCCTCCCTTGCAGGTGCCCCAACAAATATCACAACCGGCAGAAGTACATACGGGGTTGGTCAGGAGATAGTTGTGGATATACCGGCAACTGAATCCCTCCGAGGCCAATCGCAGCCTTATGGTTGTATTGAGCGGCGTAGAACCGTAAACTGCAAGAGACTCAAGCAACGGATTCGTGGCAGTTAGGGCGTTAACTGACATCCCCGACATTGTTCCAAGACCAAGTATGCACTCGGTGAAGTTTGGATAGAAGTTAATCCCAGGTCCTACCTGGGCTGACCTGTAACCTCCCAAATCACTTTGTGGATTCAATGGCCTGGAAATGAGGAACCTGGCAAAGCTATTAGCTGCACCATTCAAATAACGCCTACACATGAAATATGCTGTAAAAGTGTTTCCGTTATTAGTGTACGGTATGTAATAGGGCGAATATGACAATATGTAAGGCATATATTGTCCGGTCAAACCACCCATTTCAAATTGGCAGTTAATGTTTATATAGGTTTGTCCAAGAACAGTTATCAACATTCCTTTCAGTCTAAATGTACAAAACCTGATATAAAGATGAGCATAAAAGACATAGGCAAGTTCATCTTTCCAGACCTGAGCCGTTGCCATCTTCATACCTGGAGTTGCTATAATGTCGGCGGCTCCCCAACCACCAGCCACCGAAGCGTTGTAAATATCCCATGGGGTAATTACATCGGATACGGAATCCCCATAACACTCTATTACCGGAATCGCCTGAGAAAAATCGAGGTTGGGGGAATTAAACCGCACATTGAGGCTTGCACCGCCATCGTCGACCAACGCAGTTTGAGTAGTGGCGTAGGGATATCCAGCCCAGGCTTGCCCGTTTAAATTCAAAGTATTACCTGGTCCATCCACCGGATAACTGCCGCTGACAGTGGTGCGTTGTAAAATATAGCCCGAAGCATCGTTAGTGGCGTCCCAGGTCAAGGCCACTGTTTTGTTGGTGGCATCAGGAGTGGCCTCAACCTCTGCTGACGGCAAGGAGAAAGCTACGCCGTTCCCATAAGCCCTTATTGCTATGACCCGGTAGTAATAAGTAGTGCCCAGGGTAAGTACTCCCCCGGCCTGCAAAGTTGGCGTCAGGCCGGTGGGAGTTGCCACGGTTATGCAGTCAATGTGTTTGGCCATAAGAACCTCGATCGATTAACCACCCACACGCGCCAGGCGCATTTGTGGTCAGGCAATCCGGCGACAAGGGAAATTACCTTCTATAAGTTTCTAACCAGGCAATCTCTAATCCTGGTTTCGCCCGGGGCCTGGATGTTGATCACCACGGCTATCCATGGTGACCATTCGCATGTCCCCGGCCCCCTGGTTCATCCGGCCTATTTAATAAAAATACGTCACCCTTAACACCGCATCCGTATCACCGTTGCGGATGGCCCGGAATTGCTGGATGGCCTGGGTGCCGGTGAGCACCAGCGTGTCGCCGCTGGTCAGATAATGCCCGCTGCTGGCGCCGGGCAGCCCGCCGTCAATGCGGAAGCGGAGGTCGCCATTTTCCGAGGACACCAGGGCCGCCCGGGCCGCCATGCGCGCATAGGCTCCGGTGGTCGGCATAATCTTCGCACTCGACAGGGCCATGGCGCTGGCCCCCACCGTCACTTCTTCGTAATCCCCCGGTATCCGGTTGTAAGTCTCTATGGTAAAGCCGCCAAACCAGGCCATGATCGCTCTCCTTGTCTCTGCAACCAGGGAAGACGGCGGTGCGGCCGCCTTCCCGGTAGGTAGGGCGGGCGTCCCCGCCCGCCGTCTATTTTAGGCCAACTCGGGCACCACCAGGAGGTCCGCCGTGCCTTGCCAGACATTAGTCTTGGCGGCGCCGCTCACGGGGTCGCCGATAATGAACTGGGCCTGCAGAATCTCCCGGGCCTGGGCCTCCAGAGACGGGGGCACCAGCAGGAGATTGGGCTTGATGCCCAGGGGCCGGCCTTCGGCGCTGCCGGTGGACATCATGGCGGCCCGGGCGGTGGCGTAGTTGGTGTCGTTCAGGGTTTCCTTGCAGGCATAGGCCATTTGCCACAGGCCATAGGCCGCGGCGCCGCGGTAATCCACCCCGTAGCGCATTTTCTTCCGCATGAAGGCGTGCTCGTCATCCTGACGGTCCATCCGCACCAACTGCACTTCCCGGCGCAACTGGAAGATGAACGGCTTGATGGCCCGGCTGGCGTCCAACAGGTACCAGCCGGTGCCGGTGCCGCCGCCGAAGTTCGAGACCGTGCCCTCGCCCACCGGATGGGTGGTCGAGAAAAAGTTCTGGCCGTCATAGCACGGGGTGGTGAAGCCTGCGGCCAGCAGGCCCGCGATCAACTTCTCCGGGTGGGTCCGGGCCTCCTGGGCCAGGGCCGCCACGATGGGATTGTAGAATCCCAACTGATCGTCTTCGATATCGTTGCGGTCCACTTCAATGGTGGCTTCCCAGTCCTTGGTTTCCACCTGAAAGGCCTTGGGCTCGAGCGAGCTGATCTGCCGGTCGCCGATCCATTCCCGGACCATGGGGAAATCCAGGAGAAACTTGTAGTCCATGATCCGGGTGTTGGCCGGCACCGTCATGGCCACCCGCTCATGCCAGGTCTGGGTCTCCTGGAAAGCGGCGTTGAACACCGCGGTAAATCCCGTATACAGCCGGGCCAAACTTTCCACATTGATGATCATGCGTGATTTCCTCCGTTACCTGGCGATGTCGATCCAGCCCTTGGTGGCCGAGACATATTTGACCAACTGGCCCACTTTGATGTCATTGACGGGGCCCTCGGCGTCGTCGAAGGTGTGGTCATCCGCGGCGTACATGGGACCTCCCACCATGGTGGCGTCGATGGACGCGGCGTCGAACTCGAAGACCCCGGTGCGCCGCACCCTCACCGCAGCAATGCCGTCAGCGCCGTTGCTGTTGTCCACCTGCTCCATGGCACCCCGACGAACCGATAGCCGCTGGCGTCCGCCGCCGGCATGGCAAAGCCCGCGGCATTGACGCATACCAGGGAGCCGGCGTAAATTTTGGTGTTCGCTGCCACCGGGTATTCCACCTCGATACCTTCCCGGTAGGGCGTAGCCCGGTCCCGCGTTAAAGCTGACATATCCTTCTACCTCCACTTGTATTGGGTTCTGACCTCGAACTTTCCTTTAGCGCGCCGCGGCGCCGATCTGAGCCTTAGCCGCCAGGTACGCCTCCGGTGAGACTTTCAGGGACCGGCAAACCGCCAGTTCCTCCGGGAGCATGCCGCTCTCGGCCTGGCGGTCTTCCTTGAGGAGATGCAATTCCTCTCCCGTGGGCACCAGTTTCGGGGCCCGGGACACAAAGGTCTGAAAGCCTTCCGGGTCCCGGCGGTAATATTCCAGGGCCCAGTCCCGTTGGGCCGGGCTGACTTTGCCGGCCTTCAAGGCTTCTGCCACCGCCCGGTCGGCCGTCGCGGCCGCCAGACTGGCCTTGAGGGCCTGCAATTCGGCCTCGGCCTTGGTTAAGCGCGCCGCCCCGGCCTTCAGAGCCTCCACCGCCCCCTTCAACTGGGCCACGGAAACTTCGGCCGGCATCGACAGGGTCGCGGCCAGGTCCCGGAACGCTTCCAGCGCCTTGCCGCATACCGCGCCGGCCTCCTCCTCGGGCTTCAACCCCATCAGCCGTTTCAGTTGTTCCACCATAGTTGCCTTCTCCTTTCCTGAATCCATCTCCAGCGCCTGAGCCCGCACCGCCGCCTCATCCGGCTGCCGGGGCGGAAGCAAGGCAGGTTCGCCCCCCCACCTGGCCACCAGGGGCGCCAGATTTTTGATGGCCGGCACGTTGGTCAGGCCCACGTGCATCAGGGCGATGGGTTTCCGGGTTTCGGGGTCCAGCCGCAAGACGGGAGAGAAGTAGCGATATTCCCGCTGCAGCAAGTACTCCTGGGCTTGCCGGGTCCAGTCCACCCGGGCCCAGAGGCCGTCCGGCCGGGCCTCCAGGCCCTTGATCCAGCCCGCCGCGGGAGCCCGTTCCCCTTGCAGGGATTGATGCTCATAGTCGATCACCAGATCCACGCCCCGGGAGCGAAACTCCGCCGCCATGGACGCTAAAGATGCTTCATCCACTACGAACGGTTCCCGGTGGTCCGACAACTCCACCCGCCCCAGCGGCAGCATCCTGATCCACTCCGGCAGAGCCGCGGTTTGGTTCCGGCTCGTCTCGTTCGGCGTCATCGTCATCCTTCCTCATTTCGTGGTTTACAGGTCACGCCTCAGTCTCCGCACCAGCGGACGACCCCCATCAGGCCCAGGAGGACTGCGAACATGCCGATCATGAGCCACTTGGCCCAGCGGCCCTGCTTGGCCGCATCAAAGATTACCCGGGGAGCCATCAGCCGAATTCCTGCTCATCCGGATGTTTGGCCGAAATCAAGGCCCAGAAGTCGTCACAGAGGCCTTGCTCGAAATAGCCGTAGGGCAGCCAGCCTTTCCCCTGATCGCCCCAATCTCCCCAGCTATTGATAAACCCGAGAGCGCCGGGGGGATCGTCCCAATAAGCCGAGGTTTTCAGGTTGGAATAGGCGCAAGTATAAACCGCATGTCCACCCAGCGGCTTATCCGCGGCTTTGGGTAAAGGCACCCAGCCGTCTTCCTTGACCTGGTCAATGGCCGAAAACACCGTGAACCCGAAGACCACCGGGAAGCCGGCCCGGATGTACGCCTTGATCTCGGTCAGGTTTTTCAGTCTGACATAGCGCAAGGCCGCAAAATTCTGGGCATATCCCGAGGCCACGAAATCGGGCGGCGCGTCGAAGGTTTCGACCTTGTAGGGCCACAGGCCTTCCGGGGGAGCCCCCAGCCGCACCAGGGCCCGCATGCCGTCCCGGATATAGGCCCCGGAATCCCCGGTAAATCCGCCCAAGCGCCTCGAAGCCTTATAGAGGTAGAGCCGCGAGATGGGCGTATAGATCCCGGTGGTCTTGAGGCCGTCAAATTCATAGGCGCCGGCTATGCCGTGGGCCACGCAGGAATTCAGATCGGCCTGGTCTTTGATGGGAGGCAGCCAATGGTAGAAATCCACCTCCGGCAATTCCTTGGAGGCCATCACCCGGCCCGCTGCCTCGGGAATATCCCCGTGGGCCAAATCCCTGGGGTCGGCATGCTCCTTGCGCCACCCGAGACCTTTCACGGCTTGTATCCGTACTTCATGGCCATGGTCCGGCTGGCTTTTACCGTGGCCTGGGCCTCTTGCTCCTGGGTCGCCGACACGCAGACCCCCGACTTGATTTGCTCGAATATGGCCTTGGCAATCTTGATGGCGGCCATCACCGCACTCACCTCGGCGCTGGCGGTCAAAGTGCTCAGGAAGGCCAACACTGAGTCGGCATTGGCCGCGTAGTTCGCCGCGTCCGCCACCTCCTGCGCGGTGGGGGAACAAAAAGCGGTTTTCAAGGTTTGGCACCCCATCAGGGAGCCGCTCAGTATCCCCATGATGATGCCGGCGATCATAAGTGTTCTCATGTTCCTCATAAACCTCCTCCGGTAGGTGGATATTCGCCTTCCCTGACCCCGGGGCCGGGAAGAAAAGATTAGCTGCTCTGTCCTTTATTTGCCGTTGGCGGCAGGCCGAATCTCTCCGCCACGTGCTCCATGCTCAGGGGCACCCCCATGGCCGCCAGGTTGCGATAAACCTCCGACAGCGTCTTCAGGTCCTCTTCCTCCTCAAACCTGAACCGGAACCAGGGGATGGATTTATCCCAGCCGAAATTGAATCCCACCAGAGGCCGCAGCAACTGCTCCCTCAGGGTGGCGGCCAGGGCTTGGGCGTCGGCCTCCACCAGATCCCGGCGCACCTGGCCGTGCACCGTGGCCGCGGCATAAGTCCCCGTTGACCCCGCGGTATCCGTGGTCAGGGTCTGACCCAGGACTGCTTTGGACATCTCCCGGTTGCAAAATTCCGCCATAAGCTGGTAGGGATTTACTCCCGCGGACCGCGAGGTGGCTTCCACAAATTCGATCTCCGTGCTCTTGCTGATCACCCCCGCGGCATCCGATCCCAGGTTGCGGATAGCCTGCACCAGAGAGTCGCGGTCCGCCGGAGACGCGGTGGGATCGTACTTCCCCAGCCGCAGGGGCATACCGAAGACCTCGTTGAACGCCGCCCAATCCTTCAAGGCAAAATTCTTGAGCAGGTACATCCAACCGACTACCCTGAGAACTCCCGCCCGGGTGGCGCCGCCGCTCCTGGCCTTATAGCGGTGATAGATGACCTTCCACGGCGGCGGCGCCACCCCTTGCCAGCGGGCTTCGGCAGTCAGAAGGCGCGGTTGCAGTTGTTCGTCAAACGTCACTTTTTTCTGGGGGATCCACCTGAGTCCTTCGACCCGGGCCTGGCCCTCTGTCACCTCCCAGAAGATTTCACTCAGGGCAAACCCCTTGCCGATGGCGTCCAGGAGGTCCAGGCAGGCCTCCTCCAGGTTGGGGATGCTATAGACCATCTCCCCCACCAGGGCCGCAATGCGCTCATCCTCCGGGGTCTTGGCATAGGGCAGCACCTCGTAATCCTTGCCCAGGACCGCCATTTTCCGGGTTTGGAGAATCGCCGTCAGATGGGCGTCCTTTTCCTCCATCTCCTCAAACAGCTCCATCTGGCGATAAATATTGCCTTGATCCGCCTCCCGGAAGATTTCCGCCAGCCGGTTGGGAGTCAACCCCACGCTGGGGTAGCTGCTCCAGCGTTCTGCCAGGCTGACGGCCGACAACTCCCGCCTTTCCGGCTTCAAGGTGTCTTTAAACAGCCTCCCGAAATAATCCTTCAGCCCCATGGTCTCTCCTAACTGCGAGCTAAATTCATTAAGCCCTTGCGCAATTGATTTTGCTATTTGCCACTCATCACTCACGCTCACTGCTAACCGCTAATTGCTAACCGCTCCTAAAAGGCCCCTCGACACTGAAAGTGTCGCTTCTTCACTGAGACGAATTCTGGCGCCGCGTTCCCTGAAGGGAGGCTCTGAGCCAGGTTTACCGCCCCTTCCAGGGCATCCGGCCCGTCATCGTGCAGTGTCCGGGACGGGAAGTAGAGCAGTTGCTCCACTAAGAGTTCCTGGTCCGAATGTCCCCGAATGAAGCGCAGCTTGCCGCGCTCCAGGAACGGGGACAGGCTGGCCACCCGGGTCTCTTTGGCGATCCGGTGGGTGACCCCCTTGACGGGCAGAAACTGGCCCCGCTCCTTCCCGATCCGGTCGAACTCCTTGAGCAGCAGCCGCTGGAAGAGATTGTCTTCCACTCCCACCATTTGATAGCCGAACTGCTGGTGCCGGTTGAAGATGGTGCGCAGGATCTGGTCCAGCGTGGTCTTCTGGATCACCGCATCCATCACGTAGAGCGACATCTCCTGTTGGTCCCAGCCCAGGGTGATAAAGGCCTTGTAATCCGAGCTGGCTCCGGTCTCCAGAGAAGGATCGAAGAACCCCACCACCGTCAGGGTCCGGTCTTTCAGAATGTCCGGGTGGTAGTAATGAATCCAGTCCTCCTTGAAGAAACCGCCCTCCGGAGTCGGTTCATTCATCTTTTCCCGGTTGAAGGCCACGGTCCCCATCAACTGTTTCTGCAGCTTGATCCGGGCTACCGGATGCCGGGCCTCCCACAGGGAGCTGCCGTCTTCATTAAGGGCCCGATAGAGGCGCCGCTGGAAATGGCAGTAAGGTTCGTCCGGGCTGGTGAGCATCAGGTGCAGGGCGCTGTGCCACCGCAGGATGGTGCCGATGATCATCAGGGTGCCCCCGGCATCCATGGAGGGATAAACCGCGGACTTCACCCAATCCAGGATGGAGCTGACGATGTCCGGATTGCGCACGTTGTTGTCATTTTCCAGGTCATCCAGGATGACCAGGTCGGGACGCCACTGCTTGTGCTTCAGGCCCCGGAGGCGTTGCCCCCGGCCCCGGGCCTTCACCCTGACGTCATTCAAGGTGATGAAATCGTCGACGGCCCGGTTGCCCTTGACCAACTCGCCGAAATCCTGTTGCAGTCGTTCGTTGTAAAGCAGTTCCAGGTAGATGTAGCCGGTGAGATCGGAAGCCAGGTCCTCGGTATCGCTGCCGATCAGGATGAAATGGCGTTTGCGGAAACAGATCTGCTGGAGCACGTAGCCAAAGCTGCACACCGTGGATTTGGCAAACTCCCGGGGCGCGGCCACCGCGATGGGCGTTACCGCCTGCTCGCTGCGGTTCTCCAGCATCTGCACCAGGTCATGGTGGAAGGGCGCCGGGGCATGGGAAAAATAATGAGGCAGGTACGTACGGCAGAAATACAAGGGATCGGCCGCAGCCCGCGTCAGCCGCTGCTTCTGCTTGTCTTCGCTGTCGGCCCAGAAGGGCATCACCTCCAGCGACAGCCGCATGAGAATTTTATCGGCCCGCTGGCGAAACGCGGCTTTGGTGAGCTTCTTATTTAAGTTCATTGCACGTCCTTGTGCTCGTGAAACCGGCCTCGTGCCGGTGGGGCAGGCTTCTAGGCCCGGTGGGGCAGCCTGCCATCATCTATGCTTTTCTGGTTCTCAGTGACAGCCCGATGCTGCCGGCGTTTACCTGCCTCCTCTCTCACACTTCTTCTTCCAGTTGCCGGAAAAACTCTTGCACCCGAAAGGAGATGCGCTTGAGCTCCTCTTGATCCGTGACCCCGGCCCGCAAGAAATCGCTGAATCGGTCCATTACTTCCAGGGCCGCCGCCCGAATATCCCAGCCCTGGCTGCACAGGCGGTCCAGCAGGGTCACCATCTTGGTGAGTTCATCCAGGTCTGGGGGTTTTAGGTCCCCGGTAGCAATGAGACGCCCGGCTTTTTCCCGCAGGAGGCCTTTCAAGGCTTCTCCCAGCCAGCGGGGCGACACCGGTACCTGCCGCCGCTTTTCGTCCCATTGTCCTTCTTGGCGCCAGCGCTTCAGGGTCTGAAGCGCTACAGGGAGGAGGTCCTGAATCTCCTCCAGCTCCTTGCCGGCCAGGAAGAGTGATTGGGCATCCTCCCAATAGAGGTCCCGCTTCCCTCTCCCGCTTTTCTTTCTGATCTCCGCCATGGTGGTCTGGGTATACGCCAGAATGCCTCTAACCTCCAGCACACCTGCAACAGGTGTCCCTCAGCTCTAAATTCGTTTTGCTCCCGTCACTCATTCCAACCCCTCTGTATATCCGCGCCATGGAAAATTTCCCGACTCACTAAAGCCACTAACAAAATCCTAAGGCTGAAATTCAACCAATCCCACCGGTGGCACAGGCTTTCCAGCCTGTGCGGCCCGCCGGCTGAAGCCTGCGGCTGCCTGAAGACAACTACTTTTCCGAAGCTCCTTAATAAGCTTCATTCACTTTGTCCCGGACCGCGCTTTCCAGAATCCGCACCGTGCCCCCCGTGATCTTGACGCCTTTGAGTTTGCCTTCCCAGAACCAGCGGTACACCGTGGATCGGGACACCGCCAGGCGACTGGCCACTTCCCGGGGCCGCATCAAACGCTCTTGAGCCATCTCTTTTTCTCCTTTTCTAATAAAGCTACGCCGATTCCTTTCAAGATTTGTGCAGCCCGCGGGACGCCTGTCCTCTGCTGTCACACAACCGGTGCGCATCGCTGCCTGAAGGTCTTTTATTGGTCCTCAGCGACCTTGACATGACTAAACCAATTCTTACAATTACCGCTTTCAATCCCTGTTGGGCAATTTGGCCGGCTGACCGCCTAAACGCTTATTAATTCGGCTGCCTCAGCCTCGGTTGAAGAGTTCCTGAGGCCAGGCACGTAGTGCTTAACGGTGGGGCCGGCCTCGACTCAAAATCTGAGCCCCGGGACGGGCATGACCATCTGGCGCGAGGCCTCAGCCGGTTGGAAAGGTCTGGAAGGAGGTTTGCAGGAGCAATCGGTCTAGGGGTATTTCCCCAATCCCTAGGGCTTTTGCAGGTGATACTTAAAAACCCCTCTAAATTTGCTAAATTTGATTTAAATTTAGCTAATATCTCCAGGTATGCGGAAGTAATAGCGTGGGGAAGATGGCCCGCCCCTTGCACAAAGTCTTGGCTGAATCTCCAGGGAAGGAAATTCTCTCACTGCAAGGAGGCAGTAACATGGGATTATTGCATCACAAGCGCTTTTTTCGCCCTGATGAGGCGGCTTCGATCCTGGCTCTCTCTCGCCGCACCGTCTATCGCATGATTCGCGACGGCAGAATTACTGGAGTCAAATGGGGCAAAGGCCCCTGGCGTATTCCCCGGGACAGTCTGGCCATTCTGTTGCCGGGAGAGAAGTTTTAGACTGACCTGATCAAACCTCATCACTATTCCGCACTACCGGACCCCGGGTCCCCTCGCAGCCCTCAAGCCAGGCTGCGAGCGGGGGCCGAGGCCCGGCGCCTCTCCCCTCGATCCCCGCCTGTCCTGGGCCAAATGCACAATTCACCTTGCTTTTTTCGACCATGAGCCTTAAAATAATCTATGGTGAAACCGATATAATCGATATATTTCTGGCAACTGCCTACGCTTAAGGACCCAATGAATAACCGTTTAAGCCCATTTTATAAGAATATTGCCCTGTGGCTGCTCATTACCCTGGTAATGATCTTCCTGTTTAACTACTTCAACAGCGTCGAACACGCTCGGGGCAAGGCCACCATTAATTACACCAAGTTCGTCGATCTGGTTAAGGCCGGCAAGGTCACCAAGGTTACCCTCCAGGGCGACGAAATCTCCGGCGAAATGGAAGAGGGCAAGGCCTTCAAAAGCTTCTCCCCCTCCGACCCCGATCTGGTCAAACTCCTCCAGTCCAAGAAGGTGGAAATCACCGCCAAACCCAAGGACGATTCTCCCTGGTACACCACCCTCCTGGTCTCCTGGCTGCCCATGCTCATCCTGGTGGGCATCTGGATCTTCTTCATGCGGCAGATGCAGGCCGGCGGCGGCAAAGCTATGTCTTTCGGCAAAAGCCGGGCCCGCCTCATGACGGAAAACACCGTCAAGATCACCTTCGCGGACGTGGCCGGTATTGAAGAAGCCAAGGATGAAGTGTCGGAAATCATCGATTTTCTTAAAGACCCCAAGAAGTTCACCCGCCTGGGGGGCCGCATCCCCAAGGGCGTGCTTCTGGTGGGCGCGCCGGGCACCGGCAAAACCCTCCTGGCCCGGGCCATTGCGGGGGAAGCCGGCGTCCCCTTCTTCAGCATCAGCGGCTCCGACTTCGTCGAGATGTTCGTGGGCGTGGGCGCCGCCCGGGTACGCGACCTGTTTATTCAGGGCAAGAAAAATGCCCCCTGCATTATCTTTATCGATGAAATCGATGCTGTGGGCCGCCACCGCGGCGCCGGTTTGGGCGGTGGTCACGATGAGCGGGAACAGACTCTGAACCAGCTTCTGGTCGAAATGGACGGCTTTGAGGCCAATGAAGGCGTGATCCTCATTGCCGCTACCAACCGCCCGGACGTCCTGGACCCGGCCCTGCTGCGGCCCGGCCGCTTCGACCGCCAGGTGGTGGTCCCGGTCCCCGACGTTAAGGGGCGGGAAGCCATCCTCAATGTTCACACCCGGCGTACACCTCTGGCCGACACCGTCGATCTGTCCATCCTGGCCCGGGGGACTCCCGGATTTTCCGGCGCCGACCTCGAGAACCTGGCCAACGAAGCCGCTCTCTTAGCGGCCCGGCGCGGCAGCGATGTGGTCACCATGCCCGACTTCGAACAGGCTAAAGATAAGGTCCTCATGGGCACCGAACGGCGCAGCCTCATTTTGACTGAACAGGAACGCTGCAACACCGCCTATCACGAGGCCGGTCATACCCTCGTAGCCAGGTCCATCCCGGGCACCGACCCCATTCACAAGGTCACCATCATTCCCCGGGGCCGGGCCTTAGGGCTGACTCAGCAATTACCCATAGATGAGCGGCACACCTACCCCAAGGAATACCTGGTTTCCACTCTCACGGTGTTGCTGGGGGGCCGGGCCGCCGAGGAACTGATCTTTCAGCATTTTACCACCGGCGCCGGCAACGACCTGGAACGGGCCACCGATCTGGCCCGCAAGATGGTCTGTAACTGGGGCATGAGCGATGAGTTGGGCCCCGTTACTTTCGGGAAACGGGACGAGCACATCTTCCTGGGCCGGGAGATCTCCCAGGCCAAGGATTTCAGCGAAGAGACCGCCCGGGTCATCGACCACGCCATTAAGAACCTGGTCTTCGGCTCCTACCGGCAGGCCAAAGATGTGCTGACCGCCAATCGGGACCAGCTCGAAGCCCTGGCCCATGCCCTTCTCGAAAAAGAGACCCTGGACACCATCGAAATCGAGCGCATCATCAATTCTTGTGCAAGACCGGCGGCACCCTCGGAAAATCCGGAAGTCGAAACCCAACTGCCCCTCAGTCTTCAACAGGCTTAAGCATGGCCGGCCTGACGCACTCCTCCGGCCTTGCGGAGATTCCTGAGCGCCGCCGTATTTGGGCGGCGCTCTTGGGTGCGCCTCGCCCCTTGATTATGGGGGTGCTTAATATCACCCCCGATTCCTTTACCGATGGCGGTCTCTTCTTTGATTACGCCGCGGCCCTGGCCCAGGCCCGCTCCCTGGTGGCGGCAGGCGCCGACCTCCTTGACATCGGCGGCGAATCCACCCGGCCTTTTGCCGATCCCGTGCCTTTGAGCGAAGAGCTCCGCCGCGTCGTGCCGGTTATCGAGGCCCTGGCTCCCGAAATCACCATCCCCATTTCCATCGATACTTACAAGGCCGAGGTGGCTCGGGCCGCCCTGGACGCGGGCGCCGCGGTGATCAACGATATCAGCGCCCTGCGCTTCGATCCCGGGATGGCTGCCCTGGCCGCCGCATATCAGGCCCCGGTGATCTTGATGCACATGCAGGGCACCCCCCGGGACATGCAGCGCCAGCCGCACTATGATGACTTGATGGGCGAGATCAAGGCGTTTTTTCGGGAACGGCTGGATTTCGCCCTCTCCCAGGGGATTCCCCAGGACCTGTTGGTCCTGGACCCCGGCATCGGCTTCGGCAAGACCGGGGAACACAACCTGGAGATTCTGAACCGTCTGGATGAGTTCCTGGACCTGGGATATCCTCTCCTGATCGGCCCCTCCCGCAAAGCCTTTATTGGCCGCATCACCGGGCAGCCCGCCGGAGAGGAGCGCGACATCGGCACCCTGGCGGCTCTGGCCGTGTCGGTGCTGCGCGGGGCCCGCCTGATTCGCACCCACAACGTGGCCTATGCCCGTCAGTTCCTCGCCGTACTGGATGCCATTCGCTCCGTCCCGGGCGGAACTTGGTAGGGCGGGCGTCCCCGTCCGCCGCTCTCCAGGCCGGTTAATAGCCGTCCCCGGTGTGTTTTTGAGCCCAGTCGGTTAACGTTTTTTGCCCTTATCCTTTCCAAAGGATAAGGGTGGAGACGCCTGAGGGGCCCAAGACTGCCTCCACTTCAGTCTCCGGAAAGGACGAGACCCCGACCCGACCATGTGGCAGTTTTTAAGCAATCTGCGCTGGCAGGATGGTGTGGACATCATCCTGGTGGCCATTATCATTTACCAGGTCGTGCTGGTCCTGCGCGGCACTCAGGCCGTCCAGGTCCTCGCCGGGCTTTTTCTGTTGTTCATTGCCTATCTGGTGGCCCGGCAACTGGAGTTTTACACCCTGGAATGGCTCCTGGACATCATCGTCAAGAGCTTCGTCCTCATCGTCATCATCCTGTTCCAGGCCGATATCCGCCGCTTTCTCAGTCGCATGGGCAAAAAAGCGCTGGCCCCCGGCGGCATCCACCCCCCGCTCACCACCGAGGAAGTCTGTGATGCCGCCGACACCCTGGCCAGCCGCCATATCGGCGCCCTCATCATCATGGAACGCTATATCGGCCTGTCTGAATTTCTCGAGGGCGCCATCCGGTTGGACGCCCTGGTCAGCAAGGAACTGCTGGTCTCCCTGTTCTGGCCCCACAACCCCACCCATGACGGCGCCGTCATCCTCCAGGGAGACCGGGTCGTGGCCGCCGGGTGCCTGTTGCCCTTGACCCGCAATCCCAACCTGGACCCCACCCTGGGCACCCGGCACCGGGCCGCGGTGGGGATCACTGAACAATCCGACGCCCTGGCCCTGGTGATCTCCGAGACCTCCGGGCAAATCTCCCTGGCCCAGGGGGGAAAATTAAGACGCGACCTCACCCGGCTGCAACTGCGCCAGGCCCTCCGGGACCTTTTGGAAGCCCCGGAACAAAATAAAGGAAAGTGGCTTGAAAAACTGGTTCGGTACCTTCGGGCGTAATAAGCTCCTCAAAACCCTTTCCGTCCTCTTGGCCATCGCCCTCTGGTTCGCGGTCAGCGGTGAGGAACGCACCGAAACTACCGTTGCCATGAACCTGGAACTGATCAATCTGCACCAAAATCTCATGGTCACCAGCGAGGTGCCTCCCTCCATTCAGGTCCGGGTGATGGGTCCCCGCTCCGTGATCAATAGCTTGTCTCAATCCCGTCTCACCGAAACCCTGGACCTGGCCGGCTATGGCACCGGACGCCATACCTTTTACTTCCGTCCCAATAGCTTCTCTGCCTTGCGGGGGGTTCAGGTTATCCGTATCCAACCTAATGCCGTCACTCTGACCCTGGCCGCCACTATGACCCAAACCCTTCCCGTCAAGCCGGTTCTGGAGAATAACCCTCCCGAAGGTTACGAGGTCACCGGCGTTACGATTCGCCCGGATAAGGTGAAGATAAGAGGCCCCTACAACGAGTTGGCCGATCTCAAATTTATCCCCACCCTCCCCATTGACCTGTCCCATCTTAAGGAACCTGCCGTCATTGCCACGGACCTGGACTTTCAAAGCCTCCATCTGGCTTGGAAAGAATCGACTCCCATCGTCGCGGATATTCAGATCGCCTCTAAACCCCTGACCCGGAATTTCCTTAAGGTCCCCATCCAGGCTGGCCCCCAACCGGCCCAAGTGTCTCCGGCCCAGGTCACCGTTACCGTTACCGGTCCCTGGCCCCAGGTACAGGCCCTCACTCTTGAAAACCTCAAGGCCCGGGTGGACACCGCCAATCTGACTCCAGGCCGCCATCGCCTCAACGTCTCCGTGGATCTGCCCGCCGGCGTCAGCGTGGTGCGCACCCAACCCGGCACGGTGACCGTCACCGTGGCCAAGTCTCCCTAAATCCTAACAACCCTGTCCTGAACATAAGGTCAGGAGTCAATCTCGCGATACTCCAGGATATCTCCGGGTTGGCAACCCAAGTATGCGCAGATGGAATTCAGGGTCGCTAACCGAATTCCTTTCACTTTCCCGGTTTTAATCAGCGATAGATTTTGCTCGGTGATGCCGACATACTCGGCGAGTTCTTTTGATTTGACCTTCCGTTTGGCGAGAATGACGTCTAAATTAATTATGATGGCCATAGCAATTCCTAAACGATAAGCTCCTGGTCTTCCTGGATCTTCCTACCTTCATCCATCACCCAGGAGATGATGAGCACCACGATGCCAACGAATACTGCGGCGAAGTCTGCTGAACCCAACCCCACCGTGATTACTCGCTGCCCAGGCGGGTTGTCCAATGTCAGGACCATACTCAACAATGAATTCCTCACCACATCGCACCCCACCCAAACGATCAGGGTCCGCCCCAAACTACGGAAACATTCCACGTGCTGCTCGGTGAATATCAAGCCTTTTTCATAGAGCAGGAATAGGCCTTCAAGTTTTCGCAAACCGTAAATGATTACCCCCATGGGGATCATATCGACCAGGAAGGCCAGAAAGCGGGTCAAAGGTGGAAGGTAATGATCCACTCGGACCGGCAAAGGGATCAATGGCCCCATGCCATAGAGCTGATTGAAGAATGTCCAAAGGAGTGCATATATCACTGGCAGGCAGATGATCAATCCTTTACAGGTAATTCTTAACTTGCGGCTTACTGATATGATTCGTTGGGTGTTCTCCATGGCTCAGTTCCTCCTTCGCGCTGGGTTCGATTTCAAATTCAATCTTGCTTTCCTTTGCGCCTGGCTTCTTCCCGTTGGCTCTGCCCTGAGAAAAGTGCTCGAAGCAGTTCAGCGATTTTCAGACTGCCGTAATTTTATCCGAGTGAAGCGATTCGTCAAGTTTTTTTATTGTATTGCGATCATTAATACTCGTTTCACTTTTATTTTACCGGTCGCCTATCCGGATGGGCGGACCGGCTCTATTATCCGAATAAGAAATATTTTTAGCCCCAATTTTTTCAGATTGCCCGCGGTTATCTCTCATGATAGATTCCCCAACTATGCACCCCCTTATCGCTCTCTTTCTCGGCGTGGTCCAGGGTATTACCGAATTTTTGCCCATTTCCAGCTCCGGCCACCTGGCCCTCCTGGAACACTATCTGCACGTCACCGGCGGCGGCCTGGGCTTTGACATCCTCCTCCACGTCGGCACTCTGGTAGCCCTGGTGGCCTACTTCTACCGGGACTGGCTGGAGATGTTTCACGCCTTCATCTTTCCCACGCGCTACAACCGCCCGGAGCGCAAGATGCTCTTCTTTCTCATCGTAGCCACCATCCCCGGGGCCATCTTCGGGCTGCTCCTGGAAAAACAGGCCGAAACCATCTTCCGGGCCCCGGAGCGCATCGCCATTCTTCTGGGCGCGGTGGGGCTCCTCCTTATCCTGGGCGAAATCCTGGCCCGGCACACCCGCCGCCTGGATCAGCTCACCCTGAAGGACGCCCTTCTCATCGGCCTCTCCCAGGCCTTCGCGGTCATGCCCGGGGTCTCTCGGAGCGGCATTACCATGACCACCGGCCTGTTTCTGGGCTTTAACCGCCGCTCTGCCGCCCACTTCTCCTTTCTGATGTCCACTCCCATTATCTTTGGCGCCGGGCTCCACCACATCCCCACCTGGCTCCATGAACCCGCCGGCGCCCTGCCCCTCCTGCCCGCCACCCTGGGCTTTCTGGCCGCGGTGATCTCCAGCTACCTCACCATCAGGTACCTGCTGCGCTTCCTCCAGCACCACACCTTTATCCCCTTTGCAATCTACCGCCTCCTGGTAGCTGCCCTGGTCCTCGGCCTGGTCTTCTGGAAACCCGGCCTCTGAGCCGGCTTAACGCTACTAGATATGACCTCTGCATTTGTCATCCTGAGCGCAGCGAAGGATATAGTATTTACTGGTAGTTAGGGGCTTTTCTCAAGATTCAATAATTCTACCGGGAAGCTTCGGCCCCCTTGCCGTCCACACTCCCTCCTCCTCCTGCCAAAATTCCCGTTGTCAGAAAACCTTTGACAAAGAAATCATCAATTATCCGATTTCCTGAACCGGACGCGCCTGGTAAATTTTTGCCTAAATCGGAGAACACAGGTCAGAGATAAAATCTTTGACAACGCTTTCCACCTGAAATATATTTAAAATTTGGATTTGCGCTAAATTTCACATTTCCAGCTTTTCAGGACAGTCGCTCATGAGCTTCGGCTCCCTCAGAGCCATGAAAACTGATAGGCATTTGTATCAGGTGCGCGGTGGGCATTAACTTTGAACCTTGAACCTTGAACTTTTCCCAGCAGGTGCCCCGGTGATCCTACAAAAACTTCTGGCCAAAAGTCCCAAGCTGGAAGCCCGCCTGGAACTCCTGGAGTTGGCCACCGGTCTGCTCCTCCTCTGTTTTCTCCAGTTCCATATGTTCGCGGTCTCCAGCATCATTCTCGGCGTGGACGCCTTCAACCGGGATTCCGCCCGCATGGATGAATATTACCTTTCCTACGTAGGGATTCCCCTCATCATCCTGGCCATCATCGTCCATGGCCTGGTGGCGCTGCGCAAGGCCCCCTGGCAATTCCAGGAAATGCGGGTCTACATGCAGCATTCCCGCCGTCTGGCCCACCTGGACACCTGGGCCTGGGGCGTCCAGATCGTCACCGGCCTGATCGTCCTGGTGCTGGCCGCCACCCATATCTGGAGCGTCCTGCTCACCTGGCCCATCGCCGCGGCCACCAGCGCCGCCCGCATCCAGGGAGGCTACTTTTCCCACTTCGTCCTCCTGATCCTGGCCGCCGAAATCCATGCCATGGTGGGCCTCTACCGTATCCTGGTGAAGTGGAGTTGGATCCACCGGCGCAAATTCACCACCTACCTGGTCTATGCCACCATCGGCTTTGTGGGGTTGGGCTTCCTGACCCTCCTGGTCTTCTATTTCCGCCATATCCCGAAGGGTCTGTCATGAACTGGTCCGACGCACATCTCTCTGATGTCCTGGTCATCGGGGCCGGCCTGGCCGGGGAACGGGTCGCCATCGAAGCCGCGCTGAGCGGCCACAGTGTCACCATCTTGAGCCTGGTGCCGCCCCGCCGCTCCCACAGCACCGCGGCCCAGGGCGGCATGCAGGCCGCTCTGGGCAACGTCGCCCAGGGCTATGGCGACAGCGCCGATATTCACTTTGAAGATACGGTCAAAGGCTCCGACTGGGGCTGCGACCAGGAAGTGGCCCGCCTCTTCTGCAATTTGGCTCCCACGGCCGTGCGCCAGCTCTCTCATTGGGGCGTGCCCTGGTCCCGGGTGGTCCCCGGCAAACGCATCCTGCCCGACGGCACCGAAGTCGAAGACCTCCAGGAAAAAGCCGGGCTCATCGCCCAGCGTCAGTTCGGCGGCACCGCCAAATGGCGCACCTGCTTCGCCTCCGACGGCACCGGCCACGTCCTCCAGTACGCCATGGATTCCGTGGTTATCAAGCTGGGGGTCACCGTCCATGACCGCGTCGAAGCCATCAGCCTGATCCAAAACGGCGACACCTGCCACGGCGCCGTCGCCCTGGACCTGCGCACCGGCGAGATTCGCCCCTACCTGGCCAAGGCCACGGTCATCGCCACCGGCGGCTACGGCCGCATCTATGGCACCTCCACCAACGCCGTCATCAATGAAGGCACCGGCATGGCCATCGCCCAGGACACCGGCGTGGTCCCCCTGGGCAACATGGAGGCGGTGCAGTTCCACCCCACCGGCATCGTCCCCGCCAACATCCTGGTCACTGAAGGCTGCCGGGGGGACGGCGGCATCCTCCTGGATAAGAACCTGCACCGTTTCATGCCCGATTATGAGCCGGTGAAAAAGGAGATCGCTTCCCGGGACGTGGTCAGCCGCTGGATGCTGCACCACATCCGCCAGGGCTTCGGGGTGGATAGCCCTTACGGCCCCCATCTCTGGCTGGATATCCGCCACCTGGGACCCGAACATATCTGCACCAATCTCCGGGAAGTCCATACCATCTGCCGGAATTTCCTGGGCATCGACTGCGTCGAGGCCCTCATCCCGGTGCGGCCCACCCAGCACTATTCCATGGGCGGCGTCCGCACCAATAAATTCGGCGAAGTCTACGGTTTGAAGGGCCTTTTTGCCGCCGGCGAAGCCGCCTGCTGGGACCTCCACGGCTTCAACCGCCTGGGCGGCAACTCCCTGGCCGAAACTATTGTGGCCGGCATGGTGGTGGGCCAAAGGGTGGCCGAGTTCGCTCAGGACCAGTCCCTGATCTTTCCCTTTTCCCTGGTGGAAAATGCCATGGAGGCCCAGGCCCAGCGCCTGGCCGACCTGCGCGGCCGCAAAAACGGCGCCGAAGACGTCTTTACCCTCCGCCGCCGGATGGAAGACACCCTCCTCCACAACGTCGGCATCTTCCGCACCCGCGATGCTTTGCAGGAGGCCGTGACCACCCTCCAGGGCCTCTACGAGCGGGCCCAGCACGTCCGGCTGCGCTCCTGCGGCCTGGGGCCCAACCCTGAGTTCATCGCCGCCCTGCGCCTGCCCGGCATGCTCCGCCTGGCCCTCTGCATCTCGTACGGCGCGCTTGAGCGTACCGAATCCCGGGGCAGCCACTACCGGGAAGACTATCCCCGGCGGGACGACGATAACTGGCTGAAACGCACCCTGGCCTACTGGAAACCCGGCGCCGCCCTGCCCGACCTCCAGTACGAGCCGGTCAACATCACCGAACTGCCGCCGGGTTCCCGGGGCTATGGCGAACTGCCCATCGGGAAGGGCGACGAAACTTGACGGTAGGACGGGCGTCTCGCCCGTGTCTGTAGGGTGGGCACGGCCCCCCAAAAGTATCTCCCTGTCATTGAGTACCGCTCCTAATTGGCGCGGCTCTGAGCCAATACACCAAAGGATTTGATCATGGCTGAACGGCTTCTGACCTTTTCCGTCTTCCGCTACAACCCCCTGACCCCGGAGATTCCTCCCCGGCTGCAGGAGTATCAGTTGGAAGAGACCATGGGCATGAGCCTCTTCATCGCCCTGAACCGCCTCCGGGAAGAACAAGACCCCTCCCTGATGTTCGACTTTGTCTGCCGCGCCGCCATCTGCGGTTCCTGCGCCATGCTCATCAACGGCCGCCCCGGCCTGGCCTGTAAGACCCTGACCCAGGATCTGCCGGAGAAAATCACCCTCATGCCCCTGCCGGTCTTTAAACTGGTAGGTGACCTCTCCGTGGACACCGGCGTCTGGTTCCGCCACCTCAACGTCCGCACCGAGGCCTGGATTCACACCGGCAAGGTCTTCAATCCCCAGATCGAAGAGCGCATGGACAACCCCACCGCCCAGGACATTTACGACGCCGAGCGCTGCATCGAATGCGGCTGCTGCATCGCCGGCTGCGCCACCGCCAATATGCGCGCCGATTTCATGGGCGCCGCCTTCTTGAACCGCATCGCCCGCTTTATGATCGACCCCCGGGATGAACGCCCCCGGGCCCGGTACTTCGAAGTGGTGGGCACCGACGCAGGCGTCTTCGGCTGCATCGGCCTCATGGCCTGCGACGACCTCTGCCCCATGGAGATTCCCCTCCAGGGCCAGTTGGCCTTCGTCCGCCGCAAAATGGCCCAGATGGCCCTCTGCTGCAAGTGCAAATAAACGGCCCTCAGCCCCGCTGATCTCCCTTTGACCCAGGAGCCCCATGTTCGACGGCCTGAATTACATCACTCTGTATTGGTTATCCGGCTTCGGCGAGCCCAAGTATGAAATCTGGGAGGCCAAGAAAGCTACTATCCAGCGCACCCCGGATTCCTTGACCTTTAGCCTCTATCTGGCCTGGCCCCTGGAGGAGGCGGATGAGGGCCACGTCATCATCCGGCAACGTGAAGCCGGCTTAACCCTCGAAACCGATTGGTTCCCGGAGGAGGAGTTCGACCTGTACACCTTCTCTACCCCGGATCAGGAAGAAGTCATGCTGAAGGGAAACTTTGAGCGGGAACATATCTTTATTCATTTTCACAGGTAGGAACTTCGCTACACTTTCAAACAACGCATTATCTCAGTTGCCGATAGAGTTCCTGGTTTTTATCCACTACATATTTCGCAGCTTTCTTAAAATCATCCTGAAAAACGCCCAGCATATCGGCCAGCCCTGCCCGGGCGAGTTCTTCGGGGCTTAACCCCAGCCGTTCGGCTGTATTTTGGAAAATTTCGGCCTGCTCCTGGCTTAACTCGATCGATATCTTCATATCCTTACCCCAGCTTCTACCCTCCAAAATTTATCTAACTTTACATATTTGCTGCTATAGCGTCAATATACTCCCTTACTCGGCCATCACTGAAATATTCGTCTTGATTGAAATGATAGAAAAGTATATCTATGAAACATAGTTTATAAGCACTCTCTTATTGAAAAACCCGTGAACTCCCAGACCCTCAACCTCCGCCACCACCTCCTGGCCATCTCCGCCTCGCTGCTCATCGGCGCGGGCCTGATGGCCGTGAAGTTCCTGGCTTTTTATCTTACCGATTCCGCCGCCATCCTCTCCGACGCCCTGGAGTCCATCATCAACGTGGTCGCGGCCGGCTTCGCCCTGGTCATCATCATCATTGCCGCCAAGAGCCCCGACCCCAGCCATCCTTACGGCCACGGCAAGGTCGAATTCTTCTCCGCCGGCTTCGAAGGCGCCCTCATCATCCTGGCGGCCTTGGGGATTTTCTATGAGGCCTGGCCCCGGCTCTTTTACCCCCAGGCTATCCCTCGATTGGAAAAGGGCATGCTCCTCATCCTGGGCGCCGCCCTGGTGAACCTCGTCCTGGGCGCCATCCTGGTGATGGTGGGCCGGCGCACCAAATCCATCGTCCTGGTGGCCGACGGCAGGCACGTCCTCACCGACGTCTATACTACCGCCGGCGTCCTGGTGGGCCTGGTGGGCGTTTACTTTACCGGCTGGAACTGGCTGGACGGCGCCGTGGCCTTCCTGGTGGCCCTCAATATCCTGGTCACCGGCGCCCGCCTGGTGTGGCAGTCTGCGGCCGGGCTCATGGACACCTCCGACCCCCGGCTCCTTGACGAGATCTGCCGGGTGATCGCCGGCCACCGCCGCCCCATGTGGATCGACATCCATCAACTCCGGGCCCGGCGGGCTGGCGCCCGCGTGTTCATCGACTTTCACCTGATCCTGCCCCGGGACCTCTCCCTGGAAGAGAGCCACGCCGAGGTCAAGCAAATGGAAACGATCCTCACCGATTATTTCGCGGGCCAGGCCGATATCCTCATCCATGCGGACCCCTGCATGCGGCCGGAGTGCACCATTTGCGGCCAGGAAACCTGCGACCACCGTCAGGAAGCCCCCAAAATGCAGTTCCTCTGGCAGCGGGAGACCCTGACCTGCGAAGGTCCCCATAAGACCCCGAAACCAGCCGGGGAGCCGGAAAAATAAGATGATCTCTACGGCGTCTTTGCGTGAGACCGATTCTTTAAATTGATACTCTCCCCACCCCACGCTCATCTCTGAAGGGAAAACACCTATGGCATCCAAACGCATCCTCATCATCGGCGCGGTGGCCCTGGGGCCTAAGGTGGCCTGCCGGGTCAAACGCCTGCGCCCCGACTTCGAAGTCACTATGGTGGACCAGGGCGATTACATCTCCTACGGGGGCTGCGGCATCCCCTACTATATCTCCGGCGATCTCAGCGATATTAAGGAGTTGATGAGCACCAGCTTCCACATGCTCCGCACCCCGGAGTTCTTCGAAAATGCCAAGGACGTCCGGGTCCGCACCCGCACCCGGGCCCTGGCCATCGACCGGGAACGCCGCCTGGTGCGCCTTAAGGACCTGGAATCCGGCCGGGAGGAAGACCTCTCCTATGACGAGCTGGTCCTGGCCACCGGCAGCCGGCCCCGCGCCCTCTCCGTTCCCGGCGTTGGCCTCCCCGGGGTCATGAGCGTCGCCAGCCTCCCCGCGGCCATGGCCGTCCGGGACCGCATCGCCAAGGGCCAGGTGGGCAACGCCGTCATCATCGGCGCCGGCGCCATCGGCTGCGAGATGGCCGAGGCCCTCAGCGACCTCTGGGGCCTGGACACCACCCTGGTCGAAATCACCCCCCAGGTCCTCCCCGGCGTCCTCGAGCCGGGCCTAGCCCGCATGGTCGCCAAGCATCTCCGGGATAAGGGCATCAATCTCCACCTGGAGGAATCCGTTCAGGAAATCCGCGCCGTAGAAGGCGGCGAGACCGCCCTGGAAGTCGTCACCGATAACCGCGTCATCCCCGCCGACCTGGTCATCACCGCGGTAGGGGCCGCGCCCAACTCCGAGTTGGCCGCCCAGGCGGGCCTCCTGGTCGCACCGGAAGGCGGCCTCGTGGTCAATCGCCGCCTCCAGACCTCCGACCCGCACATTTACGCCGGCGGCGACTGCATCATGAACCACCACCTCATCACCGGCCAAGCCGTCTATTACCCCTCCGGGTCGCTCGCCAACCGCCAGGGCCGGGTCATCGGCACCAACCTGGCCGACGGAGCCGCCGCCTTCAATGGCATCGTCGGCTCCTTCACCTTAAAGACCTTCGACCTGGCCATCGCCGGCGCCGGCCTCAGCCTGGCCCAGGCCGAACACGCCGGCTTCGACGCCGCCTCCGCCCTGGTCATCCAGGCCGACCGGGCCCACTTTTACCCCACCCAGGACCTCATGTACCTCAACCTGGTGGTGGATAAGAAAACCCGGCGCCTCCTGGGGGCCCAGGGCTTGAGCTCCAACGGCGACGCCCTGGTGGGCCGCATCAACAGCATTGCCGCGCTCCTGCCCTTCAAGGCCGACCTCGCCGACCTTTCCAACCTCGAAGTGGCCTACGCCCCGCCCTTCGCCGCGGCCCTGGATATCGTCAACGCCGTGGCCAACACCCTGGAAAATATGCTGGACGGCTACAACCGCACCATCGAAGTGGACGAGTTCGAAAAATGCTTCCTCACCGATCAGGCCGCGGACTCCCTCTGCCTGGACGTCCGGGGCGCGGCCAACGCCGCCCCCTACGTGGACCTCTTCGGCGGCCGTTGGCTCAACATCCCCCAGGAGACCCTCAAACACCGCTTTCTTGAAATCCCGCCGGACAAGCGCCTCCTGGTGGTCTGCAACTCCGGCGTCCGCTCCTATGAGGCCCTGCGGCAGCTAGAAACCGCGGGCTTCTGTAACGCCGTCAACCTCCAGGGCGGCATCGCGGCCCTCAAAAAATCCGGCGCCTTGGACCTGAGCGACTCCGAGGAACCACCCAAGGAATAATTTTTCCAAGGAAAACTCCATGACCTTTAAGGGGGGGAACCATAGCTTCATACTGCTTTCCATCATCTTTTCCCTCATTGCCGCCGTGGTTTTGGCAGAGTGGTGCTTGGGGATGAGGGAAAATTACGCCCGCCAGTCCGTCCTCGATTTTGCCGATACCAAGCGACTCCAGACCTTGGGATGGGGAGGATTCCTCAAGGAAAATTTGAATATTCACGTAACTGATGGTCTGGGGGGCAAGGTCCGGTGGACCAACAACACCGCGGGATTTCGTAGCGCTAAAGAATTCACCCCCAACCCTGCCCCGGGGGTCTTACGACTCCTCTCCCTCGGTGACTCGTTTAACGCCGGCTACCGGGTGGGCCAGGATGAGATCCTGTCTCATTGGCAGGATGAGTGGATTAACCGGCATTATGGCCCGGCCGAAATTCTGGTGGCCGAAACTGCCGACCCGGTCAACGCCTTGGCTTATTTGGACAGGTTCGGCCTCAAGTTAAAACCCCGGATTGTGCTCTTGGGAATCACCCTGGGGAATGATATCGTCCAGGCGTACCAGGAGCTGGATACTCAAAGCCAGTATTTTCTCACCACCTGTAACGGACAGGTGCATATCGAGGAGAGCCGCACTCTCCCCATTGAGTTTGACGAGTTGGCGGCCCATCAGATACCGCCGGACTATCTGCAGTCCGAGAGGCCGGCCGGGAGATTTATCCGCAGAGCTGGCCGGTGGCTGCAAAGAAGATCCTTGTTGCGGCGTTTCTATCAACAGCATGAAGCCATCACCAGTTGGGGGGACCGCGATCATCTGAGTCTCTTTGACCCTAACAACGGTTTTGGGGTGTTTACCAATCCCTTAACTCCTGAAATTGAGAAAGCCTACCAGCGCTTATTTCGTACCCTCACGGGGTTCGCTCTCCTCTGCCGGCAGCATGGGATAATTTTCGCGGTGCAAATATTTCCGCAACGGTATCAGGTGCAACCCGAAGACTGGACCCGAGCCGTCGAGGAGTACGGTTTAAAGGCCTCCCGTTTTAATCTGATGACCCCTAACCAAAAGATCGCCGCCTTCTGCCGGGCCCAGGGCATCATCTGCATCGATCCCACCGCCGCGCTGGCTCAGCGCTACGCCAGAACCGGGCAAGCCATGTACCTGCCCCGGGGGGATATGCACTGGAATAAAGAGGGCCATCTGGCTTTCTTCGAAGAGTCCCTGCCGGCTTTTAAAGAATTGGTGCAGCGCTCCACGTCGATCCCTTCGGAGACCGCGGACTCAACGTCCCCCGGCAGACCTTAAAACCCGGCTCCGCCGGCCCCCCCCTGGCGTCTTGGGAAGGGAGCCATTTGGGAGAGAATATCGAATAAATATATTCAAAGGCAGGAAGGTGTCGATCGTGGCAAGTGCGCCCCCGCGGTGCGGTTCCCTTCCTGTAGGGTTCCTGACTGCTTCAGTGCCGTTTGAGGCTCTCCAATGCTTCTTCGTATTCGGTCAAAACCTTTTGCCAGTGCTGCAACTCTTGATATTCTTGCTTCCAGCCCTGGCTATGATGCTGTTCGGACAAGCCTCCCTGCTCCAGGGCGTGTAGAAACGCCTCCGTCGTCATTCCGCACTGCCTCTCCCGCCTTGCGAGCGCATCTTGCAACCGCCTTACCATTCTCTGGCAAAAGGCGATTTCCCTGCCAATAGATATCTCATATTCATCCGTATGCATTGCCAATCCTCTGTTCCATTAGAGATTGAGGCCGAAGCCCGAATCCGAACCTGCTTTTGCCCTGCCCATGGATTATACCTTTTTTCATCCAATCCGGATTGCCAGCCTGGGTAGCGATCCCCCCCCATGGCTGCCCTGTTGGGTTATAAGTTGCAGCTTTCCCCTCACCCCAACTTCCAGGATTCAAAGGAACCAGCCCAAAGATCAGATATAATCAGGATAGAATTGACAGATACGATTTGAAAGCGCCAAAGGCTTATGGAAATATGGAAAGTTTTTATAGAAGATTAAGTTGAATTATCATACTTCATTAAGATTGTAAAAATTATCTCGCCTAATAAAATGTTGGTTTAATGAAATGGCCTGTCTCTATCCAACTTAAAAAATAACTTCTGAGTCCGTCATACGAACGATTTTCCCCATATTGCTTTACCAGTTCAAGTCTTTTTTGTAACGGTATCGTGAAGTAAAGCGGACTGTCAATAAACAACGAAACGATTTCTTTTCGTATTAAATAATCTGAGATTTTATATGATATCATTTTGGGACCATCCCAAGTCTTGAAGCCTTATATTACGGATATTTTAAATGATCATCATCAACCTTTTGAAAATTTCGTTGAAATAAATTATATAATAATATCCCCATCGTCCAGGGCACTATCAATAACACATAGCAGACTGCCCAAAGGAGCACGCCCTGGATGCTCGGTTCAAAAGCTCGATAGTCAGGCTGCATGGCAATTTCCTCTTGGAAATCTGATTTTGCAATTTAAGTGCCATAGACTAATTTATTGAATTTACAGAGTATATTTTTAATTACCTCTATAATAAATTACAATATTTTGGAAGATTGTTTGAGTTTTGGACAAACTCAGCGATTATAGTTTGAAACTTCCTCTAAGAAAAAATATTTTTCGCGGCATCATTCCCTCATACCTTGACAATCCCGCCATCTATGGACATAATTTTATCCAGATAATGTGAACCCGTGCATACCCCCCAAGGAGAATCTAGTGAAAAAATTCAAGCTCTTGATCCTGGCCCTGACCCTAACAGCCTTGGTCGCGGGCAACCTCTGGGCCGCCGACGCCAAGCCCCAGACCACCTGTCCGGTCCTGGCCGGCAACGTCAACAAACAGGTCTATGCCGACTATAAGGGCAAACGCATCTACTTCTGCTGCCAGGGCTGCGACGCCGAGTTTAAGAAAAACCCGGACAAGTACATGAAAAAGCTGAAAGAACAGGGCGTCACCCTGGAACCCAGCCCCGCCGCGCCCGCCAAAAAGTAACCCCGCCCCGATTGGCCGGGCCGCCCCAGGGATCGGGTCGCCCTGACCCTGATCCCCGAGGCGCCCGGGTTTCCCGGTAACCGTCGCCGCCCTCCCCTGCCCCGCCCTTGACAGCGCCCCCGGCCCTGTGGCACATTTGACCCAAAAACCACTCGGACGGGTTTATGCACAGCTACCGCCAAGAACTCTGGTTCCAGGTCCCCGGCCGCCGGGCCTTCATCAATATCACCCCCCAGGTGCAGCAGTGCCTTAAGGACAGCGGCATCACCGAAGGCCTGGTCCTGGTAAACGCCATGCACATCACCGCCAGCGTCTTCATCAATGACGACGAACCCGGGCTGCATCACGACTACGAGGTCTGGCTCGAAAAGCTGGCGCCCCACGCCCCGGTCACCCAGTATCGCCACAATGTGGGCGAAGACAACGCCGACGCCCATCTGAAGCGCCAGGTCATGGGCCGGGAAGTGGTGGTGGCCGTCACCCGCGGCCAGCTCGATTTCGGCCCCTGGGAGCAGATCTTCTATGGCGAGTTCGACGGCGGCCGCCGCAAGCGGGTATTGGTAAAAATCATCGGCGAGTGACAGTGCAGTGGGTGGCGCGGGCGTCTCGCCCGTGCCGGCCCAGGTTATTCCGTCCGATCAGGCCTCGGACCCCAGGGGGTGCCCCATCATGGCTCATGAGAACCCGACGCCAGGCCGCCGGCCCCGGCTGCTTAAGGCCAGGCCGGTCTGGGATTTCCTCGCCGAGACTTACACCGCCTGGCGCCGGCACCAGGCCCAGACCCTGGGCGCGGCCCTGGCCTTCTACATCACCTTTTCCATGGCCCCGCTGCTCATCGTGATTACCGCGGTCTTCGGCGCGATTCTCGGCCAGGCCGCCATCCAGGCGGAAATCCTGAGACAGGCCCAGGAGCTCATCGGCGAGCAGGGCGCCGCCACCGTCAAATTGATGTTCGGGGCCGCCTACCTGCGGGGCTCGGGCCTGGCCGCCACCCTCATCGGCATCTCGGTACTCCTGATCGGCTCCACCAGCGCCTTTGTCATGCTGAGACAAGCCCTCAACTTCATATGGGGAGCCCCGCTGGACGACGCCGCTTCCCTCTGGCACCTGGTGAAAGATCGATTGCTCTGTTGCGCCATGATCATGTTATTCGGACTCCTGATCGTGGTGTCGCTGTTGCTCAGCCTCGGACTGACCTTCCTCACCGGCTTCTTTAAGAACCTGCTGCCGCTGCCGCCCTTCTCCATCCAGGCCGCTGACTTCATGCTCTCCCTCTTCCTCCTCACCCTGCTCTTCGCCCTGACCTATAAAGTCTTGCCGGATGTGGACATCGCCTGGACCGACGTCTGGATCGGCGCGGCCATCACCGCGGTCCTCTTTACCCTGGGAAAATTCCTCTTCGGCCTCTATCTGGCCCGCAGCGCCATCAGTTCCGCCTATGGCGCCGCCAGTTCTCTGGCCATCCTGCTCATGTGGGTGTTCTACTCGGCCCAGATCTTTTTCATCGGCGCCGAAATCACCCAGGTGTACGCCAACCGCTATGGCTCCCGGGTCAAGCCCCGCAATAAAAAGGGCGGACCCGCCGGCCCGCCCCCTTATTGATATCCTTTATTCTTTTAACCGAAAACCGAAAACGGTCTTTTACTCCTTCACCACGGTCGCCTTGACGATGGTCACCGGCTCCTTGGGCACGTTCTCATACATCCCTTGAGTGGTAGTGGGCACCGCCTTAATCTTGTCCACTACGTCCTGGCCCTTGACCACCTTGCCGAACACCGCGTAGCCCCAGCCCGGGAGCGTCTTGCTCTTATGGTTGAGCATGGCGTTGTTGGCCACATTGATGAAAAACTGCGCCGTGGCCGAATCGGGGTCCTGCGTCCGGGCCATGGCTATGGTATAGGGGTCATTGGTCAGGCCGTTGTCCGCTTCGTTCTTGATGGCGGCCCGGGTCGCCTTCTTGTTCAACTGGGCATCCAGACCGCCCCCCTGGATCATAAAGCCGTTGATGACCCGGTGAAAAACAGTGCCGTTATAGAAACCCGCCTTGACGTACTCCAGAAAATTGGCCACCGTAGCCGGCGCCTTGTCCGGATACAGCTCCAGGGTGATGTCTCCCATACTCGTTTCCAGTTTGACCAACGGATGACTCCTCTCTGCCCGGACGCTGAGCCCGGTTCCCAGGATTAAGCCCACCATCAGGCCGACAGCCAGGACCAGCCTGGCGCGCCCGCCGCCTCCGGTTAGTTTCATGCCGATCCCTCCATGGTGATTGAGTTCACGATTGCACTGATCCCGCGCCGGGATCGGAGCTCGCGTCCAGTTTAACAAATCCCACTTAGGGAGCAAAGGAAAACCCGCCGCGGGCGCCGCCGCCCGTGGCCCCTCCGCCTCGCCAGGGCCGGTTATACTAATAAACCTGCCGCCCCGGCAGCCGGGCCCACTCTTCTAAGAGTTGCCGGCATTCTTCCAGGAGAAACCCGGCATAAATGGCCACCGGGCTCCGGCTCAGGGCCTGCATCTGCAAGTTGCCGATGGGCATCTCGTTGAAGCCCAGCCGCGCCGCCTCCCCGATGCTGGTCCCATAAATCAGCCGGTCCAGCCGGGCCCAGTGAATCGCCGCAAAGCACATGGGACAGGGTTCGTTGGTGGAGTAGATCTCGCAGCCGGACAGGTGGTAACTTTTGAGCTTCCGGGCCGCCCGGCGGATGGCGTTCACTTCCGCGTGGCAGGTGGGGTCGCGGTCTTGAAGCACGGTGCTATGCCCCACGGCCAGAACCTCCTGCCCCCGCACCACGCAGGCCCCAAAAGGCCCGCCCTCTATCGCCGGCCACGGCGCCCGCACGACCGCCAGGGCCTGGCGCATAAACTCCGGATTGGGGGAAAACCGAGCCACCATCGCCATCCGCTTCAACCGACCTTTGTCCAACGACTATCAGGTTAATGCATCATGCTCGCAACCCGGCCATACCGCCTCTTAATCGATCATCTGCCGCGCGGCCCTCACGGACCGCCCCTTGCGCTCTCCTGATCATAATCGGTAATGTATGGTAAATTTTGAAAAGTTCAAGGGTGGGCAAATAACTATCTACCGACGGGATAGCTTGCCCAGCTCTAGATTATTTTATCCATGTTGCCCCGGATCTTCCCATGGCACACCCGGAAGTGTGGCGTGGGGTCTTTAAACTCCAAGGCAGATCGTATCTGGGGTATGGGGTTAGATATCCCTAAAATGAAAGGGAAAAGTATTTCTTTCTGGGAAATTTGTGCTATCCTCCCTCCCACAAAAAAGGTACAACATGCGCAGGTGCTGGGTATGCCTGATGTCCGGAGTTTTATCGATGCCCCGGACGTAAGCCCGCAACGCGGCTGGCGGCCCGGCTCGAGAAGCCGATCACCACAAAGGACTCCTGATTACCTCCCTGGTGTTGAAAGTTTCGACGTTCGGGGACCTGCTTGCCTTTGAGGGTAAGTAGCCATTCGGTCAGGCGCTGCTTGTGGACTGTGGCTGGTGTTCTGCAATGTCGGCGTCGGGCCGGGGGATTTCACTTTAGTCTCTATGGAGAACAACCACATGACGGCCCGTGGTGAAATGATCATGGAGCAACCATCAGCAGACACGTTGAAGCTGATTCTTTCCGGACACTGGAATCTGGGCGGGGAACATCCTGGGGCCGATAAGGTTCAGCAAACGCTCCAAGACAGGCCGGGGGTCCGTAACCTTGTCTTCGACACCCTGAATCTGGCCCATTGGGACACCGGGCTGCTAACCTTCCTGGTGAATGTGGGTAATTTCTGCTCCCGGCAAAATATCAACCTCAACCGCGACGGACTGCCCCCGGGAGCGCAGAGACTCTTGGCCTTGGCTTCGGCGGTACCGGAAAAGAAAGATGCCCGCCAGGCCGAGGGGCGGGTGGCGTTTCTCGCCTCTTTGGGCAACCAAACCGTCGAACTCTTCCGATCTGCCGGTGAAATGCTGGCCTTCCTCGGGGATACGGTCATTGCTGTTTTAAGGCTGTTGCGCGGTAAGGCCCAGTACCGCCCCGCCGATCTGGGCTTAATCATGCAGGCCGTCAGCGCCCAGGCGTTGCCCATCGTCTCCCTCATTTGCTTTTTAGTAGGGTTGATCCTGGCGTTTATCGGCGCTATCCAATTGAAGCTCTTCGGGGCCCAAATTTATGTGGCCGATTTGGTGGGGATTGCCATGGTGCGCCTGATGGCGGCAATTATGACCGGCATCGTCATGGCCGGCCGCACCGGGGGTGCCTTTGCCGCTCAGTTGGGGACCATGCAGGTGAACCAGGAGATCGATGCCCTGAGAACCCTGGGCATATCGCCCATGGAGTTTCTGGTGCTGCCGCGCATGTTGGCCCTGGCGCTGATGATGCCCCTGCTGTGTATTTACGCCAATATCATGGGCATACTGGGGGGCATGGTGGTGGGGATATCGATGCTCAATATCAGCGCCATAGAATACTACAACGAGACGGCCAAGGCGGTCGGTCTCTGGAACCTGGGCATCGGCCTGTTTTCCGGCTTCGTGTTCGGCGTGATCGTGGCGCTGGCCGGCTGCATGCGGGGCATGCAGTGCGGCCGCAGCGCCTCGGCGGTGGGTGATGCGGCTACTTCCGCGGTGGTCACCGCCATTGTCGGAATCATCCTCTCCACTGCGGTGATCACCATTTTGTGCAATTTTCTGGGAATATAATCGCTTACCACTGAGCGGGAGTGCTACCAGTACCGCTTTTCAGGATAGAGTGAACATGACGGAAAAAGAACCCCACATCACGGTGCGCGATCTCACCATGGCTTATGGCGACTTTGTCCTGATGCGGGACCTGACCTTTACCATTAACCGGGGGGACATCTTCATTATCATGGGCGGCAGCGGCTGCGGCAAGAGCACCATGATGACCATTTTAGTCGGTTTGAAGGCCCCGGCCAAGGGTAAGGTCTTGTATGGGAATGTCGATTTCTGGGGAGGCGATCAACAGACCCGCGACCGGATTATTCGCCGGGCCGGGGTAATGTACCAGAGCGGGGCGCTCTGGAGCTCCATGACCCTGGCCGAAAATATCGCCCTGCCTCTGGAGCTCTATACGGATTTGAGCCCGGTCCAGATTCGCGAAGTTGTCAATCTGAAACTGGCGTTGGTGGGGATGGCCGGATTCGAAGAGTTTTATCCCTCTGAGATCAGCGGCGGGATGCAAAAACGGGCCGGTATAGCCCGGGCCATGGCCCTCGACCCGGAAGTCCTGTTTTTCGATGAGCCTTCCGCCGGGCTGGACCCGGTGAGCGCCCGCCGCCTGGATGACCTGATCCTGGAACTGCGTGAGAGCCTGGGCACCACCATGGTGGTGGTGACCCATGAGTTGGCCAGCATCTTTGCGATTGGCAACAATTCCGTATTTCTGGATGTATCTAAACGAACCATGACGGCCACGGGCAACCCTAGCCAGCTCTTAGCCGAAACCCGCGATCCCAATTTACGTCTGTTTTTAACCCGTGGCGAGAAATCTTAACCGATAGGATGGGCCCAGATGGCTAAACAAGCAAACAGGATGATGATCGGCGGTTTCGTAGTCTTCGCTGTGACCATTATGGCCGCCAGCCTGGTCGTATTCGGTTCGGGCAAATTCTTCCAGATAACCAACAAATACATTTTGTACTTCAATGAACCCATCAATGGGTTGAGTGTGGGCGCACCGGTGCTGTTCCAGGGCGTTCCGATCGGTCAAGTGACCGATATTACTCTTCAAGCCGACCTGGCTACGATGAAGACCCAAATCCCCGTTCTCATCGAAATCTATCCGGACCGCTGGAAGGTGCGAGGCGGAAAGAGAGATTACCGGGCAGTTGCGGAAAAGCTGATCGAAAAGGGCCTTAGGGCCCAGTTGATTACGCAGAGTTTTATTACCGGCCAGCTCATGATCCAGCTTGATTTTCTTCCCGAGGCAGGTCTCTGCTATGCTCCAGCCAAAATGGATGAAGAATATAAAGACTATGTCGTGGTTCCCACCTGTGCGTCCACCGCCGAAAAACTGGCCAATGCCCTGCAGAAGCTGGATCTCGCCAAGCTGGAAAGGCACTTGGAATCGGCCATGGACGGTATCGCTAAACTCGTCAACGACCCTGACCTGGCGGCCAGCATTCGGGGTCTGAAAGATACTCTTCAGGACGCTCGCAAGCTTGTCACCAAGGTGGACCGTCAAGTGGATCCGCTCTCGAGAAACTTGAACAAAACCCTCACAGATTTCGGCAAGCTGGCGGTTAAAGTTGATGACAAAGTGGGCGGGGTGGCGACCGGTTTTGATAAAACCATGGCCAAGGCCAGCAATCTCCTTTCCGAAGACTCACCGCTGATTGTGGATTTGGAGAACACGCTGCAGGAAATTTCCGCTATGAGCAGGTCAATTCGGCAGTTGACCAACTATCTCGATCAGCATCCCGAGGCCCTGATCCGCGGCAAAGGGAAACCTGGAGGAAAATAACATGAGAGTAGCGCCATTTTCTCGCGGCTTAGCGGTCATCCTGGCCATCGCGGCCATCTTTTTAGGCGGCTGCCGGAGTCAATCGCCGCGGTTTTACACTCTGAGCTCGATACCGGAAGACCAGGTGATCTCCAAGAGGCAGAGCCCGGCCCGGAACGCGGTTATCGGCATCGGCCCCGTCAAGCTGGCCGATTACCTTGACCAGTCGATGCTTATCACCCGCACCAACGACAATCAGGCGGCAAAAGCCCAGTTCGATCGCTGGGTCGGCTCCTTCAAGGATAACTTCATTAATGTCCTGGCCGACAATATCGGCACTCTCCTGTCCACCGACCGGATTTATCTTTATCCCTGGCGCCAATCCGTGCCCATCGACTACCAGGTTACCGTGGATGTGGTTCGCTGTGATGGCCGGTTGGGCGACGCCGCCTGGCTGGAGGCGCGTTGGAGCGTCGTCCAGGGTCCCGAGAAAAAGTTGCTCAAAATTCATCGGTCTAATCTGCGCGAGCCGGTGACGGGCCCTGATTATCCCGCCTTGGTCGCGGCCCAGAGCCGGGCGCTGGCCGAACTCAGCCGGGAGATTGCCGCGGCGATTCAAGGAGCCGGGAAGAAATAAAGCGGCCCCCCGGCGCCCGGCCGGGCTCACCGCCATATCGGCAAGCTTGCGCCCCGCCGGCCGGTCCGAGTTGTTCGGGAGTGGATTCCCGCCGGGATAGCAGTATGAACCAGCAGCCTGACTGCGCCTGTTGCCTGGCCAAGGTCGGCAAGCTATAATGCAGATGTGGTCACATGTTCAGAATTTGAGAAAAATTAGAAAATTGTGCATCATGCCGCCGACGAGAGCAAAAAAAGGAGTGAGCCAAAAGGATGAGGCTGACTTTTAAAGTTTATATAGTTAGGATGTTAATCATAGCTTACCTTGTATTTGCTGCTTTTATTGGGTTTATGGTAAGCTATGTTTTAATTAGCCTCCAATCGCTTCCTCCCAAAGATGCTTTGTTTCGCATTACTAATTATCTAACCACTGGGCTCGTATTAATTCTTAGTATCGCATGCACAGTGGCTATAGTATATTTAGCTTATATGTCAATTAAATATTTTAATCGGATACATATTGATAAGTCTTTTTTGAAAACTTCATTGACACTTCAATTTATAAAGCATGACTATAATAAACAGCCGTTAAAATACATTCTTATCGCTAGTATAGTGTTGATTACAGCTATTAAATTAAATTTAATCGGCACTGGTTTCTTAGCTTTTAATGATGAAGTTCGTTATTGCCAGTCAGGAAAGGCCTTTCAAGACATTTTAGGATTAAAAATACATGATGCAATTCGAGCAATTTATTTTACACAAGGCAGGCCGGCAGATGGATTGCTGAATGTGATTCCGATTGGTTTACAGTATGTTACTGCACACTTATTTAATCTAAACTATTTTGAAAGTAATAATTCATATATGGTGTTTATTATTAATTTTATCATTTATTGCTGTATTCTTGTAATTCATTATAAATTTTCTAAATTATTATTAAAGGAAAGCTACTTGGCTTTAATTAGTGTTGTGTTGTTTAGTACATTAACAAACTCTTACCTATATCTTAGACATGCATTGCCGTATGATAAAAGTCTATTGATTTTTTATTTGGTGATATATAAAACTGCAATATATACGGAAGAAAATAGTTTATCGTTTGAGAAATCGTTACTTATTGGAATGTGTTCATTTTTTGGATTTCTAGTCTATCCAGGCTATTTCCCATTATTTATTGTTGGTTTATTTATATTGTTATTTAATAATGTTTCTAAAAGAGATTTTTTAAAAAGGATTGCTTATTCTGGTTATTATATTTTAGGAAGTATTCTCTGCTTATATATTTTTGAAAAAATATCCAGACTTGTAGGTACGTCATATATATTGGATGCAATAGGTTTATCGGGCACAATAACACAAGGTTCATTCGAAGAATCATTCTCTTATATATTTAAATATCTTATTCAAGTTGAGGGATTAACTGGTATTATATTAATAATAACCTTGCCTATATTTTTCCTTATGATGCTTTATAAACTAATTAATCAATCTTACAAAGAATATTCCCTCATGATGCTGTTGAGTATTGCAATTACAGGAAATTATTTGGTTTATGCAAGTACAGGATATTTTTTACACAAAGTGGTTCTCTATGGTAGATTGTTGCATCAGTATTTTCCATTTATCTGTATCTTTTCTGTTTATTCAATAAATGAATTGTTAATCAAAATAACCAAAAAGAATAAATTAATATTGTACTTCATATCACTTATATTCATTTTAAACTTCGGGTTTAATTTTATAAATTATAATTCATATGCCTACCCTAGGGATATTCTTTGGCAATTAATTAAAGCGCAAAATTCAAATGCCTTGGAACAAAATTTTAACTATGAAAATCATTGGCCTGTGATGCCACAAGGGAAAATATTGATATATTCTGATCTCCAGGGAAAACCGATTAATTCATATTATAATATTATATTGAATGATCATAATTATACTGATTGTAGATTATATCTTATTAATGACTCAGATAAGGATTATATTTTTAATCCAAATGATAATTACCATTTATTGGAGTCAAAACTTTCTTTTATAAATTTTAAGGCCTACCAATATGACTCAGGTGCTAACATGATTGAAAGAAATATTATTGGTAAAAGAAAAGTGCAAATAGAAATATATTCAAAATTAAATAACAAACTAAGATTAAAATGATATAGATTACCACACTGCTGTCCGGTAGAAATAACTTTAGATAGCAAGTAATACAGATCCAAAGCAGCTAATCAATGCTATAATAATTGGTTTGGCGAAAATCTAAACATTGGAAGGACTCGCTCACCCGATAACCGACAACCTTTGCTATTCAAATGATGTGCCGGACAGCACTGGGCTTATCAATAGAATATAATATCCATTATGAATAAGAGCTCTTAGCATCCGGCCTTGAGCATTATTCCAAATATAGACTTGGGCCGGGTTCAATCCGGCCTGCCGGTCCCGGCTGGCTTCTCCAAGGAATTTTATTCATCTCCCTTGGGACTAGCTTGCCAGAAACCGCCGGGAGTAGGGGGCTCTATGGTAAAAAATAGGGTAATGACCATCACGGAAAGTGAATTTATCCGGATGAAGGGCGCCGTCATGGATAAGGATGGCCCAGAGGCGCTGGAACTGCTTAAAGAGTTGGTCAAGCGTCTGGAACAACAGGAGAACCTTGGTTTGAAATCCCATTTGGGGTAGGAGATTTTCAGGATCTTTGCCGTGGCGTCACCCTTTGTGATTCCGAGATGGGTTAATCGAGTTTAAGCCGCAGTTCCCGCCAATAAAGGAGGGAGGTAAGAGCAGGAAAGCAGAGCGCATCCCACCTTGAGCATTATTCCAAATAGAGACTCGTGCCCGGTTCAATCCGGCCTGCCGGTCACGGCCAGCTTCTCCAGGTCGCGGCTGAATTTTTCGGCGTAATACTGCACGTCCGCCTCATTGAGCATGATCATGTCCAGTTGCCGGGTGTGGATGGTGAGGTAGCCCAGGAGGCGCAGCCGGGACAGCATGTAGTCCTTGGCCTCCCCCTCCAGGCGGGCGAACAGGGCGTCTTCCTTTACGTCCACCTTGAAGTGGTATCTCTCCAGGATCTCCCCCACGAATTTCGTCCGCCTGATCCGCCGGGGATAGTCCGCGGCCCCGCCCTTGAACGTGAACCTGAGGTAATTCTCGAAGGCCTGGTCCCCCACCAGGGCCTCCACCGTGGAAAAGTGAAACCCCAGGCGGGAGGTCAGGTTGCAGAAATCCCGGGCGATCATGAAGTAGTTCTGGTTGCCGAAGATGGTGCCCCCCGCCGCGGCCAGGTTGGGGTCCGTGGCCGCGCCCATGACGATGGACATGAAGCCCAGGGTATCCACCGGCGGCGGACCTTCCCAGGGCACCGCAGTGATGCCGTCCCACAGGGCCAGCATGGGCGCCGACGCGATATTGCCCAGTTCCACTTCCCCGCCCGCCACCTCTTCCTTGAACCCGTCTTCCAGGTTCAGCACCCACCACTCCAGGGGCACCGGCGTCACCAGCTTCTTGATGAAATACCGGGAGAAGGCCTGTTTCTTGTCAAAGGCGAACATCTCCTTGACCGCCACCTCATGGGCGAACCGGGTGATATCGTGCAGGGTGCGGCAGCCCTTGGGCGCGAAGTCCGGCGCCTCGGGGTTGGTAAGATACAGTGGCGTAATCAAGGCCATGACCTCTTTCAGCATCTCCCCCACCGGCGTGCCCGCCATGAGACCGTCTTTGGGGACGGCCAGGGCCAAAAGTTCCTCCACCCTTCCTTCGTACACGGCCAGGCCATCTGCGTCCACCGTCACCACCTGGCCGGGCGTCAACTTCGCCGTCGCCTCTCCGGTATTGAACAGCGCCGGGATGCCGAACTCCCGGGCCACGTTGGCCAGATGGCCGGTAATGCCGCCCCGGTCGGTGATCACCGCCGCGGCCCGGCTCAAGAGCGGCGCCCAACTGGGATGCGGAAACGCCGTGACCAGCACCGCGCCCTCCGGGAATTGCAGCAGGTCCAGGTTGTTAGCCACCAGGTAAACCGGCCCCGCGGCCACCCCGGAGCCGGCCAGTTCGCCGCCCCGCAGCAGCACCGGACGCTCACTGGCCGGGACCTCGGGGCTCGCATTTTTGGGGGCCGCCATCTGCTTCAGAGGCCGGCTTTGCAGAATAAAGATGCGCCCCTCCCCATCGATGCACCACTCGACGTCCTGGGGCGCCTGAAAATGAGCCTCCAGGGCCAGGGCTATCCGGGCCAGATGCCGCGCCTGATCGTCCGTCAGGGCCGGCTCCGCGGCCTGCCCGTCGCTGGTCAGGCGCACCCCTTCCTCCGGCAGGCACACGACCTTCTGCTGCTTATCCCTGATCTCTCTCCGGATAAGTTCCAGGGGCTCCAGCCGGGAGATGACCCACAAATCCGGCGTCACCGTCCCGTCCACCACGGCTTTGGCCAGCCCGTGCACCGCGTTGAGAAAAATGGCGTCGCGGCGAATGTCGGTGGGGTCCCGGGAATACATCACCCCCCCGCAGACCGAATCCACCATGGCCATGCACCCGACGCACATGGCCACGTCTTCATCCCTAAGGCCCTTGTGCAGGCGGTAGGTCAGGGCGGTGAGGGCATACTTGCTGGCCAGGACCTCTTTATACACGCTGGAGAGGTTTTCCCGGCTGACGTTGAGTTCCGAATGGTATTGCCCCGCAAAGGAGGTGTCCGCGGCGTCCTCACCGATGGCGCTGGAGCGCAGCGCCACCTTCACCGGCCCGCCGGCCGCGGCCTCCAAATCCGCGTAGGCCCGGGAGAGGGCTTCAGCCAACTCCGGCGGCAGGTCCGCCCCGATAATCAGCATCTGGATTTCCGAGCTCCTCCGGTAGAGGTCCGAGAGGTCCTCTTCTGCCATGGATTGGAGGCGCCGGTTAATCTCATCGTGCAACTGGTTATGGGCCATGAACCGTTCATAGGCCGCCGCAGTGATGGCAAATCCCGGGGGCACCGCGATCTCCGGCAACCCGCCGGTGATCTCTCCCAGATTGGCCATTTTGCTGCCCACCCCGTCCGCCATCTCCTGGCGCACCGCGGCCAGGGGCAGCACCAGCTCTGATATGGCCGGCGTCTGCCGCGTTTTCAGGGTGGCATCAATCTTTCTTTCAATCCCCGAGAACACGCTCTCCAAGGCCTGATACTTGTTGCCGGTCAATTCGTTCAAGTACTTGATAATATTATAAACGTTGACGCACGCGGCCGTAGCGTGCGACCGGATAAACGTCATGCCGAAGCTGGGTTTGCCCCGCAACGCGGCTTCCATATCGGTCATGAGCTGTAAGGCGGTGTTGTTGGCGGCTAACAGGAGTTTGAAGGCGTGATAGCGGGATCTGAACGCGGCCCTAAGTTCTTCCATGGACAGAGCCGGTTCGGGCTCGCCTCCGGCGAACAAATTCCTCAGTCGTTGGAGCAGGTTGGCCATAAGGTTAGCAACCGCTAATTCTGCAGTATCTTCCCCCTTCTGCGGCGGGAAGGGCAGGAGGAGGAGGAGATTGGGACCCGCAAACAGCCCCAACAGCCCTCCCGCCTCAAGAAAGAGGAAATTCTAAAATTTTTACGCCCGCTCTCAAACCCGGTTTGGGCGCCGGGATTATGATCCCCTAAGCAACCCCTCTGGCCCGGGTCCCGAGGCCCCCGGCTCCTGAGAAAACCCGGTCTTTTTCCCGATAATACCCATGCGCCGGCTCCACCGGCGCCAGCAGGCGTGCGCATGTTTAGGGTCCAGGTACGCCTCCGCCACTATCCGCTGGAAGCCGGAGATAAAGCCGGCAAACTCTTGCCTTCGCCCCATAGTTGGATTTTCACCTCACCAGCCAGACCAGGGCATAACCACTGCCCCAAATGAGTATAAGTTCCGCCAGCAAAACCGCGGCCACGGCCATCTCCCGCCAGGTGCCGCCCTTGCAGGGCCAGAGGCAGCTTTCCATGGAGCACCTCCATCCGCCTTGCGGCCAACGTCCGTTTTCCCGTTGATCATCAGCCGATTTTTTCCCGAGCCGGAACCCCGGCGGGATAGTACTGCTCGATCACCTCCGCCACCACGCTCTTTAACAGATCCGTATCGCCCTTCTTTTCCAGGAACCTAGCGGCGATGGGCAGCGTCAGCGTGGTCGGATATTCAGGGAGTAAACTGTGAATCACCACTGGCAGGGGTGGCTGCCGGTCCTTCAGGCAGCCCCACACCTCAGGCTCATCCAGATAGGGAATCTCCAGGTCCAGGATAAGGAGCTGAGGCGGATCCTCGCCATCGATGCGGCTCATGACCTCCCGGGCATCCCTGGCCACCTCTACCCGGTAGCCCTCCGCGGTCAACTCCCGCCGCAGGAACTCCCGCACGTGCCGGTTGCGATCCGCAATTAATATTTTGCATCCATTGGCCACGCAGGTAACCCCTCAGTAAAAACCTGAGCAACCGCCGTGCCAAGGCCGGCAAAAATGCCTATCTTAATAACATATTGATATGACTGGAATTATAGGTGGGTAGATCGAACCCGCGTGAGAAGCGCTCCAGAAAAGCTGTCGCCATTTTTTACAGTTTGTAAAAAGGTCGAGGAAAACAAGAGTATTAGGAGTTCCCGGCCTCGATACCGAGTCTCTGGGGCAGGGTCTTTATAGCCGGAAAGCTGACCGCGGATAGCTCTCTCACGGCCCCTCCAGTTTTACCGAGGTCTCCATCTTGAGCCGGTATTTGTCGATCTTGGATAAGAGCGTCGGCCGGGAAATGCCCAGGAGCTTGGCCGCCCGGCTGCGATTGCCTCCGGTCAGGTCCAGGGCCTCGCTGATGAGCAGACTGGCAAAATGGTCCATGTACGTCTCGAAGACATCTTTGCCGTCGCCTGAGGTCAGCGTTTGCCGCACCCACTGCCGCACGATCTCGTCCGCCCGCTGGTCGTCGGTTTCCCGGCTCAGGCTTTCGCCGCCGATGGCCCGGGAGACATCATCCGGGTCAATGGGATAACCCCGGCTGAAGATCAGGGCCTTTTGCATGGCATTGGCCAGTTCCCGGACATTGCCGGGCCATTGATAATTCTGGAGTAACAGCTTCGCCTCTGCGGTCATGCCCGGATTGCCCACCCCCATTTCCCTGGCGAACCGGGACAGGAAATATTCCGCCAGCAGGCTGATATCCAGGGACCTTTCCCGGAGGGGCGGCAGCCACAGGGTCACCACCTTGAGGCGGTAATACAAGTCCTCCCGGAAGCGTCCCTGGGCCAGGGCCGCCTCCAGGTCCCGGTTGGTGGCCGCGATGATGCGCACATCCACCGGGATGGGTTCCCGCCCCCCCAGGCGCTCGATGCTCCGTTCCTGCAAGAGGCGCAGAATCTTGGCCTGAATGGAAAAGGGCATGTCGCCGATCTCATCCAGGAACACGGTGCCGCCGGTGGCCTGCTCGAACTTGCCCACCCGGCGGTTGATGGCCCCGGTAAAGGCCCCCTTTTCGTAGCCGAAGAGCTCGGACTCCAGCAAGGTCTCGGGAATGGCCACGCAATTAATGATCAGAAAGGGTTTGGTGGAGCGCAGGCTGTGTTGATAGATGGCCCGGGCCACCAGTTCCTTGCCGGTGCCCGAATCCCCCCGGATCAACACCGTGGCGTCGGTGGGGGCCACCCGGCCGATGGCCTTATAGACCTCCTGCATGGGCTTGCTTCTGCCGATGATGACGTCCGCCGCACCCGAATCCGGCGCCACGTCCAGTTCGACCCGGGAGCGCATGAACCGCCCCGCCTCCAGGGCCTGGGAGATCAAAGCCAGGATGTCCTGGATATCCTCAAAGGGCTTGAGCACATATTCAAAGGCCCCCATCTTGGTGGCCTCGATGGCCGTCTCGGTGGTGCCGAACGCGGTCATGATGATGACCGGCAGCTTGGGCTCGATCTCATGGATGGCTCGAAAGGCCTCCAGGCCGCTCATCCCCGGCATGCGCACGTCCATGATCACCAGATCGGGAACTTCCGCCTTGACCGCGGCAATGGCCGCCTCTCCGCTGGACGCGGTTTTGACGGCATGGCCTTCGGTAGTCAGGATTTTCTCAAAACTCTGCCGGAGCTGTGCATCGTCATCCACAATCAGGATATTGCCCATAATTATGCTTCCCCAAGGGGCAGAGTGATGATAAACGTGGCCCCTTCATTCTTCTTGGATACCAGTTCCAAGCGGCCGCCATGGTCTTCGATGATGCGGGTGGCTATGCTCAGGCCCAGGCCCGTGCCTTCTTCCTTGGTGCTGAAGAAGGGCTGAAAGACCTTGTCTTGCACGGACTCGGGGATGCCGGGGCCGTTGTCGCTCACCTTGATCACTGCCCCCACCCGTCCCCGGGTCGGCTCCTCTTTTATTTCTTCCCGGATAGTGATGACGCCGCCGTTCACCATGACTTCGCAGGCGTTGAGCATCAGGTTCGCCAGAACCTCCTTCAACTGGTCCGGGTCGGCCAAAATCTCGGGCAACCGTTCCTTCCGGATCAGCTTCACCTCCACCCCGTAAGATTCCAGGCGGTACCGCAGCAAGACCAGGGCCATGTCCACCACGTCCGAGGGACTGATCTTCTGCACTTTCAGCTTGGGCGGCCGGGAAAATTCCAGGAAATTGCGCACAATGGTATCGATATGCCGGATCTCTTCCGAAATGACTTCGAAATCTTCCTGCTGGGACGACGACATCGCCAGAGACCGCTTCAGGGAAAAAAGCCGCATATTCACTGAGGTCAGGGGATTGCGGATGCTGTGGGCCACCCCCGCCGCCAGTTTCCCCACCATGGCCCACTTCCCCGATTGCAGCAGGTGTTCCTGGCTGCGCTCCAATTCGATCTGGGCCTGATCCACGTCTTCGATGAGGCTGTGCACCCGGTTGCTCAGGGCCTTGACTTCATCCGGCACCCGAACGTTCGGATTAGCCGGGGCGGTCTCCAGCGCCAGCTGGCGAATGGGCCTCAGGATCTGTTTGATGAGGATATACGCCAGCAGAATGCCGAGAAGCGTGACCGTGGGCACTGCCACCAGGGCGAAGGCGTTAATGAATCGGACCCGGGCCTGGCTCTCCGTCCGCACCCGGGAGATGACGTATTCATGGATGAGTTTATACCGCCGGCAGAGATTGAGGATGTCGACAAATTGCTGGCGCACTTGCCAGTGTAGCTTGGCCCCCGCCTCCCGCTTGCCTTCCCGATACAAGTTAATCACCTGTTCCCGGACCATAATGTATTGATGATATTGCTTCTCGATCTGGGCGATAATTTCCTTCATGGGTTCGGTGTACGCGGTTTTCCGGGCTTTTTGCAGCCAGGCCTCGAAGTCGTGGTTATACTGCTCGATCTCCTTGAGCCAATCGGGATTGCCGTCCAGGAAGTAATAGGTGAGGTAGCCTTTTTGTTGCAGGAGGGCGGATTCCAGTTCTTCCGCGGCCTGATAGGAAGCCACATTTTGATCGATCATGGAGGTCAGCAGGGATTCCATGGCCTCATTATGCCACAGGGTTACCAGGCCCCCGCCGATGGTGGTGAGCACCAGCGCGATCAGCAGCACGAACACCCGGGCTCGCAGACTGAGATGCCTCCACATAGGCTTACCGATACTCCTTGACGTCACTGTCGCGCCACCAGGTAGCCCACCTTGATCTCCTGATCCGTGGTCACCTGGGCGACGGAAGCCGCCGGGCTGGACTCCTCCACGGTGGCGATCCCCACCTGTTGGCCCCCGGCATTATAAATGAACACCCTAATCCCGGGGCTTATGCCCTGCGCGGTGCCCAAGGCGAAACGAATCTCGGCGCCGCCCTCTGCCCTGGTGACCCGGTAGATTTCCGCCTTCCCGCTCGCCGCCATGAGCCGTTCCCTTTTGCCGGACAAAAGAAAGACCGCGCCGAAGGCCAGCAGGATTCCCGGCAGGCAGCCCGCCGCCGCCTTGAACGCGGACATCCCGAATAACCGCCGAATCTGGGAGCTGGAACTCTTCTGCAGGCTGAGGGCATCGGGGAACACTATAATGCGGAAAGCCGGCGCCTTCCGGGGCGAAACCGTTCTCTTGGGCAGCACCGTGAGGCTATACTCCCCTGGCGCGATCCCTGACCCGACCAGGAGCCGCCCCCGCCACATATCCCCACCCAAGAAATAGCCTTTGTGAATGGCCTCAAAAACCACCTTCAACTGATCTGAATTGCTCACAAAGGTCAATTCCTTAATGCTGTCAGCCTCGTCGGTCAGTTCCCCGTTAAGGTCGATGAGCTCTCCCGCCAGCACCTTGACGACGTTCGCCGGCTCCCGAAAATGCACCTGCAGGCCATCCACCAGGGCCAGCAAGGCAATCACGCAAAACGCCGCGCCGATTTTGCTGCCCAGGTCGCGCCATCGAGTTACTTGTTCCAGATTCATGCCACATTTCCGGTTTTAAGGACGTAGGGCGGGAAAGCGCAGCGCATCCCGCCTTTCGTATCCTCAATTCACAATTTCATGATTTATAGGTGACCCTCGTCAACCGCCGTGGCGGCAGCGCCACATTTTCCTGCCCTGATATAACCTCTTTATATTACCACAAAAAAACAAGAGAATCGCCCTGGGCTTCGTGATTATCTGACCCGAGGGCGATTCTCCGATATACCATCACGACGGACTTATTTCTTAAAGATGTCCGTCCTGGTTATGTTCATAAACCTCGCGGCCTTGCCCGGCTCTTTGTAGTAGACGCGCACTTCGTCTCCCGCCTCCCAGGTATCAGCCGGCAGGGCCAGGTATTCCTCGGGCACCGAGAACGTCACCAGCAATTTCTGCCTGCCCGAATATATGGTGATGGCCTTCTTCTCTTTGTCCACGATCGGGAACTTCTTCTCAACCACCAGGGGACTGGTCTTGCCCACGTTTTCCTTCTGGTCGATGAGGGTATAGGCAATCTTCTTCATACTTTTCGTCGCCGGATCATAGATGACGATCTCCCGGGCCTTGGTGTCCAACTTCATCCGCATCCCGGCCTTGGGGTCCTCACCCCGCTCCATGGGCTCCTTGGGCAGGGCGAAGGTAACCGGCGCCCCGCTGTAATCGGGATTGGCGGTGTCGTGCTTAGTATCCACAATAAAGGTCACCGTTTCTTTAGTCTTATCAAAGGCGATCACCCTGCCTTGGTCCACTTTGCCTTGTTCGCCGCACCCCAGTACCAGAATGAGCGGCAGGCTGGCAAACAGGGTCAGCCAACTAAATTTTTTCCCCATGTTTAGATCTCCTCTTGAAAAACCCGGATCAGCTTCCCGCCACCGAGATCTGAGCTTTGGCCTTCTTGGCCGCGACCTCGGCCTTGGCCCCTTGCACCATCTTGACAAAGATATACAGAGACATGGCGGTCACCAGGCCCAGGATCAGGACCGTGGCCGCTCCATCAAAGAGGTCTTTGCCCGCCGGTATCACCCGATGGGCCAGCTTCAGGATGATAGAGAGGGCGCAACCGATGACCGCCAGGCCGAAGGCGATGCGGATGCCGTAGCCCTTGATGTACTTAGTGGCCACGGTGCCGATCTGGGCCCCCACCGCGGCGCCCATCAGCATAATGACGGCGGCCAATAATTCGGTGCGGCCCTTGTAGGTGTAAGTGCCGGTGCCGTACAGGCCGGAGATCATCACCTCAAAGAGGTCGGTGCCCACCGCCACGTGGGTGGGGCAGCCGATGAAGTAAATCAAGGCCGGCATGCGGATCAAACCCCCGCCGATCCCCAAAATTCCCGCTAGCCAGCCGGTGGCGAAACTGATGAAAATGGGCAGCCAGGCGGTGCAGGTGAGCTGAGCCGCCTTGAAATGAACCATCGGGGGAATCTTGATCTTGTGCAGGGTCTTGGCCCAATCCAGACCGGTGGCCAGCTTGTCGATTTCTTTGCCCGCCGCCACCGCCTCTCTTTCCTTTCTCTTTTTCTTGGCCACGTCGGCAAAGACCATCCAGGCGATGAGGGACAACAGCACCAGGTACAACAGGCGGACATACAGATCCACCAACCCGATGCGTTCCAGGTACATGACCATCTGGGCCCCCACTTCGAAGCCCACCACCGTGCCCACCAGCATGATCAGGCCCAGTTTATAATCCACGTTGCCGAATTTGCCGTGGCGCATGGTGGAGATCAGCGATTTCCCTGCCATGTGCGCGATATCGGTTCCGATGGCAAAGGCCATGGGGAAACCCAGAATGTTCAATCCCGGGGTTACCATCCAGGCGCCGCCCATGCCGAAGAAGCCGCCGATAATTCCCACGCCTACACCCAAAATGATCAACCCGGGCCAGAATATCTTGATTCCCGCAATGGGCATCAGAACATAGAGCCAATCCATAGTATTTTCCTCCTACCTCATCGTTCTCGGAAAGCCTTAATGCTCCGCCAGATCCCGGTGCGCCAGGTCAATGCCGATGGTGCGCATGACCAGGTCCGCCAGAACTCCAAAAATCAGGCCGATAATGGGAATCAGGACTACCGTCAGGAGAGCGAAATAAAGGTGACTCTCATTGTACAGATTGGTCCACCAGGCTTCCCAGCCGGTAAATTTCCGGGTATCGGCTACCACTACCAGAGGGGCCGCCTTCGGTCCGGCGGCCAGGGCGATCTCAGGCAGCAGCAAGCCGACCATGATCACCAGCCCCGTAAGTTTTGCCCACCATATACGCATTGCGATAGACCTCCTAGAAATTCTTGGTTACCTGACCACCGTGACTTCGCAGGGGGCATGGGCCACTACCTTGGACGCCGTGCTCCCCATGAGTACCCTCTCCAAAGCATTCATGCCGGTGCTGCCTATGACGATACGATCGAACTTGCCCTCTTCCGCCTTCCGGATGATCAAATTGGCCGGCACCAGCCCCGCTTCCAGCACCGTCTCCACCGGCAGATTCTTGGCGTCAAATAAAGCCTTGCCCTTTTTCAAAGCGGACCGGGCCTCATCTTCCAATTTATCCTGGATATTCGGCGGCATGCCCTCCAGATAATCCGCGCCGTAATACGCCACCGCCATCAAGGTCACTTGCGCTCCCTGCTTTTCCGCCAGTTCCACACCTCGTTGCACGGCCTTCATGGAATGCTCCGAGCCGTCTGTAGCCACCAGTACTTTCATACAAGCCCTCCTCGGATGACGTCAGGTGCCTTAAATGATTCCGTCCTTTGTCCATCACTTAGGTTATTAAGCCTGATCAAAAATTTTTGCCCCTGCGATACAATTTCACATGTCACCATGCCCCAGTCTTGCTGGTCATATTCCTCTAAAGCAATGGCCGTGCCAGAGACTGCTGATAGCTTAACATATTGATAATTATACTTATTTAAATATTGGCTGTAAATCCTGAGCCCCCTCCCCAGAAAATCTCTGTCAGTAATTTTTACAGAGTGTAAAAGGTGATCCGGCTAAGCTCCCCCGTTGCCGCCTCCTCTGCCGCCTCGCCGCGGAACTAAGAGAAACTAATCGGTCTTCAGCGCGGTGAAAATATCATTTACCAAGAGTCCCTTCCTTAATCCCCTCTCCCCTTTTGGAGCTAGCCCTTACCCACAAGTATATTGATATCCGGGGTTTCGATTTCTCTCCCTCTCCCCCCGCTTTTTGGGGGGAGAGGGCTGGGGTGAGGGGGGTAAAGTCCGGCCCGGCCGCTGAAACCTGACCGCGGCCCGCTCTTTTCTGGTATGATTCTTGATAGATAAAAACCGGAGTGACCGGCGATGGAGACCCTTAACCTATTTCGGGAGATTTACCGCCGCTTCAAAGGCCACCGGGGCGGGCCGGCCCGGGATGAACTGGCCGCGGCCTTCCGGTTCCGCTATGCCTGTTTCAAGGACCTGCTGGACTCCAACACCCAACTCCTGAACATCATTACGGACCTGGAGGAAAAACTCAAAGGCCGGGACGTCTTCGGCATGTCCTATGTCCGGTCCCAGTCCGCCCGGGCCGCGTTCCACGCCTTCCGCATGATCAAGAGCCTGGATGTCCTCTCCGGCCATAAGTATCCCGTCCTCTATGGCGTGCTGGATCGGATCAACTCGGGTATCAAGGACTGCCTGGGAGAAAAAAAAGAACTGCCCCTCACCGAGCCGGTTCTGGACCTGGCCCGGGTCAATCAGGATATGGTGGACTGGGTGGGAGGCAAGAATGCCCATCTGGGCGAGGCCTTGAAAATCGGCCTGCCCATTCCCGCCGGCTTTGCCATTACGACCCGGGCCTTTGCCGACTTTCTGGCCCACAACGATCTGGTGGATGAGATCAACAAGCGCAAGATGGAGATCGACCCCGCCAACCCCTTAACCGTCCAGCAGGTCAGCGCCGGCCTCCAGGCCCTGATCACCGCGGCCGAAATCCCTCCGGCCCTGGCGGCCGCTATCCTCGACGCCTATGCCCGGATGCAGGTCCGGTTAGGCGGCTCCCTGCGGGTCTCCATGCGTTCCAGCGCCATCGGCGAAGACAGCGAACTCTCCTTCGCCGGCCAATACCTCACTATTTTGAATGTGCCGGGGGAAGAGCTGCTCCCGGCTTATAAAAAAATCCTGGCCAGCCTCTACACCTCCCGGGCCGTCTCCTATCGCCTCAACAAGGGCATCCGGGACGAAGACATCGCCATGAGCGTCGTCTGTCTCCAGATGGTGGACGCGGTGGCCAGCGGCGTCATGTATTCGCACCACCCCTTCAACGTCCGGGACGACAACCTTCTGATCAGCGCGGTCTGGGGCCTGGGCCCCTACGCGGTGGACGGGGTGATCTCCCCGGATACCTATCGCGTCGCCAAGACCCCGGAGCTCCCCCTCCTCGACCTGAAAGTCTCCCACAAGCCCGTCCAGTTGGTGGCCGATCCCGTGGCCGGCCTGCACGAACTCCCGGTGCCGGAGGCTAAGCAGGATCAGCCCTGCCTCTCCCCTGAGCAGATCCGGACCCTGGCCGCTTACGGCATCAAACTGGAAGAGCATTACCACTGCCCCCAGGACGTCGAATGGGCCCTGGCCCCGGACGGCCGTCTCCTGGTGCTCCAGAGCCGGCCCCTGCGCCTCCAGGCCCCCGCCGCCGGTGACCTGCAAGCCATTCCCCCGGTGGCCGGCTATCCCCTGCTGCTCGAGGGCGGCGCCGCCGCCTTTCCCGGCGTGGGCTGCGGCCCCGCCTTTCTGGTCACTCGGGACGAGGACCTCCTGGACTTCCCCGACGGCGCGGTGTTGGTGGCCCGCCACTCTTCCCCCAAATTTGTCATGGTGATGCCCAAAGCCCAGGCCATCGTCACCGATTCCGGCAGCATCTCCGGGCACATGGCGTCCCTCTCCCGTGAATTCTCCCTCCCCACCCTCCTGGGCACCGGCGTGGCCACCCGCGCCATTGCCCCGGGGCAGATCGTCACCGTGGACGCTTACGCCGGCCGCGTCTACCAGGGCCAGGTCCCCGAGTTGCTGGATCGCCGGCCGGCCCGGGAATCCCTGCTGAAAGATACCCCGGTCTATGAAACCTTGAAGCAGGTGGGTGAATTCATCCTGCCCCTGCGCCTGGTGGACCCCAAGTCCCCGGAATTCGCCCCGGAGTTCTGCCGCTCCCTCCACGACCTGGGCCGGCTGGTGCACGAACTCTCCTACACCGAGATGTTCAAGATCAGCGACCTGGTCTCGGCCCAACCGGGCTACGCCGTGAAGCTGGACGCCCCCATCCCCCTGGACCTCTATCTCATCGACCTGGGCGGCGGGCTGGTTGAGGCCGCGGCCCGGGCCCCCAAGGTGGCCGTGGATCGGGTGGCTTCGGTCCCCCTCCAGGCCCTCTTGCGGGGCATGACCCTCCCCGCGGTCCGGGGCCGGGAACCCCGGCCCGTGCAGCTCTCGGGGCTCCTCTCGGTGATGCGGGAACAGATGCTGGCCGCGCCCAACGTCGAAGAGCGCTTCGGCGAGCGCAGTTACGCCATCATCTCCGACAAATATCTCAATTTCTCTTCCCGGGTGGGCTATCATTACAGCGTCCTGGACGCCTATTGCGGCGCCACCCTCAACAAGAACTACATCACCTTCTCCTTCAAGGGCGGCGCCGCCGACGACGTGCGCCGCAGCCGCCGGGTCCGGGCCATCGCCGTCGTCCTCCTGGGCCTGGACTTCGCCGTCGAAGTCAAGGGCGACCGGGTGGACGCCCGCCTCGCCAAAGAGCCCTGCCCCGTCCTCCAGGAAAAACTGGACCAGCTCGGCCGCCTCCTCATCTTCACCCGCCAGATGGACATGCTCATGACCAGCGAAATCAGCGTCGAAGCCGTAGCCCAGAACTTCCTCCAGGGCAATTACACCCTGGACCTAAACGCCCTAACCACCCCCGACGCCTCCCCAAATCCCCCGCCAACAGATTCGGCCTAATCCCAATTTCCCTCACCTGGTGGCACTGGCGTCTCGCCTGTGCCGGCGCAGGCTAATGCCTGCGGCTACATCTATCGATTGCCAAAAGTTCTTTCCTTTTATTCCCCTCTCCCCTTGCAAAAACAGGATACCCTTGGTTCTAAGAAAGGAAATCTGAGAATTATGAATAATTTGATTTTTGAAAAAAATATGTGCTACCATGGTGAAACTCAAACAGATTCGGTATAGACACCGATGCGGCTACGCATGTTATTTCCTGAAATGATCGTAATATAGGTGGCTGTTATGAAACAATTTGAAGCTTTTCCTGAAATTGAGGCATATTGGCAAAGTCTCGATGATTGTCAGGAGGAACTTATAGAACTGGTAATGCAAGCATATATCTCAAAAACATTAAAAATAGAGATTGAGAAAGATATCAGTCCGAAGTGTGTTGATAATATTGTTAGACCAGGTTTTATAGCGCTCGAAGGAAAGATGCTTTATTTTATTAATAAACAATTATTTCTTTACATAACCTCACATTTGCTTATTAGAGATAGAATATTAGCGATTTGGGAAGATAAAAATAGTTTTGTGGGCATCCTTAATTCATTATATTTAGAAGCCTCTGATTTTGAACAATTAAAAGACCTTAACATTTGTATCATTATATTATTAAATAACGAATATAATAGAAATGTTTGCAAGTGGCTATCTTCCCTCACTCCTGATTCAAAAGAGTTATTCTGGCCTATTTATCCTTTTTTCATTAAAGCATTACCATATCTGGCGATGGACAAAGGCGATCTGGTTGAAGCTCTCGAACGGGCGCAGAATTTCTTGAAGAATGATTACGCTTCGGGCGAGATTTTTAAAGCAGTTGAAAAACTTTCCAGTGAGCAGCCTGAATTCGCCGAAGATTTATATGATTTTCTTATACTTGAACCAGAGTCAGACAAGATATTCTTCATACCAACAATTATGGTTGGACTCTCTCATCCTCTGGGTCTGGAAGTTATTTGGAGACAGGGACTTCAGTTAATAAACCAGGAAAATCCCCGTTTAACTCAAGTAGGAATTTCAGCCTTAGGCAGTTTCGATTATTCGGGAGAGTCTCAAAAGCCGCTTTTAGAAGAGACTCTTCATCAATTTGAGAGAATGCTTTTGTCTCAAAATGATGCCATTTTAGGGGCCTTAGCACATGGTTTCGGAAACCTATTGAACTATACAGAAAGGGCAAGTGAGTTTATCACTATCTTGTCTGAAAAGAATATCGCTCCTGTCCAGTATGAGATTTCTCGGATACTTTTTCTTAAAGCCGATCTTCATTGTGGAGAAGATTGGTTTACAGAATCATTTAAAAACCTATCATCAGTAAAATCCACCTATCAAGGAATCGTTCAGAATATTAGACACTGTCTTTATGGTTGTCTGAAATCTAATCCAGATATTGTAATTTCGTTTATAGAGTTATGGATAGAAAATCGTGATTATGGAAGCGATCAAGAGCCGGACATATCGGCTATTTTCGGTAATATTATTCAAAATCTTCGTAAACAACACAACCAATCTTTCGAAAAGCTGTTAACACGTTGGTTTAACTCAGATAATTCTAAGCTTCATATTGGAGCTATGCATGTCATAAGGGAGCTAATAGTTCATGAAAGGATGCCAGACCTAAAACTATCTAAGGAAGTTCTTGATACGCTAGCATATAGAGATGTAGAATTCATTGCATCCAAAATACTTGGATATATTTTCGAAGGGGAATATCTTTGTTCTCTGCTATTTTCTATTTTGCAGCGGACTCCAAACAATGAAAATATAAATAGTTTAGTTACTGAGTTATTTAATGATTATGTTACCTTTAACTATCCAAGAGCTGCAAGAGAACATCTTTCAAGATATTCGCAAAATGGAACAGAAGTTGAAAGAACAGTTGCATCTGATATACTTAAACAACTTGACTATTATCAAAATTTACATTCTGATCTGCCTCGACTTCGTGAATTTGAACCGCCTGAACGTCGGGCGCAATATTTTAAGATTGGAAAACATAAGAAGTTTTCAAAACAAATCCAGAAGGGAGCAGAGGATAAATCTGTCGTAACCGTTCAGTTCCCCTTCTGAGAGGGGACAAATTATTTTGAAATTAATGGAAAAAATGCATAAGGGCTAGTTATTTTGTGAAAAATGGTGTATCC